>NZ_JBFAXU010000041.1:0-46785 GCF_040680975.1 Streptomyces sp. NPDC051921
GCGTCGACCAGGATCTCGTCCCGGCCCTCACCGGCGAGCCGGGCGCCCGCGACGACCGCCTTGAGCCGGGGCGCCGCACCGCCGGGAGGGTGGCTGTCGGTCAGTGCTCGGAGAGCAGCGAGCCGTGGCCGTGGACGCGGTCCTCGATGCCGTTCTGGCGCAGGGCGTGCCAGTACAGGACGGTGTTGTTGGAGATGACGGGCTTGCCGATCCAGAACTCGGCGAGCGCGGCCACGCGCGACAGCGCGACGTTGGTGCCGACCTGGACGATCGCCTCGATGTCCGGTCCGTCGATCTCCTTGATGACGTCGCGGAGTTCGGTCTCGGAGACGTGCGAGATCTTCGCCGGGCTGGGCATGCCGAGACCCTGGATGCGGACGACGTCGTAGCCGCTGTCCTTGAAGAAGCGGCTGACGGAGTCGTCGCCCACGGGGAGGTACGGGGTGATGACGGCGATCCTGCGGGCCTCGTAGGCACCGAGGGCGGCGTTGATCGCGTCGGGGCTCATGATGACGGGCAGGCCGCCCGCGGCCTCTCGCATGGAGGCGAGGACGCGCTCGTGGGAGGCCGGGCCGTCCCAGTAGCTCTCCGGGGAGACGCCGATGATCACGGTGTCGGGACTGCAGCTGACGACGCTCTTGATCGCCGGGTGCGTGGAGTTTCGGATGCTGTGCATCACGTGGTCGAAGCCGGGCTCGTCGACCATCGAGTCGTCGCCGATGACCATACGGCCGATGTGGTTGGTGACCTGGTGCGGCCGCAGGGCCTCCAGCTCGGGCTGGGCCGAGGTGTTGGTGGAGGGGACGACGACGCCGACCTTGAGTCGGGGGCCGAGGGAGTCGGTCATGTGCGGGTACCTCTCAGAAGATCGCGTGGTGCGGGTACGGCCGGGGCGCGGCCGTCGGGGTGTGCGGAGGGGTCACTCGGGCCGGTAGTCGGGCGCCTTGATCAGCAGGTCCGGCCGGCCGGTGATCCGGGGCTCGAGGACCTGCTCGGTCCAGTCCTTCCGGTCCACGGGGTGCAGGGAGACCGAGACGGCCCCGTCGTAGGTCGAGAAGTGCTCGACGACGACGTCGGCGAGGGCGCGGCCCAGCCGTTCCTTCTGCTCGTCGGTGAATTCCCTGCCGTAGTAGGAAATGTCCACGTGCGGCACGATGGGGACTCCAAGTCCTCAGGAAGAAGTGGGTTATGCGCCGAGCCGGGCGCGGATGGCGGCCACCAGTTCGGCGACGCCGCGCTCCTTGAGGACGCTGTAGTGGTCGCCCTCGAGCTCGACGACCGTCACGGGCGCGGCGGAGTAGCCGGAACTGCCCTCGATGAACGCGTAGTCGTCACCGGTCGCCTTGAAGAGGGTGACCGGGGTGTTCAGCTTGCGCTCGCTCAACTCGCGGAAGTTGTACTCGAATTCGTAGGTCTCGCCGACGATGCGGGTGATCCGGCGGATCAACTGCGCGTCGAGTGCCGGTATTCGCTCGTGGACGAAGGCGACGAAGCTGTCCTCGTCCCGGGCGGCCGCCAGGCAGTCCTCGACCTCGGGGCCGCTGATGGAGCCGGTGAAGACCGAGTACAGGATGGTGACGTAGGCGGGGTTGGCGAAGGAGGCCTCCCGGCCGTGGCGCTCGGCCTCGGCCGCCCGGACCTCGGGGTTGCCGGGGCACAGCAGGAGCAGCTGCTCCACCTTCTCGCCGGCCTGCTCCAGCTGCCAGGCCGCCTCGAAGGCGACGCGGGCGCCGAAGGAGTAGCCCCACAGCAGGTAAGGCCCCTCGGGCTGGATCCGTCGTATCTCGGCGACGTCGGCGGCGGCCATCTCCTGGACGGTCGGATAGGGCTCCTCGCCCTCGTTGATGCCGTGCGCCTGGACCCCGTAGAACGGCCGGCCGAGGCCGGACTCGCGGCCGAGCAGCCGCAGGTTCATCGGGTAGCCGCCGAGACCGGGCCAGCAGAACACCGGGCCGGCGATGCCTTCGGCCCCCTTCGGGGTGTCGTCGTGCAGCCGGACCAGGCGCGAGACGGGCGCGCCCGAGCCGTCGGCGATGCGGGCGGCCAGGTCGCCGAGCTTCGGCGCCTCGAAGACGACCTGCAGCGGGAGTTCGGTGTTGAACTCGCGGTTGATCCGGTTGACCAGGGCGACGGCGATCAGCGAGTTGCCGCCCGCCGCGAAGAAGTCGTCCTGGGTCGAGACGTCCTCGTACTTGAGGGCCGTCCCCCAGACGTCGGCGAGCCACCGCTCGTGGGCGGTCGCCGGGGCGACGTAGGGGGCGCCGCTGCCCGCGGCCCGCACCTGCTCGCTGCCGGCGAGGGTCTTGGCGTCGACCTTGCCGTTGGCGGTCAGGGGCAGGTCGTTCATGACCAGGACGCGGTTGGGGATCATGTAGTCGGGCAGGAAGCCGGCGAGCTCGTCCTTGATGATCTCGGCCGGGCCCTTGGTGTGGACGGCGTCCTCGTTCATGCCCTCGCTGAGGATCTGCTCCTGGGTGACCCGGCCGCCGAGGAAGAAGTACGAGGGGCCGGTCCCGGTGCCGATGGACGCGAGGATCTCGTCGATCCGCCGCGCGGCGGGCAGCGGGTTGCCGGACTTGGAGCTGTATCCGGAGGACATGAAGCCGAGCGCGAGCCCGTTGCGCTGGAGGTGGTGCAGCTTGGCCCCCATCGCGACGTACTCCAGCCAGGGTTCCTCGGCGCGGCTGATCGCCGTGATGCCGAAGGAGGCCCGGTCGTAGACCGACTGGTTGATGGCGATGACGTGGCGGCGCTGGATCAGCGCGTCGGAGACGCGCTCGAGCTCGCCGTCGACGTAGCGGTAGTGGCCGCCCGGCAGGTCCGCGATCCGGCCCGGGTGGGCCTGGACGTAGATCTCGGTCGGGTCCTGGCGGGGTTCGCCGTCGTTCGGGTGGATCTCGAAGGTGCCGAGGTAGTGGTCCTCGTCGACGACGTCGAGCCGGTCCTTGACGGCCGGGGTGAAGCCGGCGGGGCGGATGGTCAGTCCGTACTCGGGCAGCACCTCCTCGAAGACGCCGAGCATGTGGCCCGTCTCGAACTCCAGGACCTCCAGGATGTTGTTGGCGTAGACCGGCTCGATGGCCCGTCGCTTGCCGACGAAGTGCACGTTCAGGGCGGGGCCCGTCAGCTCGGTGCCGGCGACCCGCACCAGCGTGTGGTCGAGCGGGTGGTGGTAGTACACGCCCGCCTCGATCCCGGCGACGCCGCTGGTCTCCAGGTACATCTGGGTGGCGTACAGGGCGCCCGGCGAGGCGTAGGAGTACTTCGGGAGGAGGCGCTCCTCGCTGCGGAACTGCCCGAACCAGCGGAGGATTTCTCCCAGCTGGGCGAGGGACAGTTCGTCAAGTCCGCGCGACAGCCGCGAGACCGGCGGCGGCGCGAGCAGCTGCCGGATGTCCTCCCGGCCGACCTCGCCGCCGTCGTAGTAGCGGTAGGTCTTGCGGGCGAAGGTCTCCCGGCGCTGCCGCTCGGAGGCCTCTCGGCCGGGCAGGCCGAGCACCGGCCGGCCGGCCAGTTCGTCCGCGTCGCGCAGGCCGGGGTTGGACAGCTGCGCCTTGACCTGCAGCTTGCTGGCCTTGGACTGGTGGTGGCCGCCGTGGTTGCCCTGATCCATCAGGGCCGCCTCGCGCGGGTTGAGCTCGATGCAGGCCACCAGGTTCTGGAAGCCGGTGCGCGGGTCGTCGGTGACGACGGCCGCGGCGCGGCGGACCCAGGCGTGCTCCTCGATGGCCAGCGAGATCTCGTCGAGCTCGACGCGGTAGCCGCGCAGCTTGACCTGGTTGTCGGCGCGGCCGACGCAGGTGATGGTGCCGTCCTCGTTCCAGTAGGCGAGGTCACCGGTCTTGTAGAGCCGCTCGGTCGGGACGAACGGCGACGGGATGAATCGTTCCGCCGTCAGGTCCTCGCGGTGCAGGTACCCGCGGGCCAGCTGGACGCCGCCGATGTAGAGCTCACCGGTGGTGCCGATGTCGACCGGCCGGAGCTCCTCGTCGAGGATGAAGCAGGGCGTGTTGTCGACCGGGACACCGATCGGCACCGAGCCCGCGCCGTCGCCGAGCGCGTCCGGGTCGACCAGGCACGCGGTGGCGTTGATGGTCGTCTCGGTGGGGCCGTACAGGTTGACCAGCGAGATCCACGGCAGATCGGTCAGCAGCGAGCGGGCGAGCCGCTGCGAGAGCGCCTCGCCGCCGGAGAACACCCGGCGCAGGGTGGTGCAGGACCGGAACTCCTCCAGGTCCACCAGTGCCTGGAGCAGCGTGGGGACGCCCTGCAGGGTGGTGACCTCGTGCCGGTCGATGGTGGCGACGATCGCCTCGGGGTCGCGGTAGAGGCCGGGCGCGCCCACGACGACCTTGGCCCCCGCGGCGGGGGCGAGGATCTCCCACTGCGCCGCGTCGAAGCTCATCGGGGTCTTCTGCAGGACGGTGACGTGGCTGCCGAGGTGCCCGAAGGAGTGCATCCAGCGCAGCTGGGACACAATGCTCCGGTGCTCGATCATCACGCCCTTGGGCTTGCCGGTGCTGCCCGAGGTGTAGATGACGTACGCGAGGGAGTCCGGGCGGGGGCCCATCCCTCTGGGGTCGCGCTGCTGCGGGATCCGCGCGGGCTCGACGGGGCCGGCGGCACCGGCTCCCCCGACGCCGCAGTGCGGAACGCCGTCGAGCGGGACCTCCGGCACGTCCGCGAGCGTGACGATCCGGGTGCCGGCCGGGGCGATGGCGGCCAGCCGCTCCCGCAGGTGCTCCTGGGTGACGATCACCCCGGTGCGACTGTTCTCGATCATGTAGCGGAGCCGGTCCTCGGGGTACTCCGGGGACAGCGGCAGGTACGCGGCCCCGGCGAACAGGATTCCCCAGGCCCCGGTCATCAGGTCCAGCGACGGTTCGGTGTAGAGGCCGACGCAGTCGTCGACCGACACGCCGAGCCCGTAGAGGTGGACCGCCAGTCTGCCGCTGGACTCGGCGAGCTGACGGTAGGTGAGGCTGCGGTCGTCGGACACGACCGCGACGGCCTCGGGCCGCGCCGTGGCCTGCTGCTCCAGCAGGCCCGGCAGGCAAGCCCCGTTTTCCAGACGTAAGCCGTAAATGGGCGCAACGGACTGAACGGGTGCCAAGGTGATCCCCCATGGAAATGATGTTGATGCCCTGGTCAGAGGGCGCTCCCCCGCGTCCGCCCGGGTCGTTCGACGGGCGGACCGGGTCTTCGCGGCACGCCGGCGACGGGGGATGGTCGGACTCCCGCGCCGGATGGGTCGACACGAATGCCCGGGAGAGGTCCCGGGACACTCGGTGCCGCGTCGACGACTTGAGGTAATCACACCTTCGAGCAGGCCGTCACGCCGGTCCATCGAATTTTAACAATCGTTCCAGAACTGCTAACCTGTCGACATGTCACCTCGCCCCCGGGGCTTCGACCTCAACCACGCACTGGACGCGGCAATGGCCACGTTCTGGGACAAGGGGTACGCCGGCACGTCGGCCCAGGACCTCGTGGAAAGCACAGGACTGGGTCGCGGCAGCCTCTACAACACGTTCAACAGCAAGCGCGGGCTGTTCGAGGCAGCACTCCGGCGCTACGACACCGAGTGGACCAGCCGCCTGACGACGCTGCTCGAAGAGGGCGAAGGACCGGCCCGCGAACGCATCCGCGCGGTCCTGCTGAGCGTCGTCGACGAGGAGACCGCCGACACCCCCGAGCACCGCGGCTGCCTCGTGGTGAACACGGCGATGGAGATGGCCGGACAGGATCCGGAGATCACCGAGCACGTCCGCGGCACCTTCGCCCGGATGCAGACGGCACTGCGTGTCAGCATCGAGCAGGGGCAGCGCGACGGCTCGATGGCGGGCGACCAGGAGCCGCAGGCACTCGCGGTCTTCCTGCTCAACTCGATGTACGGGCTGCGGGTGCTCGGCAAGGTCAGCGACCGCGCGACCCTCTCGGCCCTCGTGGACCAGATCCTGCCGCCCGCACCCCGGGCCACTCCCTAGCCTCCCGACACCCCGGCCGACGCCCACCCGCGTCGGCCGTCCTTTCACCCTCATTTTGGAATGATGATTCAAAAAATTCCGGCCACGAGCCGGACATGAGCCGGTCATGAACCCGACACACTCGAAGGATTCCAAGGAGGAGCGGCGATGCCCTTCGCCGTCTACGTGCTCGGCCTGAGCGTCTTCTGCATCGGGACGACCGAGTTCATGATCTCCGGGCTGCTGCCCGACCTCTCTCGCGACCTCTCGGTCTCCGTGCCCGCCGTGGGCTGGCTGATCTCCGGTTACGCGCTCGGCGTGGTGGTCGGCGGCCCCGCGCTGACCGTCGCCACCCTGCGCGTCAACCGCAAGAAGGCCCTGGTCCGGCTGCTGTTCCTGTTCGTCCTCGGGCAGACCATGGGCGCCGTCGCGCCGGGGTACGGCGTGCTGATGGCCGGCCGGGGCGTCGCCGCGCTCGCGCAGGGCGCCTTCTTCGGCATCGGCTCGGTGGTGGCCGTCGAGCTCGCGGGTCCCGAGCGGCGCGGCCGCGCGCTGGCGATCATGTTCGCCGGACTCACCGTGGCGAACGTGTTCGGTGTCCCGGCGGGGACGTTCCTCAGCCAGCACGCCGGCTGGCGCGCCAGCTTCTGGGCGGTCGACGCGCTGGCGGTGCTCGCACTGCTCGGCGTCCTCCTCCTGGTGCCGCGGGGGCCGAACGGCCCGTACGCGGGGGTGCGCGCGGAGCTCTCCGCGTTCCGCAACCCCCGGGTGTGGGTGGCCCTTTCGACCTCGATGCTCACCCAGGCGGCGATCTTCTGCTGCTTCAGCTACCTGTCCAAGCTCCTCACCGACGTCAGCGGCTTCTCCGAGACGACCGTGCCGCTGCTGCTGACCCTGTTCGGCGTCGGCTGCTTCGCGGGAAGCCTCGTCGGCGGCCGCTTCGCCGACCGCCATCTGCTGCCCAACCTGTACGCGGGGATCGCGGCGACGGCGCTGGTGCTGGCGGTCCTGACGGTCACCGCACACCACCGGGCGGCCACCGTGATCGCGGTCCTGGCCTTCGGTCTGGCCGCCTTCTCCATCAACCCCGCACTCCAGGCACAGGTGATGCGCGAGGCCGGCGACGCCCCGACGCTCGCCACCACGACCAACACCTCGGCCTTCAACCTCGGCAACACGATCGGCCCGTGGGTGGGCGGCAGCGTCATCGGGGCGGGGCTGGGTTACACGGCTCCCGTGTGGTCCGGGGCGCTGCTCGCGGTGGCGGGCCTGGGCACGGCGGCACTCTCGGGACTCCTGCTCCGGCGGGCGCGCTCGCACCCCACGCCCGGGGCGGACGAGGTCGTCGCGCGGGCGGTCCCCCGTCAGGAGGCCGGCGCCCCGTGACCGGGCTCCAGGGTCAGCAGATTGCCGAGGAGACCGGGGAAGCGGCGCTCGAAGTCCGGTCGCAGCCTCAGCAGCATGCCCGTGCCGGTACTGCGCTGAACGATGAGCCCGGCCTCGCGGAGCACCTTCCAGTGGTACGAACGGGTGGACTTCGCGCCCGGCACGTCCAGCGCGGTGCAGGCGACCTCGGCGTCCGGGGTGCGGGCCAGCCGGACCACCACGCCGCGCCGGTGCCGATCGGCCAACGCCGCGTACACGGCGTCGAGTTCGACGGTGTCCAGCGGGGGGTGGAACAACTCGACGGGCATCGCGGGACCTCTCGGAGTCGGACAGGTGACAGAGACGGCCGGGACGCGTTGTGGGCCCGGTCGCGGCCTGCCTAAGGTAGCCCGGTACGAATATTTTCGAACCACTCGTGCGTTCGGCGCGAGCGGCGCGTACCCCCGAACCCCCTTTTAGGAGTACGGACATGACCTCCGCACAGCCGGTCATCGCAGTCCTCGGCACCGGCATCATCGGCGCCCCCGTCGCCCGCAACCTCGCCAGGAGCGGCTTAACGGTCCGCGCCTGGAACCGCACCCGGGCCAAGGCCGACGCCCTCGTCGCCGACGGCGTCACGGTCGCCGACACCCCGGCCGAGGCCGTCGACGGCGCCGACGTGGTGCTGACCGTCCTCAACGACGGCCCCCGCGTCCTGGAGGCCGTCCGGGCCGCCGCGCCGAAGCTGGCGCCCGGCACCGTCTGGGTGCAGGTCAGCACCGTCGGCGAGGCCGTGGACGAGCTCGCCGCCTTCGCCGACGGGGCCGGCCTGGTCTTCGTCGACGCCCCCGTCCAGGGCTCGCGGCAGCCCGCCGAGCTGGGCAGGCTCGTGGTCCTGGCCGCCGCCCCGGAAAGCGTCCGCCCCACCGTCCAGCCGCTGTTCGACACCATCGGCGCGCGCACGGTCTGGGTCGGCGAGGACGGCACGAGCGGCGCGGCCAGCCGGCTCAAGCTGGTCCTGAACACCTGGGTGGGCGCCCTCACCCACGGCGTGGGCGAGGCCCTCTCCCTCGCCGACCGGCTCGGCGTCGACCCGCGGCAGTTCGTGGACGTCGTCACCGGCGGGCCCATGGACAGCGGCTTCTTCCAGGGCAAGTCCGCCGCGATCCTGGACCGGGACTGGACGCCGCAGTTCTCCGTCGACAACTCCGAGAAGGACGCCCGCCTCGTCCTGGAGGCCGCCGAGCGCGTCGGTGTCCGGCTCGACGCCACCGAGGCCGGTCACCGCCGCTTCCAGCGCGCCGCCGCCCAGGGCCACGGGGACAAGGACATGGCCGCGGGCTGGTTCGCCAGCTTCGACGCGTAACCCGCGAGGACCGGGAAGGCCCGCCATGTTCCCCGAACACACCACCGTCCTCGTCGTCGGCGGCGGCCCCGTGGGGCTGCTGCTCGCCGGCGAGCTGGCGCTGCAGAACGTCGACGTGCTCGTGCTCGAACAGCACGAGCGGATACGGGACACCCCGCGCGCCGGCACCCTGCACGCCCGCAGCGTGCAGTCCCTGCTGCGCCGGGGCGTCCTGCGGCTGCCCGTACCGGGCCGCCTCGACCTCCGACAGCGCACCGGCTTCCACTTCGCCGGACTGCCGCTCCTGACGATCACCAGCCCCACGGCCGAGGGGCCGCCGATCTTCAACCGGCCGCAGTCCTCCCTGGAGCAGGCCTTCGAGGTCAGGGCCCGCACGCTGGGCGCCGAGGTGCGCCGGGGGCTGGGCGTCCGGCGGCTGACCGAGCGCGCCGACCTGGTGGAGGTCGAGGTCGTCGGCACCGACGGCACCGCTCGCACCCTGACGGCCGACTGGGTCGTGGGCTGCGACGGAGCGCGCAGCACGGTGCGGGAACGGGCGGGCTTCCCGGTCACCACGACCGAGCCGTCCTTCAGCGGTGTCATCGGCCTGGTCGAGCTGATCGACCCGGCCGACGCCCCCGGCGGCTGGGCCCGCGGTCCGGAGGGTTCGACCCTGATCAACGTCAACCCGCGCGGCTACAGCCGGGTCCTGACCCACGACTTCACCCGCCCCTTCCCCGACCGGAGCCGGCCGGTGACCCTGGAGGAGCTGAGCACCACCGCCGCCCGGGTCCTGGGCCGCGAACTGCCGATGCGGGACCTCGTGTACGCCTCCCGTTTCAGCGACTTCACCCGCGTGGCGGACCGCTACCGCTCACCCGGTCACGGCCGGGTCCTGCTGGCCGGCGACGCGGCGCACGTGCACGCGCCGCTCGGCGGCCAGGGCCTCAACACCGGCCTCCAGGACGCCTTCAACCTGGGCTGGAAGCTGGGTCTGGTGGCCCGCGGCGACGCGCCCGCCGAGCTCCTGGACACCTACACCGACGAGCGGCGCGCGGTGGCCCGCACCGTCGTCGCCAACACCCGAGCCCAGGCGGCCCTCATGGACCCGCGGCCCCAACAGGAGCCGCTGCGCGCCTACTTCGGGCGCCTCATGGAGGTGCCCGAGGCCCGCGCGGCGACCGCGGACGAGATCAGCGGACAGGGCATCCGCCATCCCCGGCCGGGCGCCGACCCGCTGACCGGGACCTTCCTGCCCAACCACACCTTCCTGACTCCGCGAGGCCCGCGCAGCACGGCCGAACTCCTGGAGGACGCCACTCCCCTGCTGTTGCTCGCCGAGGACGTCACGACCGTGCCCGGCGAGCTCCTCGACGGCTGGCCGCCGGACCGGCTCCGTACGGTGCGGGTCGCCCGGGCCGACGCGGACGGCGCGGCCCTCGGCTGGCGCGCGGTGCTGTGCCGCCCGGACGGCTACCTGGCCTGGGCGGCCGGCGACACGGAGCCGGACCCCGCCGAGCTCACCGTGGAGCTGGCGCGCTGGCTGGGTCCGGCCAGATCGCCGGCGGGGGCGCGCCGGGGGTAGGACACGCCCGTCGGGGGACGGCGGCGGCACCCGCGGCGGCGCCGCCGCGGGCCACGGCTCCGGTGGAGCCACGGCTGCTCCGCCCCCTCGCGGACGCGGCTTATTTCAGGACGCGAGCTAAACTGCGAGGGAAGGGACGGCGGGCTTGGCGCCGGGTGTATGTTGCACATCTGACGCCGACGAACTGGGGGTACGGTGCGAGCGACGAGTGGCCGCACGGTGCGCGACCTGCGGCGGGAGAACCGCACCGCGGTGCTGCAACGCCTGTACTTCGACGGCCCGACGAGCCGCCTCGCGCTCGGCCCGGCGACCGGTCTGAGCTCCGGCTCGGTGAGCAACGTCGTCGCCGAACTGGTGGCCGAGGGCCTCGTCGAGGAGGCCGGCAGCGTCGACTCGGCGGGCGGCCGGCCCCGCACGCTGCTGCGCATCACCCCGACCAGCGGCTGCATGATCGGCGTGGACGTCGGCGAGACGCGGGTCAGGATCGAGCTCTTCGACCTCACCCTCACCGAACTCGCCCGCACCGAACGCCCGTTGGCGGTCGACAGCCGGGAGCGCCACGACCGCTACGAGGTCGGGCTCGTCGTCGGGCACATCCGCGAGGGCATCGCCGAGGTGCTGCGCACCGCGAACATGCCCGCGGACCGGCTCCTCGGCGTCGGCGTGGGCGTCCCCGGCATCGTCACGCACGGCACGGGGGCCGACGGTGCCGTCGTGCACGGCCAGACCATCGGCTGGGACGCGGTGCCCCTGGAGCGGATGCTGCGCGAGGCCGTCGACCTGCCCGCGGCCGTCCCCTACCGCATCGACAACGGCGCCCGCACCCTCGGCCAGGCCGAGCTGTGGTTCGGCGCCGGACGCGGCGCCCACAGCGCCGTCTTCGTGCTCTTCGGCTCGGGGGTCGGCGCCTGCGTCGCCACCGACCCGCTCGGGCCCGGCCGGGCCCTCGAATGGGGCCACCTGACCGTCCGGGTACGGGGCCGCCGCTGCCGCTGCGGCTCCCGGGGCTGTCTGGAGGCGTACGCGGGCGCCGAGGCGCTCCTCGAACGATGGCAGGAGGCCGGCGGCCGTCCCCCGGCGGGCACCGACGAGGAGACCGCCCTCACCGCGATGCTCGCCGCCGCCTACCCGGCCGAGGGCTCGCTCGTCGCCCCCGACACCACGGCGCTGGCCGTCCTGGAGGAGACCGCCGAATACCTCGGCGCCGGCTTCGCCGACCTGATCAACCTCTTCCAGCCCGAACGGATCCTGGTCGGCGGCTGGGCCGGCCTCCAGCTCGGCAACCGCTTCCTCGACACGGTCCGGGGCCACGCGCGGGAGTACGCGCTGCGCTACCCGGCCGCCCGGGTCACCATCGGCCTCGGCACCCTGGGCCCGGAAGCCGTCACCATCGGCGCCGCCATCCTCCCGCTGGCCGACTTCTTCGCCCGCGGCGGACGGCGCGCCGACACCGGCGCGGAGTCGGCCGAAGGGCAGCAGCCCGCGTGGACGACGACGGTACGGGACCGGACGGCGCACTGAGCGGGGCGGCCTCCCCGTTCTCGGCTGAGCGGACACCGTGGAGCCGGGACGAATCCGGCGCGGCCCTCGGCCCCTGTTCACGGCTGCGTGGGCGCGCGCGGCGTGCGACGGTCGGTGCACGGTTCGCGTCGCTTGTGCGTCGCACGGCCGAGGCATGCCCGACGCGGAGCCTCGCAAGCCCCCGGATGCGGTGGCACGGGCACCCGGACGCCGCGCCGACCACCCTGCGCTCCCGGGACCGGCGGTAGGGCCGCGGCCCGGCCGCCCACGAGGACGGCCCGCCCCGCCGGCGGCCCGACCTGGGCGAAGCGCCGGCCCTGCTCTCCCGGCGGTACGGGGAAGCCGACGCGGCCGACGGGTAACGGCCCACCCGCGCCTCACCCGGGGGTGACGGCCGCCGCGGTCAGGTTGCGGCGCAGGCTCTGCAGTCCTCGGCGTGCGTGGCTCTTGACGGTGCCGAGGGGGAGGCCGGTGCGGTCGGCGATCTCGGTCTGGGTCAGGTCACCGAAGTAGGCCAGGGCCAGCACGTCACGCTGGACGCGCGGGAGCCGGGCGAGTTCCCCGGCGACCACGATCCGGTCGAGGACGCGCTCCGGCCCGCGCTCGGCCTCGTCCCGAGCACGGGGGCCGACCTCCGTGGCCGCCGCGGCCTCCGCGACGAGTTCGCGTCGGCGGGTGCGTGCCGCCAGCGCGTCGACGGTCTTGCGACGGGTGATGCCGACGAGCCAGCCCGGCACGGTGCCCCGCTCGGGGCGGAAGCCGGCCCGCCCCCGCCACGCGGCGACGAAGACCTGCTGGGCGACGTCCTCGGCCTCCCGGGGGTCGCCCAGGGCACGCGCGGCCAGCGTGTGCACCAGGCGTGCCCAGCGGCGGTGCGCCTCGGCGAGGCACCGTTCGTCGCCCCGGGCGATACCGAGCCCGACCTCCGCGTCCGAGAGTTCCCGGGCATCGGGAGCCGGTTCGTGACCGTGGTCGGGCTCGGGCGCCGGTCGGAACGGATCGCGGCCCGTTCCGCGCTCCTCGGCGGTGGCAGTCATGACGGCTCCTTCTCCGGCGGGACGACGGTCCGGAAGCGCCTCGCGCTTCCGACGTCCTGCCCTCAGCCTCGGCCCGCCGGACCCGGTGGTCCACTCGCATCGGTCGTGCGTCGAATGAGCGGCCGCTACGTCCCCGAGTCGTCCCGCGCCGCCCGGAACCGCGCCAGACCGTCGGCGAGCCCGATCACGGGGTCGGGGTAGTCGACTGCCGCCCGGTCGAGTCCGTCGAGCCGCCACGGTTCGTGCACCTCCGGCACCGTCAGCCCGGCGAGCTCCGGCACCCAGCGGCGCACGTAGGTGCCGTCGGGGTCGTGGCGCCGTGCCTGCAGGACGGGGTTGAGCACCCGGTTGGGCCGCGTGTCCGTCCCCGTGCCGGCCACCCACTGCCAGTTGAGCTGGTTGTTCGCCACGTCGCCGTCCACCAGGAGGTCGAGGTAGTGGCGGGCGCCCTCCCGCCAGTCCAGATAGAGCGTCTTGGTGAGGAACGACGCGGCGATCAGCCGCCCCCGGTTGTGCGTCCAGCCCTCGTGGGCGAGTTGCCGCATCGCCGCGTCGACCAGCGGGTAGCCGGTGCGCCCCTCCCGCCAGGCGCGCAGGTCCGCCTCCGCGTCCGGGCCGCTGCGCCAGCGGTCGTGCCGCGAGCGGTAGTCCTCGCTCGCGGTCTCGGGCCTCGCGGCCAGCACCTGGTGGTGGAAGTCCCGCCAGCACAGCTGCCGGACGAAGGCCTCGGCCCCGGTGCCGCCGCGTGCCCGCGCCCGGTGCACGGCCTCGGCGGCCGAGACGGCGCCGAAGTGCAGGTACGGGGAGAGCCGTGAGGTGGCGTCGCCCGCGAGATCGTCGTGGCGCTCGGCGTAGGCGTCGGCGTGCCGGGACAGCCAGGCGGAGAGCCGCTTGCGGCCCTCGCCCTCCCCGCCGGGCGCGAGGCCCTCGGACACCCCCGCGACGGCGGACCGGTCGGGGAGTCCGGCGCCCCGCACCGCGAGCGGCACCTTGACGGTGCGCGGGGCGGCGAGCGGCGTGCGGAGCCGTGCGGCGTTCCAGCGCCGGAAGTAGGGGGTGAAGACGGCGAAGTGGTCGGAGCCTTGGGGGGTGAGGTCACCGGGCGGTACGGCAGTGATCACCGCGTCGTGGACGAAGAGCCGGCAGCCGTCCGCCTCCAGGGCGCGCCGCAGGCGGTCCTCCCGCGCGCGGGCGAAGGCCGAGCAACCGGCCGCCGTGTGCACTTCGTCGGCCCCGGTTTCCCGGACCACCGCGAGGACCTCGGCGGTGGTGTCGCCGGTACGGACGACGAGCCGGCCGCCGCGCTCGTCCAGGGCGCGGTCCAGGTCGGCGAGGCAGTCGGCGAGGAAGGCGAGCCGGTTGGGGGCGGCGAATCCGGCCCGGTCCACGGCGGGGTCGCGGACGAACAGCGGGACGACCTCGCGCCCGCCCGCGGTGGCGGCCCGCAGCGGTGGATGGTCGTGCACACGGAGGTCCGAGGTGAACAGGACGACGGAGACGTTCATGGCACCACTCCTGGGTAGGGATCGCCGGCGGTGGTCTTCCCGCCCTCGGCACCCCCCGGATGCACCCGCTTCACGCGGACCACCGGACGCCCCTCCGCGGCCGGGTGCCGTCCCGCCCTCATCGCCGGGCGGCCTTCTCCGCCGTGCGCGCGATGTTCCTCGCCATGCCGCCGAAGACGATCGCGTGGAACGGCGCGACGCTCCACCAGTACACCTGCCCGAGGAGACCGCGCGGATGGAAGAGCGCGCGCTGGCGGTAGCGGGTGCGGCCGGCCTCGTCGCGTTCGGCGCGCAGCTCCAGCCAGGCGAGGCCGGGCAGCCGCATCTCGGCGCGGAGCCGGAGCAGTCGGCCGCGTTCGATCTCCTCGACCCGCCAGAAGTCGAGTGCGTCACCGACCCGCAGGTGCTGCGCGTCCCGGCGGCCCCGGCGCAGGCCGACGCCGCCGACGAGCCGGTCGAGCCAGCCGCGCACCGCCCAGGCCAGCGGGAAGGAGTACCAGCCGTTCTCGCCGCCGGTGCCCTCGATGACCCGCCACAACTCCTCCTCCCCCGCGTCGACCAGGCGGGCGCGCTCGTCGGTGTAGAGACTGCCGCCGGCCCAGTCCGGGTCGGTGGGCAGCGGGTCGCTGGGGGCGCCGGGGAGCGAGGCGGAGGACCAGCGGGTGGTGACCTGGGCGTCGCGCACCCGCTGGAGGGCGAGCGTCAGGGCCCGGTCGAAGGGCAGGGGGCCGCCCGGCGGTTCCGGTACGTACCGGCTGATGTCGTGCTCGGCGCACACCACCTCGTACCGCAGGGATTCGGCGAGCGGGCGGGCGAGATGCGGGGGCACGGGGGTGACGAGCCCGATCCATTGGCTCGACAGGCGCGGGGTGAGCATCGGGACCGGCACGATGAGCCGCCGCGGGAGCCGGGCGACGGCCGCGTACCGGATCATCATCTCCCGGTACGTGAGGACGTCCGGCCCGCCGATGTCGAAGGTGCGGTTCACCTCCGGCGGCATCCGGGCGCTGCCGACCAGACAGCGCAGCACGTCGCGTACGGCGATCGGCTGGACGCGGGTCCCCACCCAGCTCGGGGTCACCATGACGGGCAGTCGTTCGGTCAGGTAGCGCAGCATCTCGAAGGACGCCGAGCCGGATCCGATGACGACGGCGGCGCGCAGCACGGTGGTGGGCACGCCGGACTCCAGGAAGATCCGGCCGACCTCGGCGCGGGAGCGCAGATGGCGGGAGAGCCGGTCCTCGGGCACGTCGCGGGGTGTGAGGCCGCCGAGGTAGACGATGCGCCGCAGATGGGCGCGGGCGGCCTCCTCGGCGAAGGTGCGGGCGCCGTCCCGGTCGGTCTGTTCGAAGTTGCCACCGGACCTCATGGAGTGGACGAGGTAGTAGGCGACGTCGATGCCCTCGAGGGCGGGCCGCAGGCTCGCCGCGTCGGTGACGTCGCCCCGGACGATCTCGACGCGGTCGGCCCACGGGTGGTCCTTCAGGTGGGCCGGGGTGCGGGCGAGGCAGCGCACGCGGTGTCCGGCGTCCAGGAGCTCGGGGACCAGACGTCCTCCGATGTAGCCGCCCGCACCGGTGACCAGGCAGTGAAGGGCGTCGGGCGCGTGGTGGGGCTCGGGCGTGGGTCCGGGCAGGGGCATGGCGGCTCGGCCCCCTTTCGTGTGCGTGAGGTGTCGCCTCCGTCCGATGGTTCCCCCCCGGCGGCTCCGCCGGATGCACCGACCCGCCTTTTCGTGACGGGAAGCGGGTCCATGCGCCACCATGGCGCGCAGAGATCGTGACGACGGTGAGGGCAAGGGGAGCGGGTATGAGTGGTGTGGCGCGCAGGACGGTCGTCGCGGCGGCGGGCGGAGCGGGGCTGACGGCGGCCCTCGCCGCCTGCGGCGGCAGCGAGGACGGCGGCACGGGCGGTACGGACGGCACGGGCGGTACGAACGGAGCCGAGGGCACCGTCGGGGAGAACGCGCCGCTCGCGATGACCGGCGACATCCCGGTGGGCGGCGGCAAGGTGCTGGCCGACAAGGGCCTGGTGATCACCCAGCCGAAGGCGGGCGAGTTCAAGGCGTTCTCCGCGCGCTGCACCCACCAGGGCTGCAGCGTGAGCAGAGTGGCGGACGGGGTCATCGTGTGTCCCTGCCACCAGAGCCACTTCGACTTCTCGGACGGCAGCGTGAAGCAGGGCCCCGCCAAGGAGCCGCTGGAGCCGACGCCGATCGAGGTGACCGGACAGGCGATCAGGCTCGGCTGACCGGCCGGGACGCCGTCCAGCAGTCGAGCACGTCGTCGGTGCTCGCGACGGTGGCGACCAGCGCGAGCGTGTTGCGGATCATGGCGGGGGTGTAGTCGGCCGGGACCCCCGCGATGGCGTCACCGGGCACCACGACCGTGTAGCCGAGGTTGACGGCGTCGAAGACCGCGTTGGGGACGGCCACGTTGGCGGAGACCCCCGTGACGACCAGCGTGCGGCAGCCCAGGTTCCGCAACAGGGCGTCGACGTCGGTGCCGGCGATCGGCGAGAGACCGTGCAGGCGCCGCACCACGAGGTCCTGCTCGGCCACCGCGATGGGTGCGGCGATCCGCACGGCGCCGCTCCCGCTGTGCTGCTGCACCGGAAGCCGCGCCGCGGCGCGGAACAGGCGGGCGTTGCGGTTGGCGCCGCGCCCGTCGGGGCGCCGCTCGGCGACGGCGTGCATGACCTGCACGCCGGCCCCGTGGGCCGCGTCGACGAGCCGGGCGACGTTCTGCAGGGCGCCCGACTCCCGTGCGGCGGCGCCGAGTTCGGGCAAGGCGCTCTCGTGTCCGACGACGCCCTCCTGGCACTCCACCGTGAGAAGCACGGCGCCGTCCGGGACGAGCTGTTCCCTGAGCCGTTCCGACTGCCTCACGGTGTCCTCCTCGTGGTCGCCCCGCTTGCACCCCGGCGGCGCAGCCCCCATGATTTCTGACACCTCGTCAGAAATCCAGAAGGGTGCGGACGATGACCGTCGCACAGCGCCGTGGACGCCGGATCATGATGACTCCGGCCGAGCTCGACTCCTTCCTCACCGAACAGCGCACCTGCCGGGTCGCGACCGTGTCGGCCGACGGGCGCCCGCACGTCAGTGCGCTCTGGTTCGCCTGGGACGGCAGCTCGCTCTGGCTCTACTCCCTCACCCGCAGTCGCCGCTGGGCCGAGCTGCGCGCCCGGCCGCGGATCGCCGTCGTGATCGACGACGGCGAGGAGTACGGGGAGCTGCGCGGGGTCGAGCTCTCGGGCACCGTGGAGTTCGTGGGCGAGGCCCCCCGCACCGGCGAGCCCTGCCCGGAACTCGAAGCGCCGGAACGCCTCTTCGCCGCGAAGAACTTCGGCCTGGACGCGATGCCGCACGACGGCCGGCACGCCTGGATGCGCCTGACCCCGGACGCCCTCGCGTCCTGGGACTTCCGCAAGCTGGCGGCGCTCTAGCGGCACTTCGCGGAACGGGACAGGACACCGGAGATCACCACCCCCGTCCGCTGTCGGTCCCCGGTGCGAGACGCGCGCGGTCGGCACGGACCGCCGAACCGCCGCGGCCGGGTGTTCACCGAGCGTCAGTCACCCGGCGCCGTCCTGCTCGCGGCCGGCGCCCCGGCCGCCCGCAGGGCCTCGACGACCGCGCGGATGGACGGCCGGCGCCCGGCGTCCGTACGCCAGGTCGCGTAGATGTGCCGCTGCATCGGCTGCCGTACGGGCACGAAGGAGACCCCGTCCATGGTCGCCGGCCGCCCGAGCCGGGGCGCGACGCAGATGCCGAGCCCGGCGGCGACGAGGGCCAGCTGGGTGTGGTGGTCACCGGCGACATGGGCGATCCGCGGCTCTATGCCCTTGGAGCGGAGCGTGAACATCAGCCAGTCGTGACAGAACTCGCCCGCGGGCCAGGAGACCCACTCCTCCTCGGCGAAGTCCTCCAGCTCCACCACCGCGCTCCCGGCCAGCGGATGGTCGGCCGGCAGCGCGACGTCGGCGGAGTCGTCGAGCAGGTGGGCCCGCTCCAGGCCGGCCGGGACGGGAGCCCGCTTGTTGTTCCAGTCCAGCACGACGGCGAGATCGCTGTCACCGCGCAACACCTCGCGCACTCCGAAGTCGGGCTCCAATTCGGCGGTGTGCACGCGCAGTTCGGGATGAGCGGCGCGCAGGGCACGGATCGCCGCCGGGAAGAGGCCTCTCACCGCCGTGGGGAAGGCGGCGATGCGCACCTCTCCCACGACCTGCCCGCGCTGCGCCTCGATGTCCGCCTGGGCGAGCTCCACCTGGGAGAGGATCCGCGCCGCGTGCTCGGCGAGCAGCAGCCCGGCGTCGGTGAGCCGCACCCCTCGCCCGTTCTTGGCCAGCAGCTGCTGGCCGATCTCGCGCTCCAGCTTGGACAACTGCTGCGAGACCGCCGACGTGGTGACGTGCAGTCCTTCGGCGGCCCCGCTCACCGAGCCGTGCCGTGCGACGGCGTCGAGTGTCCGCAGGCGCTCCAGGTTCAACATGTAAGCGATACTAAGACATCGCCTCCACGAATTCTCGCTTGTACTACACCATGACCTCGACGAGTCTGGACTCCATGAGCAGCCCCACCGCCCCTTCCCCCCGTTCCGGAGTCGACTGGCGCGTCCGCTTCGGCGCCCTCGCCCTGATCTGGGGTTGCAGCTTCCTCTTCATCAAGGTCGGCACGGAGGGCTTCGCCCCCTTCCAGGTGACCTTCGGCCGCCTCCTGTTCGGTACGGCGGTCCTGCTCGTCGCCCTGATCGCGAAGCGCGACCGTCTCCCGCGCGGCGCCCGCACCTGGGGCCGCCTGGCGGTGGCGGCCTTCCTCCTCAACGCCCTGCCGTTCTCCCTCTTCTCGTACGCCGAGCTGACCATCCCCTCGACGCTCGCGGGCATCTGCAACGCCACGACCCCGCTGTGGGGCATGGCCCTCTCGCTCGTCGCGCTGTCCGAGGACCGGCCGACCCGCGTGCGCGCGGCGGGCCTGGGCATCGGCTTCGTCGGCGTCCTCACCGTGCTCGGCGCCTGGCAGGGCTTCTCGGGCCTGGACGTCACGGGCACGGCCCTCGCCCTGCTCGCCTCGGCCAGCTACGCGGTCGGCTGGATCTACGTCCGCCGCACCCTGTCCGGCACGGGCTCATCGAACCTCTCCCTCGCGACGGCCCAGGTCGGCCTGGGCACCCTGCAGCTGGCCCTGGTGACCCCCGTCTTCACGACCTGGCCGGCCACCGTCGAGGTCCTGCCCCTCCTCTCCGTCATCGCCCTCGGGGCACTGGGCACGGGCTGGGCGATGCTGCTCCAGTACGGAGTGGTGGCCGAGGTCGGCCCGACGACGGCGTCGATGGTCACGTACTTCATCCCGGTCATCGCCACGGCCGCCGGCGTCGCCCTGCTGGGCGAGCACCTCAGCTGGAACACCCCGGTCGGCGCCCTGGTCGTCCTGGCCGGTGCGGCCCTCACCCAGACCCGCACGTCCAGCCGCCGGCAGCCCCCGCGCACGGCGGCGGCGGGCACCGCCGCCCCACGGGTCCGGCGTGACCCGCGGGCCGGGGCCCACCCTCAGCCGTAGCTGCGGGCGGGCGCCGGCCCCGCGGCGAGGGCCACCGCGTCGGCGAGCGGCTCGAGGTCCCCGACGGCGAGCCCGGACACGGTCAGACGGATCGCCGGCCCGGCCTCCATCCGGAAGCGGGCACCGGGAGCGACCGCCCACCCGCGCCCGAGCAGCCGCGCCACGGCCCCGGTCTCGTCGGCGACCGGCACCCACACGTTCATCCCGCTGACCCCGTGCGCCTCGACCCCGCGCCGGGCGAGCGCCCGGACCAGACCGTCGCGCCGCGCTCCGTACGCCGCCGCGACCACCTCGGGGTCGACGGCTCCCGTACGCCACAGATGGACCACGGCCCGCTGCAGCAGCCGGCTGACCCACCCGGGCCCGAGCCGCTGCCGCCCCAGCACCCGGTCGACGGTCTCGGCGTCGCCGGTGAACGCGGCGATCCGCAGATCGGGCCCCCACGCCTTGGCCACCGACCGCACGAACACCCACCGTCCCCGCCCCGTGGCGAGCGGTCGCAGCGGCTGCGTGACGATCCCGTGCCCGTGATCGTCCTCGACGAGCAGCACGTCCGGATGTGCGGCGAGCACCGCGCGCAGTGCGGCGGCGCGCGCCTCGGAGACGCACGCCCCGGTCGGATTCTGCGCCCGGTCGGTGACGATCACGGCCCGCGCTCCACCGCGCAGAGCACGCGCGACGGCGTCCGGGAGCGGCCCCTCGTCGTCGACGGCGACCGGCACGGGCCGCAGCCCCAGCGCCGGCACGAGGTCGAGGAGACTGCCCCAGCCGGGGTCCTCGACGGCCACGGCGTCGCCCGGCCTGAGGTGCGCGGCGAGCACCCGCTCGACGGCGTCGAGGGAGCCGGACGCGACCCCCACCGGCCCCGCAGGCACTCCGCCCGCATCGAACGCGGCCCGCGCGAGCCGCGCGAACTCCTCGTCGACGGGGGCCTCCCCGTACAAAGGGGTGCGTGCCGCGTACTCTCCCGCGACCGCGGCGAGGACGCCGTCGAGCGCCGGCAGCAGCACGGGGTCCGGGCTGCCGTTGCTCACGTCCCGCACGCCTTCGGGGGCCTCCACGCGGAGGGATCCGCGAGCGGTCGTGGCGGGCGCGGGCCGGACGCGACTGCCGCGCCGCCCGTCGGTCTCGATCACCCCGCGCTCCCGCAGGGTGCGGTAGGCGGCGGCGACGGTGTTCGGATTCACTCCGAGCGTCCCCGCCAACTCCCTCATGGGTGGCAGTAGTTGACCGGGCGCGAGCTGCCCGGAGCCCACCCCCCGCTCCACGCTGGCGGCGATCTCCGATGCGCGACGACCTTCGATCCGATACTCTCCTAGCACAAAACCAAGTATGCACTAGTGCAATGGGGTGCACAATGACCGACGCGGTGGCCACGACGCAGACGCCGGACGCGAGGGACGGCGGGGGCACGACGGACCCGGCTCCGGTGGCGCGGTCCTACGAGCCCACCGAGCGGACCGTCCCGACCCGCTCCCGCGAGCGCGCCTCGTACGACCGCGAGCTGGTGCACTCGATACTCGACGAGACCTGCCTCTGCCACCTCGGCTTCGTCCGCGACGGGGCCCCCGTCGTCCTGCCCACCCTCTACGGACGGGTCGGCGAGCGCCTCTACGTGCACGGCTCGACCGGCTCCCGACCGCTGCGGACGGCGGGCAGGGGCGAGGACGCGCCCGGGCTGCCGGTCTGCCTCACGGTGACCCACGTGGACGGCCTGGTGCTCGCCAAGTCCGCCTTCCACCACTCGATCAACTACCGCTCGGTCGTGGTGCTCGGCACCGCCCACCAGGTCACCGACCCGGACGAGCTGCGCACGGCCCTCGACGCGCTCGTCGACCACGTCGTCCCGGGCCGCTCGTACGACTCGCGCCCCGGCAACGCCAAGGAGATCGCCGCCACCGCCGTCCTCCGTCTCGACCTGAACGAGGTCTCGGCGAAGGTCCGCGCCGGCGGCCCCGACGACGAGCCCGAGGACCTGGCGCTGCCCCACTGGTCCGGCGTGGTCCCGGTACGGCGGGCCTACGGGACCCCCGTCCCGGCCGCCGGCCTGGACCCGGCCATCGCGCTGCCCGGCTATCTCGCCACCCTCTGAGGACGGACCCCCGCATGCTGATCCATCCCTGGGACGCCGCCCACGACGAGGGAGAGTGGCGCGGCTGGCTCGCCGCCCACGACTTCGGCCAGCTCGCCGTCAACGGCTCGCCGGGCGAGCCGCCGTGGGTGCAGCCGATGCACTTCCGCTACGAGCCCGGCCCCGGCCCGTACGGACAGGCGATCGCCCACCTCGCCCGCCCGAACCCGCTCTGGCGCGACCTGGAGCGCAACCCGACGGTGCTGCTCAGCGTCGTGGACGACTACGTCTACGTCCCGGGGCACTGGACCGCGCCGGACGGCTCCCCCAGCGCGCACGGCACGCCGACCTCCTACTACGCGGCGGTCCAGCTCCGCTGCACCGCCCACATCGTCGACGACCCGGTGGAGAAGGCGGTCCTGCTCGACCGCCAGGTCGCCCACTTCCAGCCGGAGGGCGGCACCGCCGAGGTCCGGCCCGCCGAGGCCCCGTTCGGCCGCATGCTCCCGGGCATCCGGGTCCTCCGCCTGGAGGTCACCGACGTCCGGGCGAAGTTCAAGTACGCGGGCAACAAACCCCAGGACGTCCAGGACCGCGTCGCTGCCCGCCTCGCGGAACGCGACGGACCGGGCGACGCGGCGGCGAGGTCCCACCAGACCCGCCGCCGCGGCACCGGGCCTGCGCCTACGAGGTGACCGCCACGGCCTCCGTCCGCCGCCTTCCCGCCGCCGTGCGGGCCTCCGCGAAGGCGAGGCCGGTGACGGCGGTGAGCAGCAGCAGGGTGCCGCCGACGGTCGCGGCGGTGAGGTGCTCGCCGAGCAGCGTGACCGCGACGACCGCCGCGCTGACCGGCTCCAGGAGCATGATCACGGAGACGGTCGCGGCCCGGACGACGGCCGCCCCGGCGAAGTACAGGGCGTAGGCGAGGGCGGTCGGCACGGCCGCCACGTACGCGAGCAGGGCGAGTACCTGCGCCGGGGCGTCGGTGTGCGGGACGAGGCCTTCCAGGGCGGCCATCGGCAGCAGGCCGACCGCCCCGATCGCGAAGGCCCAGGTGGTCGTCGACAGCGCGTCGGTGGCACCGCCGTCGCGGCCGAGCCACCGGGTGAGCAGGGTGATCGCCGCGTAGCCGGCCGCGGACACGAGGGCGAGGACGACGCCGAGCGGCCGGACCTCGGCGGCGCCGCCCCCGAGGACGAGGACGCCGAGTCCGGCGAGCGCCCCGGCGACGGCCGCGCCGCCCCCGGCGCCGATCCGCTCGCCCATCAGGACGCGGGCGCCGACCGCGATGAGCACCGGCCCGGCGCCGAGGGTGACGACGGTGCCGACGGCGAGGCCGGTGGCCTCGACCGCGGCGAAGTAGGCGCTCTGGAAGACGGTCAGGCCGATCCCCGTGCCGAGGACGCGGACGAGCCGTCGCCCGCGCGGTTCGGCCTGCGCTGCGGCCCGGGGTCCGCGCCGCAGCGCGAGCGCGCCCAGGAGCAGGATGAGCCCGCCGACGCAGCGCCAGAAGGAGAGGGCCAGGGGGCCCATGTCGCTGGCTCGGAACACCAGCGAGGCGGCGGCCCCGGCGGTGCCCCAGGCGATTCCGGCGACGATCAGATAGGTGAGGCTCCGCCCGGTGGACAGGGCGGAGGCAGCGGTGTTCGACACGTGCGTTCTCCGTGTGAAGACAGGGATGGGGGTGGTCGCTCGGCTCCGCGGGCGGGCAGCGACGAACCGCTCGGGGGCCTGTGACGGCCCGCCCGAGCCCGGTCTTCGTCAGCGGAAGGTGCCGCCCGCGCTAGGCGGCGGGAGGCGGAAGAACGGTCGCGTGCATGATCGGCACCCTACTGGGTGGCCCGCCCGGCCGCTGGCTCGGTCTGCCCGGCGTCGCCGGAACCCTCGGCCGCCGGCTCCTTGGACCCGGCCACGGGCTCTTCCGGCGCCGCCTTCGGCGTCGAGGACTGCGCGATGAAGGCGCCAACGAGGACGACCGCACCACCGATGATCTGCGGCGCCGCGAGGTGCTCACCGAGCAGCACCCAGGCGAGCACGGTCGCGATGACCGCCTCCAGGCAGGCCACGACCCCGGCGACCTGCGGGGAGAGCCTGCGCACCGAGACGACGCCGGTGACGTACGCGAGGACGGTGGCGATCAGCACGATCCAGCCGAGCAGCAGCCAGGCCGGTGCCGCGGTGCCGTTCAGGTCGGCGCTGCCGCCGAGGACCGCCCAGTCCATGCCCCACGGGCGGGCGACGACGGTGAGCAGGAGCGCGCCGACGAGCAGTCCGTACGCGATGACGCCGAGCGGGTCGGCGGGCTCGGCCTCGCCGCTGCCCTGGTCGGAGAGGACGAAGTAACCGACCTGGCAGCAGGCGGCGGCGAGCGCGAGCAGCAGTCCGAGCAGGTCCAGCTCGAGCCCGGACCAGACCTGGACGACGCAGGCGAGACCCCCGACGGCGAGGACGACCCCCACGGCGGCGGCGCGGGTCACCGGACGCCGCTGGACGAAACGGACCCAGCCGAGGACGAGAGCCGGGGCGAGGTACTCGATGAGCAGGGCGACGCCGACGGGGATCCGGGATATGGCGGCGAAGTAGCAGGCCTGGACGCCGGCGACGGCGAGCAGACCGAAGCCCGCGAGCAGGGCCGGCTTGCGCCGCACCAGGTCGCGGTGGCGCCAGGCCACGGGCAGCATGACGAGGGCGGCGCCGGCCACCCGGAGCCACACCACATGAAGCGGGTCGAGTCCCGCCTCGATGAGCGGCTTGGCCGCCACTCCTGAACCACCGAATGCGAAGGCCGAGCCCAGGGCGAGTCCCAGGCCGGCGCTTCTCCCCTGAGACGCGTGCATCGGGCCATCATGACAGGACGCGGACAGGTGCGTAACCCCCGTTACACCTGTTGAGACGACTCCTCGATCCGGGCGGCCAGGACGAGCCGGTCGACCCCCGCGCGCCGCAGCACCTCGGCGGCCCGGTTCTCCGGATCGGCGGCGAGCTCGGCGAGGAGGTCGAGGCCGCGGACGCGCCGGTCGCCGCGCGGTGCGGCCCGCTCGAAGGCGCCGGAGAGGGCGACGGCGGCGGCGGGTGACCAGCCGGAGACGGCGTTCTCGGCGCCCCGGACGACGGGGAGGGCGGAGCCGGTGTCCTCGACGGATCGCTGCCAGCGCAGCCCGTATCCGATGGAGCGCTGGACGAGATAGCCGAGGACGCGGGCGAGCTGGTGGCCGTCCTCGAAGACGGCGGCGACCTCGGGGTCGGTCTCGACGAGGGAGTGCAGGAGGTGGGCGGTGTCGATCTGACGGTCACCGTCACGCAGGGCCCGGCGCCGGGCGCCGGTGACCACCGTCAGGAGCTCGGCGGTCAGCCCCTCCTCCAGTGCGGCGCGACGCTCCGCGGGCAGCAGCCGGGGCACCCGGGGGACGGGCACGCGGCTCGGTGCGGGGACCGGGCGGCCGGGCGCGGGGTCGAACGGAACGGGGGCCGGAGGGACAGGAGGTTGCACCCTTCCACCTCATCATTCGCACCGGGCGAGGACATCCCCGGGGAGAAGCATGTGCACATCCCACCGGAGGTGGGCACGGGCGCGCGGTTGCTCCTCCTTACGGATGAGATCGCGCGAGTTCCCCCCAAGGGGCGCGCGCCGCCTTGCCATGCGCCCCGTACGCAACCACGACCCCGCCCCGTATCGTCTTCCGGGCATGTTCTGGATGGTGGCCCTGCTCGCGCTCGACGGGCGGCAGTACGTCTACCGCGTGTACGCGCCGCGGGAGGCGCTGCGGGCCGATCTCTTCTGGGCCGCGTTCCACTGTCACGACGAGGGCGGCGGGCCGCGCGCGTCGGACGGGTTCGACTCCGCGCGGATCTGGTGGATCGACGGCGTCGACGGCGAGACCGCAGAACTGACGGTTCATCAGTATTGAATGTTCACGCCGCTGCGGCTACGTTCCGCGACACCGAAAGCCCGACTGGTACGCGTGAAGGGGTGTTCCCATGGCCGAAGTCAGCGCGGAGGCACGGATCGAGGCACCGGCCGAGAAGGTGTGGGCGCAGCTCACCGACTTCACCTCGTACGGGGAGTGGAACGCCACCCACACCAACTTCCCGAACGGCGGCCCGGCCACGCTGGAGGCCGGTGCCACCTTCGCGGAGAACATGAAGCTCATGGGCTTCCCCGCCGAGGTGACCTGGACGGTGGAGGAGCTGGAGACCGGCCGGGTCCTCGCGATCCGGGGCAAGGGCCCGATGGGCGTCAACGTCGGCACGCGCTACTCCCTCAGCGCCGACGGCGGGGCCACCACCGTGCGGATCGACGGGGAGTTCACGGGTGCGGCCGTCTCCCTGATGGCGGGCAAGCTGAAGGACTCGGCGACGGCGGCGCTGACCGAGTCCCTGCGCAAGCTGGCCGGCCTGGTCGCCTGACCGGCGCTCCGTACGGGAGGGGCCCCGCGGCGGATCGCCGCGGGGCCCCTCGCCGTCGCTCCGGCCTCAGTGCTCGTCGGCCAGGATCAGGTACAGCTTCTTGCGGGCCTCGTTGATGACCTCGACGGCCTTCTGCCGCTGGTCGGCGCTGCCCGTCTTCCAGACCTGACCGAAGGCCTCCATCAGGCCGAAGCCGGCCTGCCGGATCTCGTTCACGGCGTCCCAGTCGACGCCGCGACCGGCCTCCTCCCAGGGGGCCTCCGGCCCCGCCCCGGCCTCTTCGCGCCCGGCGTCGGTGAGGGTGAACAGCTTCTTTCCGCCCTCGCTCGCGCTGGCGATCAGACCCTCGTCCTCCAGCATCTGGAGGGTCGGGTAGACCGAACCGGGACTGGGCTTCCAGGCGCCGCCGCTGCGCTCGACGATCTCCTGGATCATCTCGTAGCCGTGCATCGGGCGGTCCTTGAGCAGGGCCAGGATCGAGGCGCGCACATCCCCGCGCCGCGCCCGGCCGCGACCACCGCCGCGCCCCCGGCCGCCGAAGGGGCCACCGCCCCAGGGGCCGCCGCCGAACCCCGGCCCGAAGGGGCCGAAGGCGGCGCGCCGTCCTTCGAAGTCACCACGAGGGCCGGGTCCGCACGGTCCGCGTCCGGCTCCCGGGCCGTGTCCGTGCTCGTGTCCGTAGGTACGCATCGCAACGCTCCTTCCATCGGGATTCCATCGTTGAACTGTCGCGATGCCTCAACGATATATCGGAACTGTTCGGTGAGCAACACGCCGACTGCCGTCCGCCCGGAAGCCGGCGGCCCGGAGAGCGGTCCAGACATCCCGAATTGGCCTTGGCCTGCGCTTTCGCCGCTCGGGTACGGTCCCGTGCCATGCGGATTCGAATCGTCGACGCCTTCACCGACCGGCCCTTCTCCGGCAATCCGGCCGGAGTCCTGCTCCTCGACTCCTTCCCGGAGGACGCCTGGCTCCAGAAGGTGGCCGCCGAGGTCAACCTCTCGGAGACCGCCTTCGCCCACCCGCTGCCGCCGGGCGGCGAGGCCGACTGGGCGCTGCGCTGGTTCACCCCCACCACCGAGGTCGACATGTGCGGCCATGCCACCCTCGCC
Source organism: Streptomyces sp. NPDC051921 (assembly GCF_040680975.1). Lineage (NCBI taxonomy): Bacteria > Bacillati > Actinomycetota > Actinomycetes > Kitasatosporales > Streptomycetaceae > Streptomyces > Streptomyces sp. NPDC051921. The sequence continues at coordinate 27,478 of NZ_JBFAXU010000041.1, forward strand.
ACGGCCCATGTCCTGCACAGCAGCGGCATCGCCACCGGCACCGTGCGCTTCGCCGCCCGCTGCGGGATCCTCGTCGCCACGGCCGAGGAGGACGGCACGATCACCCTCGACTTCCCGACCTCCGGGCTGACCGCGGTCCCCGCGCCCGACGGCCTCGCCAAGGCGCTGGGCGCCGAGCCCGTCGCGGTCCACGACACCGCCGCCCACATCGGCGACCTGATCGTCGAGCTCGAGGACGAGGCGACCGTCCGCGGACTCGCCCCGGAGTTCGCCCGGCTCGCCGCCCTGTCCGACCGGGGCGTCATCGCGACCGCCGTGGCGGACGACCCCGAGGGTGCGTACCAGTTCGTCTCGCGCGGCTTCTTCCCCGCCGTCGGCATCGACGAGGACCCGGTCACCGGCAGCGCCCACACCGCGCTCGCGCCGTACTGGTCCGCCCGCTTCGGCCGCGACGAGCTGACCGGCTTCCAGGGCGGTGCCCGCACCGGCCTGGTCCGCACCCGCCTGCGCGGTGACCGCACCCTCCTCAACGGGCACGCGGTCACCGTCATCGACGGCGAGCTGCACGCCTGAGAGGTACGCGCAGACGCGGAAGGGGCGTACGGCCGGTGCCGTACGCCCCTTCTCCCGGGTCCCGTGCTCAGACGGTGGGCAGCCAGCCCACCTTCCCCGCGAGCAGCCCGTAGCCGACGAAGGCCACGATGTCGAGCAGGGCGTGCGCGACCACCAGCGGTCCCACCCGCCCCCAGCGCCGGTACAGCCACACGAACACCACGCCCATGACCATGTTGCCGACGAAGCCGCCGATGCCCTGGTAGAGGTGGTAGGAGCCGCGCAGCACCGAGCTCGCGGCGAGCGAGGCCTTCGGGGACCAGCCCAACTGGTCGAGCCTGCGCAGCAGATAGCCGACGACGATCACCTCCTCCACGACGGAGTTCTGGATCGCCGACAGGATCAGGACCGGGTACTTCCACCACACGTCCGGCAGCGACTCGGGCACCACGGTCAGGTTGAACCCGGCCGCCCGCGCCGCCAGGTAGAAGGCCAGGCCGGCACTGCCGATCCCGGCCGCCACCAGGGCCCCGCGTCCCAGGTCCGGCCACGGCCGGGTGCGGTCGAAGCCGATCGCCCGCAGTCCCCGTACGCCGGCGCCCTCGCGCAGCAGCAGGTGCGCGACGAGCGCGACCGGCACGAGGGCGCTCGCGATGCCGAAGAGCTGCCACGCGAGGTCGAGCCAGGGGCGCCCGGGCGCGTACGAGCCGTTCAGCGTGGCCGCCTGCTCCTTCAGGGCGCCCGGCCTGGTCAGCGAGCCGATGAAGCTGATGAGGGACGAGACCGCGCTCGCGCCGAGCGACAGCGCGAGCACGATCAGCGTCTCGGAGCGCAGGATCCGGCGCGGCAGGCCGTCGGGGGGCAGGGAAGCGTCCATCACTCGTTGCTCCGACACCACACCTGTCTCCCATTCCCCATCGCCTGCCGGGTACGGGAACCCTACCTACGCGGCCGGGGAACCGCCGTCGAGCCCCACGGGCCAGGTGTGCACCGGCTCCCCGGTGAGCATCAGCTCGCGGTAGCGGCGGGTGGTGGCCGCGAGGGCCGCCGGGCGGTCCAGGCCGGAGTCGAGGGCGCGGTGGAAGGTGTCGGCCTGCCAGGATGCCCCGTTGACCCGCCGGCGGCAGCGCTCCTCGATCACACCCAGGTAGAAGTCCCGGTCGCGCGGCTCGACGTGCCAGGCGTCGAGCCCGGCGGCTGCCATCGGGAGCAGCTCGTCGAGGACCAGGCGCACGGCGGGCACGGTCGTGACCCCTCCGGAGCGGCCCGCCCGGGGCCAGCGCAGCTCCGCCTCGATGCCGTGGCGGCACGCGGTGTCGAAGTTGTGCTCGGCGTCCGCGAAGTCCATCCGCTTCCACAGCGGCCGGGACTCCTCCGCGAGCGCCCGGACGAGACCGTAGTAGAAGGCGGCGTTGGCGACGACGTCGGTGACCGTGGGACCGGCCGGCAGCACCCGGTTCTCGACCCGCAGGTGCGGCACGCCGTCGACCCAGCCGTACACCGGGCGGTTCCAACGGTAGACGGTGCCGTTGTGCAGGACCAGCTCCGCCAGCCGGGGCACCCCGCCCTCGTCGAGGACGCGCAGGGGGTCCTCTTCCTCGCAGATCGGCAGCAGGGCCGGGAAGTAGCGCAGGTTCTCCTCGAAGAGGTCGTACGCCGAGTCGACCCAGCGCTCGCCGAACCAGGTGCGCGGGCGCACGCCCTGGGCCTGGAGCTCGGGCGGCCGGGTGTCGGTGGCCTGCGTGAACAACGGCGGCCGGGACTCGCGCCACAGCTCCCGGCCGAAGAGGAAGGGCGCGTTGGCGCCCACGGCTATCTGGACACCGGCGATCGCCTGGGCCGCGTTCCACACGGCGGCGAAGCGGGGCGGCGTCACCTGGAGGTGCAGCTGGACCGAGGTGCAGGCGGCCTCGGGCACGATAGAGGCGGAGGTGCACAGCAGCCGCTCGACGCCGTGGATGTCCAGGGTGAAGTCCTCTCCGCGGGCGGCGAGGATCTGGTCGTTGAGCAGTGTGTAGCGGTCGGCGGCGGACAGGTTGGCGAAGACCGCGTCGTCCTGGGTGAGGGTCGGCAGGATGCCGATCATCACGACTCCGGCGCCGAGTTCCCCGGCCTTGCGGTCGGCATATCCGAGGCCGGTGCGGAGTTCCTCCGCGAGCCGGTCGAATACATGGCCGCCGAGCCGGTGCGGAGTGATGTTCACCTCCAGGTTGAACATTCCGAGTTCGGTCTGGAAATCGGAGCTCGCGATGCGGTCGAGCACCGGAGCGTTCAGCATCCTGGGCAGCCCGTCCTCACCCGCGAGATTGAGTTCGATCTCCAGGCCCATGAGATTGCGGGGCCGGTCGAACCGCTTCTCCGCGAGCAGCCGCGCGAGGGCGGCGAGACATTGCTGGAGCTTTCGGCGGTAGCGCTGCCGGTCGGACGGGCCGAACCCGTCGGCCACGACCTTCTCCCCCATCGAGCGTCCCTCCCAGTGGGCAGCCGCCACGACGGCCGCGAGCGTCACGGACGATGATGCCCAGCCCACTGATCGACAACGCCTGCGAAACCGAGGTGTGGGCGGATAGTCTGGACCGGCTTTCTCCAGGGGCAGTCCCCGAGGGCATCGGTCAATCGACATATACCAATGTCATATTGTCCCGTGGGGTGGGGGTGAGATTCGGCCGACCGACCCTCCACGGAAAGTGCAGGCAGACGTTCCGGTGGACGCTCGCATTCCACAGAATCTCCTGGGAAATACGACCGGATGACGCCTTGTCAGGAATATAGGGGCCGTCTACCGGAAACACTGTGTGAACACGTGTCGTATAAACTCCGCGCACGAGGCAGAGTGTTGGCGCACGGCCATGCACCCATGGCCCCCCTCTCTGGCCCCGTCGCTGACAGCGCCGTCGTACCTGCCCACGCGTCACCGTGTCTCCTGAGTGAGAGGCGACCCATCATGCTCCGACCCTCCCCGGCCCCCGCGCCGGCTCTCCGCAGTGTCCTCGCGGCCCTCGGCTCGCCCTCGGCGGTCCGTGAACCCCGCACCCCGGCCCTGCGGGCCGCACAGGGACCGCTGAGCCCCGAACTCCCCCTGCCCGTGCACGTCCTCGCGCTGCCCAGCAGTCCTGGCGCCCCCGGAGCGGCGGCCGCGACAGGGCAGCAGCCACCCCGCACCCGGCTGGCCGGCTGGCGCTTCCTGATCAGGAACGGGGACCGTGCGATCGCCGCCGGCGACACGATGCTCACCCCCGACGGCTGGTCCTTCTCGCACTTCTTCGAGGGCCCCTACGTCACCGCCACCGAGCGGGCCCTGATGCAGGCCGAGGCGCTGGTCACCCCGTACCAGCCGCGGCTGCTCTCCGTACCGGAGCTGTACATGCTGACCCTCTGGCTGCACAGCGACACGGGGGCGGACGGCGCCACCACCGAGCCCGGACCGGACGACCTCCTGGTCCCGCTCGCCCCCGCGCCGCCCGGAATCGCCGCCGACCGCGCGTACCGGGTCTCCGACCTCCTGCCGGTGATCGGTCTGCGGCTCGCCCCGCCGCCGCTGCTCGGCTCCCCGGCACCCGCTTGATCCACCGCACCCGCGTGCGCCCCGGGACCGGATCGGCCCCGGGGCGCACGGCTGTCCGAGCGGGGTCCCGTTCGGACTAGCCCGCTGGGACCACCCCGAACCCCCCGAAGAGATGGTGCAGTTGACCTGAACCGCCCCTGCGGGTGATGCGTCTTCCCGGGAGAGGACGAGCTGCCGCGAAATACCTGCGGAACGCCGTCCGTGAGGCAAGACTGGGACCGGAACCGAACCGACCGACGGGGGCGGCCATGCCTACGAAGAGCCGCAGGACATCCACCACGACGCAGCGAAAGAATCCACCCATGTGCCAGCACCAGCCTGCCTGTCCCACCGCCGACTCCGCCGACCGGGAGGCCGCCCGACTCGTGGCGCACCACCCGGAGCAGGGCTGGAGCCTGCTGTGCAACGGGGTCCTGCTCTTCGAGGACACCGGTGAGCTGCTGCCGGACGGGCAGATCATCGCCCCGCACCGCCCGCTGACGGCGGCCCGGGTGACGACGGCGGCCTGACGGAACGTCGCCGCGGGGCACGAGGAACGCCGAGGGCCGGCCCGGAGAGATCTCCGAACCGGCCCTCACGTCATGCCTGGACTCAGTTGTCGTACTCGTCCAGCGGCGGGCAGGAGCAGACCAGGTTGCGGTCGCCGAAGGCCCCGTCGATACGGCGCACCGGCGGCCAGTACTTGTCCGCGGTCGAGACGCCGGCCGGGAAGACGGCCTCCTCGCGGGTGTACGCGTGGTTCCACTCGCCGCCGAGCGCCGCCGCGGTGTGCGGGGCGTTGCGCAGCGGGTTGTCGTCGGCGGGCCACTCACCGGAGCCGACCTTCTCGATCTCGCCGCGGATGGCGATCATCGCGTCGCAGAAGCGGTCGATCTCGCCGAGGTCCTCGGACTCGGTGGGCTCGATCATCAGCGTGCCGGCAACCGGGAACGACATCGTCGGGGCGTGGAAGCCGTAGTCGATCAGGCGCTTGGCGATGTCGTCGACGCTGACACCGGTCTCCTTCGAGAGCGGGCGCAGGTCGATGATGCACTCGTGCGCGACCAGGTCGCCGGGGCCCGTGTACAGCACCGGGTAGTGCGGCTCGAGGCGCTTGGCGATGTAGTTGGCGCCGAGCACGGCCACCTGGGTGGCGCGCTTGAGGCCCTCGCCGCCCATCAGGCGCACGTACGACCACGAGATCGGCAGGATGCCCGCGGAGCCCCACGGAGCGGCCGAGATCGGACCGACGCCGGTCTCGGGCCCGGCCGTCGGCTGCAGCGGGTGGTTCGGCAGGTACGGGGCGAGGTGCGCGCGGACCGCGACCGGACCGACGCCGGGGCCGCCGCCGCCGTGCGGGATGCAGAAGGTCTTGTGCAGGTTCAGGTGCGAGACGTCGCCGCCGAAGTGGCCCGGCTTGGCGAGGCCGACCAGGGCGTTCAGGTTGGCGCCGTCGACGTACACCTGGCCGCCGGCCTCGTGCACGGCCGCGCAGATGTCGGCGACGTGCTCCTCGAACACACCGTGCGTGGACGGGTAGGTGATCATCAGCACGGCGAGCTCGTCGCGGTGCTGCTCGATCTTGGCACGCAGGTCCTCGACGTCGACCTCGCCGTCGTCCGCCGTCTTGACGACGACGACCTTCATGCCGGCCATCACCGCGGAGGCGGCGTTGGTGCCGTGCGCGGAGGACGGGATGAGGCAGACGGTGCGCTGCAGGTCGCCGTTGGCGCGGTGGTAGGCGCGGACGGCGAGCAGACCGGCCAGCTCGCCCTGGGAGCCGGCGTTCGGCTGGATCGACACCTTGTCGTAGCCGGTGACCTCGGCGAGGCGCTCCTCCAGCTCGGTGATGAGCGTGAGGTAGCCCTGCGCCTGCTCGACCGGCGCGAACGGGTGGATCTGACCGAACTCGGGCCAGGTCACCGGCTCCATCTCGGTGGTCGCGTTCAGCTTCATGGTGCAGGAGCCGAGCGGGATCATGCCGCGGTCGAGCGCGTAGTCGCGGTCGGCCAGCTTGCGCAGGTAGCGCAGCATCGAGGTCTCGGAGCGGTGCGCGTGGAAGACCGGGTGGGTCAGGTACGCGTCGGTGCGCAGCGCGTCACCGGGCAGCCCGTCCTCGGTGACGGCGTCGAGGGCCTCGATGTCGGCGGTCACGCCGAACGCGGACCAGACCGCGGCCAGCTGGGCGCGCGTGGTGGTCTCGTCGCAGGAGGCGGACACGTGGTCGGCGTCGACGCGGTAGAGGTTGACACCGGCCTCGCGGGCGGCGGCGACGACCTCGTCGGCGCGGCCCTGGACGCGGGCGGTGAGGGTGTCGAAGAAGGCGCCCTGGGTGAGCTCGACGCCCCCGGCGCGCAGCCCGGCGGCGAGGACGGCGGCGTAGCGGTGGGTCCGCTGCGCGATCCCCTTCAGCCCCTCGGGGCCGTGGTAGACGGCGTACATGCCGGCCATGACGGCGAGCAGCACCTGAGCGGTACAGATGTTGCTGGTGGCCTTCTCGCGGCGGATGTGCTGCTCGCGGGTCTGCAGGGCCAGGCGGTAGGCCTTGTTGCCGTCGGAGTCGACGGAGACGCCGACGAGGCGGCCGGGCAGGGAGCGGGCGTGCTTGTCCTGGACGGCCATGTAGCCGGCGTGCGGACCGCCGAAGCCCATCGGCACACCGAAGCGCTGGGTGGTGCCGACGGCGATGTCGGCGCCGAGCGAGCCGGGCGAGGCGAGCAGCGTCAGGGCGAGCAGGTCGGCGGCGACGGTGACGACGGCACCGAGCTCGTGGGCCTGGTCGATGACCGGCTTGATGTCACGGATGGCACCGGAGGCACCCGGGTACTGGAGCAGCACACCGAAGACGCCGCGCTCGGCGATCTCGGCGGGGATGCCGGCGCTCAGGTCGGCGACGACGACCTCGACGCCGGTCGGCTCGGCGCGGGTCTCGATGACGGCGATGGTCTGCGGCAGCGCGTCGGCGTCGATCAGGTAGACACCGTTCTTGACCTTGCCCACGCGCCGGGAGAGCGCCATGGCCTCGGCGGCGGCGGTGCCCTCGTCGAGGAGGGAGGCGCCCGAGGTGGGCAGGCCGGTCAGGTCGGCGACCATGGTCTGGAAGTTGAGCAGCGCCTCCAGACGGCCCTGGGAGATCTCCGGCTGGTACGGCGTGTAGGCCGTGTACCAGGCCGGGTTCTCCATGACGTTCCGCAGGATGACCGGCGGCGTGAAGGTCCCGTAGTAGCCGAGCCCGATCATCGGAGCGAGCACCTGGTTGCGGTCGGCCAGCGCGCGCAGCTCTGCGAGCACCTCGGCCTCGGTGCGGGCCGCCGGGAGCGCCAGGGCCTCGGCGTTCTTGATGACGTCCGGAACGGCGGCGGCCGTGAGCTCGTCGAGGGAGCCGTAACCGACCTGGGCGAGCATCTTGGCCCGCGCCTCGGCGTCGGGTCCGATGTGCCGCTGCTCGAAGGGAATACCCTGCTCGAGCTCGGAGAGCGGAATGCGGTTGGCGGTCATGTACGGGGGCCTCCTGGTCGTCACGACCTGCGAGGGGCACCACGGCGCGGGTGCCCGGACGGCCTCCCCCTCTGTCATCCAAACCTGAGAGCTTCACCGGCCCCGCCTCGCGGTGGGCCGGCTTTCACCGTCGGTGAGAGCGGATCGCCGTCGACGCCCGCCCTGCTTTCCAGAGTGACCTCGTCCGCGCGGTACAGGGGCCTGAGAGATTCCGGGGAGGATTTGCTCCTTCGGCGCCTCCGTGAGGATTCCTCCGGAGGACTCTCCCGCGCGGGGTCGACAGCCACAGCCAGCCTACCAGCGCCGTTCCTTCTTCCATCGCTCAAGTGGCCGACATCCCAGATGTGCACTTTCGTAGTGCTTGTAGAGCAGTTGCGACCAGTTGGAGGGACCGTGCAGACCGACATCGATCCGCGCAGCCTGATCGGCCGCAAGGCGTTCGACCGGAACGGACACAAGATCGGCACCGTGGACGAGGTGTACCTGGACGACGCGACGGGAGTCCCCGAATGGGCCGCCGTACGCACCGGCCTGTTCAGCCGGGACGCCTTCGTCCCCCTGGAGCCGAGCGACTTCGTGAACGACGCCCTCCACATCCCGTACGACCGCGCCCTCATCAAGGACGCCCCCGACTTCGGCGTGGGACGCCACCTCTCCCCGGAACAGGAGCTCCAGCTCTACCGCCACTACAGCATGGCCCTCCCGCCACCGCCCCAGGACACCCCCAGGGACTTCGGTCGCCTGGCGGGCCAGGAGGACATCTAGCCGAGCAGTGCCAGGGCCAAGCCCTTCGGGTCACACCAGTCCGAGCCCGGCATGCCCCGGACGGAGCCCGGCATGGCGGCACGGAGCCCTGCACGGCCCGGGGGCGGCACTAGGCCGCCGCCCCCGTCTCCCCGCCCGGGACCAGCGGCAACGGGTCCGACGGCGACAGGTCCGGGTCGTCGACCGGGAACGTCCGGACACGGCCCGGCGCGGACGTCGGCTCCTCGAAGCGGACGGTGACCCGCCCGAGGCCGCTGCCCTGCACCCACCCGGCCCCGTACACCGCGTGCCGCACGTCGTGCCCGGCGGCCCAGCGTCGCTCGGCGGTCTCCGTGGCCGTCGGGGGCGCCGGCGCGGCGGCGACGTCGGGCTCCTCCGGGCCCGCCGGTCCGGTGGCCTCCCCCTCGCCCCCGAGCGCCGCCTCCCGCGCCTCCGCCTGCGCGAACAGGTCTTCCTGGGTGTAGTCCGCGAGCCCGCTCACCCCGACGCCGAGCAGCCGCACCCCGCCCGTCGTGTCCACCAGCTCCAGCAACCGCCCGGCGGCCTCGCGCACCACCACCGGGTCGTCCGTCGGCCCCCGCAGCGTCTCGGACCGCGTCAGCGTCGAGAAGTCGTACCGCCGCACCTTCAGGACGATCGTCCGCCCCGAGTGGCCCGAGCCGCGCAACCGCGCGACGCACCGCTCCGCGAGCCGCTCCACCTCCAGCCGGATCCGCAGCCGGTCGTGCAGGTCCACGTCGAAGGTGTCCTCGACCGACACCGACTTGGCGTCCCTCTCGGCCACCACGGGCCGGTCGTCGTGCCCCAGGGCCATCTGGTGCAGGGAGGACCCGTGCGCGCGCCCCAGGAGCCGTACGAGCTCGTCCTCCCCCGCTTCCACCACGTCCGTCACGGTCACGATCCCGGCCCGCCGCAGGTGCTCCCCCGTGGCCGGGCCGATCCCGGGGATGATCCGCACCGAACGGGGCCCCAGCAGCTCGCGCTCCGTCCCCGGCTCGATGAGCACGAGCCCGTCCGGCTTGGCCTCCTCGGAGGCGATCTTCGCCAACATCTTCGACCCGGCGAGCCCGACCGACCCGGTCAGCCCGGTCGTGGCCAGGATGTCCCGGCGCAGCCTCTCCCCCGCCGCCCGCGCGCTCGCGCTGTCGTCGGCCACGCCCCCGGCCTCCAGGTCGACGAAGGCCTCGTCCAGGCTGAGCGGCTCGACGAGCGGCGAGAGCCGGCCGAGCAGCTCCATGACCTGCCCGCTGATCGCCCGGTAGAAGGTGAAGCGCGGCACCAGATAGGCCGCGTTCGGCGCGAGGCGGCGCGCCTGTCCCATCGGCATCGCGGAGTGCACACCGAAGCGGCGCGCCTCGTACGACGCGGTGGCGACCACTCCGCGCGGCCCGAGGCCGCCCACGACCACGGGTTTTCCCCGCAGGCTGGGCTTCGACGCCTGCTCGGCGGCGGCGAAGAAGGCATCCATGTCGAGATGGAGGATCGTGGGCGCGGCTCTCACACGTCCGATGCTGCCCTACGGCACTGACAATCGGCGGCGATCAGACCGCGCGGTCCCTGCGCCGCCGCGCCAGCTCGTCCGCCGGGTTGTGCCCGATCAACGTCTCTCCGGTGTCCACGCGCTCACCGTGCAGCTGCGACAGCGCCGCCTCGACGTCCCGCCACACCACGCCCACGGCGATCCCGAAGACGCCCTGGCCGCCCTGGAGCAGGTCGACGACCTCGTCCGGCGACGAGCACTCGTAGACGGTGGCACCGTCGCTCATGAGCGTCATCCGCTCCAGATCGCGGAAGCCACGGGCCCGCAGGTGCTGCACGGCGGCCCGGATGTTCTGCAGCGCGACCCCGGTGTCGAGGAAACGCTTGACGATCTTGAGAACGACGACGTCACGGAAACTGTAAAGCCGCTGCGTCCCGGAGCCGTACGCGGGCCGCACGCTCGGCTCGACCAGACCCGTGCGCGCCCAGTAGTCCAGTTGGCGGTACGTGATGCCGGCCGCCGCGCAGGCCGTGGGTCCGCGGTAGCCGACGGCGTCCGACCCCACGTCCGAACCCGCGCTCGCGTCCGCACCGAGGTCGCCCACACTGCCGTGAAGCGGATACGGGCCACTCTCCCCGGGGGCACGCCCCAGGAAGCCCCCTGCCGTACCGTCGCCGCTGCTCATCACGCCGACCCTCCGTCCTTGACCTGCCCACACGAAGGTAGGCAGTCACTCGGGGTGCGTCAACGATCGCCACACTCGGCACGCCGAGTGATAATCACCCTGAGAGTGGTTTCCCGTATCCCACTCCGGGGAACGGCTACTCGAATGCTCCGAGGGCACCGCCAGGCGCCGCCCGACCACGGGCGGCCCGGCGACCACCGACCGCCGGCCTACTGGTTGCTGGTCCCGAAGTCCTCCGGGGAGATCTGGTCGAGGAACTCGCGGAACTTCTCCACCTCGTCCTCCTGCTCGTCCGGAATCGCGATCCCCGCGTCGTCGAGCACACCGTCACTGCCGTAGATCGGCGATCCCGTGCGCAGCGCCAGCGCTATCGCGTCGGACGGCCGAGCGCTCACCTCGACGCCGCTGGCGAAGACCAGCTCGGCGTAGAAGACCCCGTCACGCAGATCCGTGATGCGGACTTCGGTGAGCTCCTGCCCCACGGCCTCGAGCACGTCCTTGAAGAGGTCGTGCGTCAGCGGCCTGGCCGGGGCCATGCCCTGCTGGGCGAAGGCGATCGCGGTCGCCTCCCCCGGTCCGATCCAGATGGGGAGGTACCGGTCGCCTCCCACTTCACGCAGGAGCACGATCGGCTGGTTGGAGGGCATTTCCACCCGGACACCCACAACGTCGAGCTCGTTCACACAGCAACCCTAGGACGTGCCCGACCGGTTTGGGTAGTCGGGCCGTCCGGAGATCACTGCAGACGGAGTCCGAGCGCGGTCTGGACCAGTGCCGCGTGGAGCCGCACGGAGAGTCCGGCGAGCTCTTTGGCGGTGGCCTCCGCATGGGCCCTGGTCTGCGGATTCCGGTGCCGGCGCAGCGGTGCCACCATCTGCTCGACCAGGCCGGCCTCCCGGTCCGCCGCGGCCTTGACGGCCCGCAGGTGCCGGGGTTCCAGACCGAATCTCCCCAGATCCGCCACCAGCTTGGCGACGGTCACGGTCTCGGCGTCGTAGCCCCCGCCGTCCGCCTGGCCGATCAGCCCGTAGGACTCCCATTCGGCGAGCTCCGACTCGGTGACCTCCGCCGCGGCCAGCAGCTCGGCCCGGCCGAGCCGGGCCGCCGTGGGCCGGTCGCCGCCGTCCGTGTCCCAGGCCCCGTCGAGCAGGTCGCGCTGGGGGCTCGGCGCGGGCAGGGCGACCTGCTCACCCCGGGCAAGGGCGTCCAGGTGCTCACGGATGACCTTGAGCGGGAGGTAGTGGTCCCGCTGCATCCGCAGGATCTGGGCGAGCCGCTCCACGTCCTGCGGGCTGAACTTCCGGTACCCGGAGGCCGTCCGCCGGGGCTCCACGAGCCCCTCGGCCTCCAGGAACCGGATCTTGGAGATGGTCACTTCGGGAAACTCGTCGCGCAGCTGGCTCAGCACCGTGCCGATGCTGACCAGTGCGTCGCCCGCGGCGGCGGTGCCGAGGCCGGCACCGCCCGTCGGTGTACGCAGCATGGACCTTCCCTGAAGGTTCTCCGGGGCGTCACACGCCCCGCTGGCTCGCGAAGAACACGAGCCGGTACTTGCCGATCTGCACCTCGTCACCGTTGGAGAGCACGACCGAGTCGATCGGCTCACGGTTGACGTAGGTGCCGTTGAGGCTGCCGACGTCCGACACCGTGAAGGTGCCGTCCTGCTGGCGCCGGAACTCCACGTGGCGACGCGACACGGTCACGTCGTCGAGGAAGATGTCGCTCTGCGGGTGGCGGCCGGCCGTGGTCAGCTCGCCGTCCAGCAGGAAGCGGCTGCCCGAGTTCGGACCGCGGCGCACGATGAGCAGCGCGGCGCCGACGGGCAGCGCCTCCACGGCCGCGAGGGCCTCGGGCGAGAGCGACGGGATCTGGCCGGTGACCTCGGCGTCGTAGGCCTCGAGCCCCGAGATGGAGATCGTCGAGGTCGTCTCGGAAGCACGCTCCGGCACGACTCCGCCCCGCAGCGGCGCGCCGCAGTGGGAGCAGAACCGGCTGTCCGCCGTATTACGGTGACCGCACCTCGTACACACCGGCATGGACGCGTCCTCCTGCCGCGGCTGCCCCGCGGAGGTCTGGGTCGCATACGGATCGGGGGCGAACCCTCCACCCGTACTTGAGGTTGATGGTTCTCCGAAACCTATGCGCGCGGCACCGGCAGGGTCAACAGAGGACGCGCCCGGAATGTCGCCACCCTGGCCGGCGACCTCGTCACGGAAGAGCGGGCGCTCGGCGCCCTGTTCCTCACTCTGGGCGTGGCGCGGCGCGCGGTGCTTGGCGTTGCCGCCGTCCTCGCGTCCGCTCTTGCCGAACAACTTCGAAAACAACTTCACGGGCGATTCCCCTTGACCGAAACAGACCCGCCCGTGGGGCAGGACGAACCCTGACTGAACACACCTGCCGACCCGGACATCTTCACAACGTCCGTAGCCACTCGACAGTTTCCACCACGCACCACCCTTGTGGTGCGGCGACCCCCCGCAAGGTCATGCCCTTGCCGCGTGACCGTCATCCAGTCCCGCCTCACTGCGAGGACGACTGAGCGTAGTCAGGCCGCTTCGCAGGCCGCAAGGCGTCGACGACGATCTTCCCGGAACGCTGCACCGTGGCCGTGGCCTGCTCCTTCTCCAGTGTCTGGACGACGCCGCCGGGGATGTTGAGCGCGGGCTCGAGATCCTCCGGCTTGCCGATGACCTTGAAGACGTACGGAGCGGTCACTTGCGTTCCATCGATGCGCATATCGCGTCCGCTGCCCGAGAAATAGCTGTCCGCCACCACGCGCACGTCGTTCACCTGGATCGCCTCCGCACCGGCCGCGCGCAGCTCCTGGATGGCGTCGAGCAGCATGTCCGACTCGATGGAGCCGGACGGATCCGTGATCGTGAGCGTGATCCCGGGGCCCTCGGCGGCGACCGTACCGGCCAGGATGCCGAGCTGCCGCTCCTTCTCCTGGGTCTGCTTGCGCGCCTCCTCGGCCTGGTCGGAGCTGGACTCCAGCTCCGACTGCTGCTTCTCCAGACGGGTCTTCTCGTCCTCAAGGCGCTGGGTGCGGTCGTCGAGCTCGTCGAGGATCCGCACCAGGTCCTCCTGGCGCGCGCCCCGCAGCGCACTGTTGTCGCTCGTCGACCGGACCTGGATCGCGAGCCCGAGACCGAGCACGAACAGCAGCAGCGCGACGACGAGTTGAGCCCTGCTCACCCGCGGCGGCCACAGACTGGCGGCCAACCGCTGCCGCCCGGAGCCACCGGACTCGGCCTTCGGCGCGGCAGCCTGCGGGGGCGCGGGCTGAGGCACCGGCTGCGGCTGCGGCCGCCCGTGGGCCTGCGGTTGGGGCCGCCCGGGAGGCTGGGGCCGACCCGGCTGCGGCTGACCCTGCTGCGGCCGGTCCTGCGGACGAGGTCCCGGCTGCCCCGGTCCCGGGGGCTGCTGCCCCTGCGGCCGGAACTGCGGCTGCGGCTGCCCTTGAGGCCGAGGCCCGCCCTGCCCGTGCGGCACGGGCCGGGACTGTCCCGGCTGCGGACCCTGCGGCTGCGGCTGCTGCCCCTGCGGGGCAGCCTGTGGGCGCCCCGGCCCCGGAGGCCGCTGCCCCTGCGGGGGCCGACCCGGCCCCTGCGGCTCGGGCCGGGGCTGACCGGCCTGCGCCGGGCCCTGCGGCCGGGCCTGGGGTTCCGGCCGAGCCGGACGAACGGGGCCCTGGGGCCGCGGCTGCGACTGACCGGGCTCCTGCGGCGCACCGGCCGGGCCGGCCTGCGGCTGTCCCGGAGCGCGCAGCGGCGGCTGGTCCTCCGGACGCGCCGGCGGCGGCTGCGGCGACTCCGGCCGCTCGGCCGGCCCGACCGTACCGTCTTCGTCCGGCACCTGTACCGGGTTGTTCTCGCCTACGTTCTCGGCCCGGCTCTCGTTCCCGGTCCGATTCTCGGTGCGGTTCTCGTTCTCGTCCCGGTTCTCGTTCTCGCTCATCGGCCTCACGCCCGGAACACGTGCCGCCGGATGGCGGCGGCGTTGGAGAAGATCCGGATGCCGAGGACGACGACGACACCGGTCGACAGCTGCGCGCCCACGCCCAGCTTGTCGCCGAGGAAGACGATCAGGGCGGCCACGACGACGTTCGACAGGAACGACACCACGAAGACCTTGTCGACGAAGATGCCGTCGAGCATGGCGCGCAGTCCGCCGAAGACCGCGTCGAGGGCGGCGACCACGGCGATCGGAAGATAGGGCTCGACCACCGCCGGAACCTCGGGCCGGACCAACAGTCCGACCACGACTCCCACGATCAGGCCCAGTACGGCGATCAAGATGTGCCCTTCCCTGTGTCGGCCGTGGCCTGCCCGGTGGCCTTGGCCGCCCCGGCTCCCCTCGGCTCTGCTGTACGTACGGTCAGGCTCGGCGCGGCCGGCAGACGCACGTCACCCTCCGCCGAGATGCTGGTACGGATCCCGAAGTTCTCCTGCAGCGCGTGCAGGTACTGCCCGTCGGCGCTGTCCTGGAACGCGGTGCTCAGCCGCTGTCCGTCGCCGATGGCGAGGATCGTGTACGGCGGCACCAGCGGCTTGTTGTCGACCAGTATGGCGTCGCCCGCGGCCCGGATCGCCGACAGCGCCGTCAGCCGCTGCCCGTTGATCGCGACCGCCTCGGCGCCCGACTCCCACAGGCCGTTGACCACGCGCTGCATGTCGCGGTCGCGCACCCGCCCGGTGTCCGAGAAACCGCTGCTCTCGCGGGGGCCGCCGCCGCCCGTGTCGGTGCCCTTGGCGTCGTCCACGACGAGTTTCACGCCCGGCCCGTGCACGGGGGTCGCCCCGGAGAGCACCGCCACCACCTCGGCCTGGTCGCCGCCGTGCTCCTCCAGCGCCTTGCGCTGCCGCTCCCCGACCTCGTCGCGGATCCGCTCGACGTCCTGCTCCAACTTGTCGGCCGCGGAGGTCTCCGAGTCGATCCGGTCGATCAGGTCCTGCCGCTCCTTGGCCACCACCGGCGCGGACACCCGCGCCTCGGCCGCTCCGAGCGTCACCACGGCCGCCGCGAGCACCAGGCCGGCCGCCAGGCCGAGCTTCGCGCGGACCGTACGCGGCATACCGCCGCCCTCGGCCGCGCGCCGGGCCGAGGCCTCCGCGTATCCGTCGTCCAGGGCGTGGTCGATCACGTTGTTCAGCAGCGACATGGACGCGTCCGGACGCGGAGGTGGCGTTCCTGTGCTCCGAACGGGGGGCTGCTGCGACATGCCGCTCATCGTCGCACGTCGCACGCCGTACCGCCGAATGGCCCCACCGAAGAGCCGGGAGGCGCACACGGGCGCCTCCCGGCCCATCCGGCTCGGGCGTCCCCGCCCGCCTACTGACCTGCGCTGTCCACCACGGCCGACCACTCGTCGAGCAGAGCCTGCGCGGAGGTGTCGTCCGGTCCCTCCGCCCACAGATGGGTGACGGCCTCCGCCGGGTCGGGCAGCACCATCACCCAGCGCCCGTCGGCCTCCACGACCCGCACACCGTCCGTGGTGTCGACGAACCGGTCCCCGGCCGCCTCCACCACCCGGCGCATCACGAGCCCCTTGACCGCCCAGGGCGTCGCGATGTCCCTCCGCAACACATGGGCCCGCGGGATCCGCGCGTCGATCTGGCTCAGCGTGAGCTGGGTCCGCGCCACGAGTCCGATCAACCGGACGAACGCCGCGGCCCCGTCGAAGACGCTGCTGAACTCCGGCACGATGAAGCCGCCGCGCCCGTCACCACCGAAGATCGTCGACTCCTCCCGGCCGACCCGGGTCAGGTCGTCCGGCGAGGTCGTCGTCCACTCGACCTGGGTGCCGTGATAGGCGGCCACCTGCTCGGCGATCCTGGTGGTCGTCACCGGCAGCGCCACCCGGCCCGACCTGCGTTCGGCCGCCACCAGGTCGAGCAGCACGAGCAACGCCCGGTCGTCCTCGATGATCCGGCCGCGCTCGTCCACGAGCGAGAGGCGCTCGCCGACCGGGTCGAAGCGCACGCCGAACGCGGCCCGCGCCGACGCCACGATCTCCCCGAGCCGCACCAGGCCGGCCCGCCGGCTCTCGGCCGACTCGGTCGGCCGCGCCTCGTCGAGGCCCGGGTTGATCGTCAGCGAGTCCACCTGGAGCCGTCCGAGCAGGCTGGGCAGGACGAGGCCCGCGCTGCCGTTGGACGCGTCGACGACCACCTTCAGACCGGCCTCGGCGATCCCGGAGGTGTCCACGTTCCCCAGCAGCGAGCCCGTGTACGAGTCGAAGACACTGGACGGGAAGGAGAGGTCGCCGATCTCCCCGGGGAACGCCCGCCGGTACTCCTGACGCGCGAAGACCCGGTCGAGCTTGCGCTGCCCGGCCTGCGACAGGTCGGCGCCGCGCTCGTCGAAGAACATGATGTCCACGGAGTCCGGCACACCCGGCGAGGTCCGCACCATGATCCCGCCCGCGCTGCCCCGCGCGGTCTGCTGCCGTGCCACCGGCAGCGGTACGTTCTCCAGGTCGCGTACGTCGATGGCACTGGCCTGCAGCGCCGAGATCACCGCCCGCTTGAGCGCCCGCGCACCACGCGAGTGGTCACGCGCGGTGGTCACGGTCGCGCCCTTCTTCAGCGTGGTGGCGTACGCGCCGGCCAGCCGCACGGCCAGTTCGGGCGTGATCTCCACGTTGAGGATGCCGGAGACCCCGCGCGCCCCGAACAGATGGGCCTGTCCGCGGGACTCCCAGATCACGGAGGTGTTGACGAAGGCGCCGGCCTCGATCGTCTTGAACGGGTAGACCCGTACATTGCCCTGCACGATCGATTCCTCACCGATCAGGCATTCGTCCCCGATGACGGCGCCGTCCTCGATCCGGGCCGCCCGCATCACATCGGTGTTCTTCCCGATGACGCAGCCCCGCAGATTGCTCTGCTGCCCGATGTAGACGTTGTCGTGGACGACGGCCTTGTGCAGGAAGGCACCACTCTTGACGACGACGTTGGATCCGATGACGGTGTGCTCGCGGATCTCCGCGTCGGCCTCCACCTTGGCGTAGTCGCCGATGTACAGCGGCCCGCGCAGCACGGCGTCGGGATGCACCTCCGCGCCTTCGGCCACCCAGACCCCCGGGGAGATCTCGAAGCCGTCGATCTCGACCTGGACCTTGCCCTCCAGGACATCGGCCTGGGCCTTGACGTAGCTCTCGTGCGTGCCCACGTCCTCCCAATAGCCCTCGGCCACATAGCCGTAGATGGGCTTGCCGTCCTTCATCAGGCGCGGAAAGACGTCACCTGACCAGTCGACCGGAACGTCGGCCTCGACGTAGTCGAAGACCTCGGGCTCCATGACGTAGATGCCCGTGTTCACCGTGTCCGAGAAGACCTGCCCCCAGGTCGGCTTCTCCAGGAATCGTTCGACCTTGCCTCCCTCGTCCACGATGGTGATGCCGAATTCCAGCGGATTGGGCACCCGGGTCAGACAGACCGTGACGAGGGCGCCCTTCTCCTTGTGGAAGCGGATCAGATCGGTGAGGTCGAAGTCGGTGAGTGCGTCACCCGAGATGACGAGAAAGGCGTCGTCCTTCAACGCCTCCTCGGCATTCTTCACACTCCCCGCAGTGCCGAGCGGCTTCTCCTCGTTCGCATAGGTGAGCTCCATTCCGAGCTCTTCCCCGTCCCCGAAGTAATTCCGTACGAGGGAGGCGAGAAACTGCACGGTGACGACGGTCTCGTTGAGACCGTGCCTCTTGAGCAGTCGCAGGACATGCTCCATGATCGGCCGGTTGACCACCGGCAGAAGAGGCTTGGGCATGCTCGAGGTCATGGGGCGCAGGCGCGTGCCTTCGCCACCGGCCATCACGACGGCCTTCATGTCGGAAGCGTCCTCCTTGAAGAGACGACGGTCCTGCCGACTTCACCCTTCCGTTCAATGGCCCTCGGACGTCCTCGTTCCTGCCGGCGTCGTTGCTCGGCGGACGGAGGGACGGGCTCAATCGGCCGCGGGATCCGCCTTCACGAGTCGACGGACCTGGACCACGTAGAGGATCCCTGCCCACCAATACAGAGTTGTACCCCATCCGGCGAAGGCCCACCCGAAAACTTCAGCGAGTGACGCGAGCCAGCTGGTTCCGTCACTGAGCAGTAGCAACGGGAACGCGTACATCAAGTTGAAAGTGGCAGCTTTCCCGAGGAAGTTCACCTGCGGCGGCGGATAGCCGTGCCGGCGGAGGATTGCCACGGCGACCAGGAGCATCAGCTCCCGTGCCAAAAGGGCCACGGTCAGCCAGAGCGGAAGGATCTCCCGCCAGGTGAGGCCGACGAGCGTGGAAAGGATGTACAGCCGGTCGGCGGCGGGGTCGAGCAGCCGGCCGAGGCTGCTGATCTGATTCCAGCGCCTGGCGAGCTTCCCGTCGAGATAGTCGCTGACGCCGCTCAGGGCGAGCACGAGCAGAGCCCAGCCGTCGCTGTTGGGCCCCCCGAACACGGGCCGGAGGATCAACCACAGGAAGAGCGGCACGCCGACGAGGCGGGCCATGCTGAGGATGTTGGGGATGGTGAGGACCCGGTCCGTCTGAACGCGAGTCTCCTGGACCTCCACCCGGGGGCCTCCTGTGGGAAAGAGCTGGACAATGCCCCATGACCTTACCCTCAGCCACGACGGCGGGCCGCACAGGGGTCTCCGGAACGCAAAAATGCCTCAACCCCCGGACCAGGTCCGGGGGTTGAGGCTAAAAATTGTTCGGCGGCGTCCTACTCTCCCACAGGGTCCCCCCTGCAGTACCATCGGCGCTGAAAGGCTTAGCTTCCGGGTTCGGAATGTAACCGGGCG
>NZ_JBFAXU010000042.1:0-46499 GCF_040680975.1 Streptomyces sp. NPDC051921
CGTCAGCGCGGGTTGTCGCCGGACGGGCGGTGCAAGGCGTTCGCGGATGCGGCGGACGGCACCGGCTGGAGTGAGGGCGTGGGTCTGCTGGTGCTGGAGCGGCTGTCGGACGCGCGTCGGAACGGGCACACGGTGCTAGCCGTGGTGCGGGGTTCCGCGGTCAATCAGGACGGTGCGTCGAACGGCCTGACGGCCCCCAACGGCCCCTCGCAGCAGCGGGTCATCCGGCAGGCACTCGCCAGCGCCGGACTGACGCCCGCGGAGATCGACGCCGTGGAGGCGCACGGGACGGGCACGACACTGGGTGACCCGATCGAGGCGCAGGCCCTGATCGCCACATACGGGCAGGACCGCGAGGACGACCGGCCGTTGTGGCTGGGGTCGTTGAAGTCCAACATCGGACACAGCCAGGCGGCTGCCGGTGTCGGTGGTGTGATCAAGATGGTCCAGGCGATGCGGCACGGGGTGCTGCCCCGGACGCTGCACGTGGACGAGCCGTCGTCGCGCGTCGACTGGGACGCGGGCGCGGTGGAACTGCTGCGGGAGAACCGTTCGTGGCCGGCGGGGGAGCGGCCCCGCAGGGCGGGTGTCTCCTCGTTCGGTATCAGCGGCACGAACGCGCACGTGATCATCGAGCAGGCCCCGGAGGCGGAGCGTGAGCCTGAGTCGGCCGGCTCTTCCGGTGGCTCGCCGTCGGTGGTGCCGTGGGTGGTGTCGGCGCGGTCGGCGGAGGGGCTGGCGGCTCAGGTGGAGCGGCTGGCCGGTTTCGTGGGCGGTCGGCCGGAGTTGTCGCCGGTCGATGTCGGCTTCTCGCTGGCGACGGGTCGTGCGGCGCTGGAGCACCGGGCTGTGGTGGTCGGCGCGGGTCGCGAGGAGCTGCTCGCGCAGCTCGGTTCGGTTCAGCCGGTGCATGCCCGCAGCGATGGCCGCACCGCCTTCGTGTTCTCGGGTCAGGGTGCTCAGCGTCTGGGGATGGGGCGTGAGCTGTATGCGTCATTCCCGGTGTTCGCCGAAGCGCTGGACGCGGTGGTTGCTGAGCTGGATGGGCATCTTGAGCGTCCGTTGCGGGAGGTGATGTGGGGTGAGGACGCCGGTCTGCTGAATCAGACGGTGTTCGCGCAGGCCGCGTTGTTCGCGGTCGAGGTGGCGCTGTTCCGGCTGGTGGAGTCGTGGGGTGTCCGGCCGGACGCTCTCGCCGGTCACTCGGTGGGGGAGATCGCTGCCGCGCACGTGTCCGGGGTGCTGTCTCTGGCGGATGCGGCGACGCTGGTGGCGGCGCGTGGGCGGTTGATGCAGGCGCTGCCGGAGGGCGGCGCGATGGTCGCCGTCGCGGCACCCGAAGCGGATGTCCTCCCGCACCTGTCCGACGGCGTCGGCATCGCGGCGGTCAACGGCCCGTCGTCGGTGGTCGTTTCGGGTGTCGAGGGCGAAGTCCTGCGGATCGCCGAGCATTTCGCCGAGCAGGGTGTTCGTACGTCGCGGCTGAAGGTCTCGCACGCCTTCCACTCCGTCCTCATGGAGCCGATGCTGGACGAGTTCCGCACGGTCCTGGACGGGCTGGCGTACGGCTCCGCCCGTATCCCGGTCGTGTCGACCGTCACGGGTGAGACGGCTGCGGAGCTGGACTCGCCCGCGTACTGGGTGCGGCAGGTGCGTGACGCGGTCCGCTTCGCCGACGCCGTCACCACCCTCACCGCCCAGGGCGTGACCCGTTTCCTGGAGATCGGCCCCGACGCCGTACTCACCCCGCTCATCGACTCCGACCACGCGATCCCGGCCCTGCGCCGAAACCAGGAGGAGCCCACCGCGCTCGTCACCGCGCTGGGTCGGCTCCACGCCGCCGGCGCGGCCGTCGACTGGACGGCCTTCTTCACTGGTGCCGGTGCCGGTGCCGGTGCCGGTGCCGGTGCCGGTGCCGATGCCGGGGCGGGTGCGCGGCGGGTCGAGCTGCCCACGTACGCGTTCGAGCACGAGCGGTACTGGCTGGCCGCGCCCGTCGCGGCCGGCGATGCGGCCGGTCTGGGGCTCGAGGCGGCGGTGCATCCGCTGCTGGCGACGGCGACGGAACTGCCGGACGGGAGTCATCTGTTCACGGGGCGGATGTCGCTGCGTGAGTACCCGTGGCTCGCGGACCACGCGATCGCGGGGGCGACGATCCTGCCCGGTACGGCCTTCGTCG
Organism: Streptomyces sp. NPDC051921; assembly: GCF_040680975.1. Classification (NCBI taxonomy): domain Bacteria; kingdom Bacillati; phylum Actinomycetota; class Actinomycetes; order Kitasatosporales; family Streptomycetaceae; genus Streptomyces; species Streptomyces sp. NPDC051921. The sequence continues at coordinate 2,180 of NZ_JBFAXU010000042.1, forward strand.
AGCTGGCGCTGCACGCGGCCGAGGTCACGGGGTGCGACGAGATCGAGGAACTCATCCTGCACGCACCCCTCGTCCTGAGCACCCAGGGCAGCGCCCTCCTCCAGGTCGTGGTCGGGCCCGCCGACGGGACCGGTTCCAGGGAGCTCACGATCCGCTCCCGCGGTGAGGACGTACGGCTGTGGGTGGAGCACGCCACCGGCAGTGTCGGTCAGGCGCAGCCGGAGCCGGCCGTGTCACCGGAACACGCCGGCGTGTGACCGGTCCGAGAACGAGGCCGGCCCCGGTTCCCAGAGGGAACCGGGGCCGGCCTCGTTCTCGTGGTGCTTCGCTGTCCTGGTGCCTCAGGCCTCACCGCGGGAAGCGGTCCACCGAGAACGCCTTCGCCACGTCCAGGACCTCGCCGCTCACCAGCATCTCGGCGATCACGTCGGCCGTCACCGGGGCGAGCTGGACACCGATGCGGGAGTGCCCGGTGGCCAGCAGAAGGTCCGGTACGCACGTCTCGCCGAGCACGGGCAGCCCGTCCGGGGAGCCCGGGCGGAGGCCGGCGGCGGCCTCCGCCAGTTCGAGGCCCGCCGCGCCGGGCAGGACCGCGCGAACCTTGTCGAGGAGTTCGGCGACGCCCCCCGCGGTGACCGTCGTGTCATAGCCGCGCTCCTCGTACGTGGCGCCGACGACCAGTTCGCCGTCGGCGCGCGGGACCAGGTAGACGCCTGAGCCGCCCGCGACGGCGCGGGTGGCGCGCCGCAGGTACGGCTCCGGGGAGCGGAGCCGCAGGATCTGGCCCTTGGCCGGGGCGATCTCCGGGACGGCCCCGGACGGCAGGCCGCCGAGCAGGTGGGTCCAGCAGCCCGCGGACAGGACCGTCCGGTCGCCGTGGACCGTCGTGCCGTCGTCCAGCCGCACCCCCACGGCCCGGCCGTCGATCAGGACGTCCGTGACGCGTCTGCGGATCAGCGTGCCGCCGCGCGCGCTGACGGCTGCCAGCAGGGAGGCCGTCAGCTCGCGGGGATTGACGGCGCCGTCGTCCGGGGAGAGCAGTCCGCCGCGTACCGTCGGCGCGAGCGTGGGCTCGAGCTCGCGGCACTGACGGGCGTCCAGGGATTCGACGGTGACGCCGACGGACTCGACGAAACGGTGGAGGCCGCCGAGGACGTCGAGGCTCTCGTCATCGAGGGCGACGTCGAGGAGGCCGTCCCGGCGGTAGCCCGTGGGCACCCCTGAGACGGCCTCCAGCTCCTCGACGAAGGACGGGTACCGCTCCCTGGAGGCCAGGCACAGCCGGAGGAGGTCCTCCTGGGAGTAGAGCAGTTCGTTGGCCGGAGGGAGCATGCCGGCGGAGACGTGCGACGCCTTGCTCGCCGGTTCGGGGTCGACGACCGTCACCCCGAGGCCCCGTTCCAGTGATCGCCAGGCGATGCCCAGCCCGATCACTCCGCCACCGACGATGACCACGTGCATGATCGGCTCCTTCCGCTCCCCGGAGCGCTCCGCGGAGCGCTCTGCGGGAGTCCGTGCGGTGGTGGGTCACCGCAGCAATCTGGTGAGGTGTCTGCCGAGCTCGGCAGGCGTCGGGTGGTCGAAGGGGAGGGTGGCCGGCAGCTTGAGGCCGGTCACCGCGGACAGCCGGCGGCCCAGCTCCAGGCTGGTGAGCGAGTCGAAGCCCAGGTCGGCCAGTTCCCGTTCGGCGTCGATGGCGTCGGCGGACTCGTGCCCGAGGGCCGAGGCGACCTGCGCGCGGACGAACTTGACGATCGCCGGCTCCCATTCGGCAGCGGGCAGCTGCGCGAGCCCCTCGCGGAAGGCCAGGGCCTCGTCCGCGCGGGCGGTGGCGGAGCGCCGGCCGGCGGGCCGCGACGCGAGGTCCGCCATCATCTCGGGCAGCATGGAGGTGCCCGCCGCGAGCGTGGCGTCGTTGAGCCGTACGGGCACCAGCAGCGCCTCGTCGCGCCCCCGGCTGGCGTCGAGGAGGGCGAGGCCCTCCTCGGGGGTCATCGCGGCCAGGCCGTAGCGGGCCATGCGGCTCAGGTCGGCCGAGCCGAGCTCGTTGGCCATGCCGTCGTCCCAGAGGCCCCAGGCGAGCGAGACGCCGCGGAGCCCGGACGCCTTGCGATGCTGCGCGAGGCCGTCCAGGAAGGCGTTGGCCGCCGCGTAGTTGGCCTGCCCGGCTCCGCCGAGGAGCCCGGAGACGGAGGAGAACAGGACGAGTTCGCAGCCCGGCAGGTCGCGGGTCACCTCGTGCAGGTTGAGCGCGGCGTCCACCTTGGGGAGGAAGACCTGCTCGAACTTGCGGGGCGTGAGGCCCGTGACCGTACCGTCGGCGATGACACCGGCGCTGTGCAGCACCGCGGTGAGCGGGTGCTCCGGAGGGATCCCGGCCAGCACCCGTTCGAGGTCGGACCTGGAGCGTGCGTCGCCCGCGGCCACCGTCACATGGGCGCCGAGGGCGGTGAGTTCGGCCGCGAGGCGGGCCGCGCCGGGCGCGGCCGGGCCGCGACGGCTGAGCAGGACGAGCCGGGACACCTTGTGCCGCTCCACCAGGTGGCGCGCGGTCAGGGAGCCGAGTGAACCGGTGCCCCCGGTGATGAGGACGGTGCCCCGCGGATCCCATGCCTCCGTCGCGCGCGGCCGCGCGGCGGGGGAGCGGGCCAGCCGGGGGCGCAGCGGCGTGTTGTGGCGCAGGGCGATCTGGGGGACCGCGGCGCCGACCGCCGAGACGAAAGCCGGCCCGTACGCCTCCGAGTCGTCGAGGTCCACGAGGAAGAACCGGTCGGGGTGCTCGGTCTGGGCGCTGCGGACCAGGCCCCACAGGGCGGCGCCCGGCAGGTCGGAGCAGTCGTCCGCGGCCGTGGCGGCGACCGCGCCGCGGGTGACGAACACCAGACGGGAGGAGGCGAGCCGCTCGTCCCGCAGCCACTCCTGGACGAGGATCAGCGCGCGCTGGGTCGCGGCGCGTACGGCGGCGGCTCCCTCGGACTCGTCGGTGCAGGACAGCAGGAGGACGTCGGGAACGGGGTCGGCGTTGCGCAGCCCCGCGTCGAGCGAGCGCAGTGTCTGGTAGGTGCTGAAGGGGCGCTTGGCGGCCTTGAGCGCGCCGGTCAGGCCCAGGTGGTCGGTGCCGAGGAAGGCCCAGTGCTCCTCGTCCGCCGCCGTGGACCGCCGGGCCGGGAGGCGCTTCCACTCCAGGCGCAGGAGCCGGCCGTTCTGTCCGGCGGCGGCGCCGAGCTGTTCCGGGCTCACCGGGCGGAGTGCCAGGGAGCCGACCGACACCACCGCGCGGCCGGCGGAGTCGACCGCGGACAGCGACAGGGAGTTCTTGCCGTCGGGCCTGATGTGGACCCGCATCGCGTCGGCGCCCGGCCGGTGCACGCGCACCCGGCGCAGGGCGAAGGGCAGGAAGAGCCCGTCCTCGTCGTCGAGGACGGGCCGGAGCGCGGCGTGCAGCGCCGAGTCGAAGAGTGCGGGGTGGACGTGGAAGGACTCCGGCTTCGCGGAGGCCGCCGCGGCGTCGAGTTCCACGTCGGCGTAGACGTCGTCGCCGCTGGACCACGCGGCGCGCAGCCCCCGGAACGCCTCGCCGTACTGGAAGCCCCGCCCGGCGAGGCGGGTGTAGAAGTCGGCGGTGTCCCAGGCGTCGCCGGGCGGGGGCCAGGCCCCCGGGGCGGCGCCGTCCTGGCGCGCGGTCACCTCGTCGGGATGGCTCATCCGGGCCTCACATCCCGTCAAGGGCAGGAGGATTGGTGATGGCCACGCTGATCTCGCCGTGGGCGTCGCCGCCGTGCTCGTCCCAGTAGCGGCACTTGGTGCGGACGACGACGAGCGGATCGCGTATGTCGCTGCCCTCCCAGGCCACGATCTCGACGATCTCCATCTCGCCGCGGAAGAACCGGCCGCGCATCTGGACGCGGAAGTGGCTGCTGAAGTCGGTGATCAGGATGTCACCGAGCTGCCGGTTCCAGAAGTCCTCCAGCGACCAGTCGGAGAACGGGTGGACCAGCCCTTCCTTCACCGATTTGGCGATGAGGAAGTAGGCCATCTGATTGTAGCAGATGTTGAATTCGACCGAGTTGAAATGCCCCGTGTCGTCGATGTAGCAGGACTCGGGGATCTCGAAGCGGCAAGAGGCGGTGAGTCGCAGGTCGTCCGGATTCTCTCCGTCGACCCCGACCACCGCCTCTTTCAGATAGACGCAGTTCTTCGACTTGTACGGACCCATGACCCGGTCGAGAAGTTCCTCGTCGGTCGGGTATTCCCTCGCTCGCGTAGGCGCGACTGCCAGACCATCCATGGGCGTCAAGGTAATGGCGGGACGAATCGTCCTGAACCCCTAACCGCCCCTAAGGAGGCGGTGGACGCGGGGTTTCCGGCGGGCCGCGGGGCCTCAGACCCCGGCGCCGCGGAGAAGGGCGGCGCGGTCGGTCTTCCCGTTGGCGGTGACCGGGAATTCGGGCAGGACGCGCAGTCGGCGGGGGATCATGTACTCGGGCAGGGTCTCGGCGCAGAACGCCCGCAGCCGCACGAGCCGGACCTCGGCCGCTCCGGGAGCCGGCACCACGAAGGCGCTCAGCTCGGCGTCCCCGCCGCGCCCGGGGGAGACCAGGACGACCGCCGCCGCGACCCCCGGGTACTCCTGTATCCGGCGCTCGACCTCGCCGAGCTCGACGCGGTTGCCGCGGATCTGCACCTGGGAGTCGGTGCGGCTGATGAAGTACAGCTCCCCGTTCTCGCCCTTGTACGCGCGGTCTCCGGTGCGCAGCACGAGCTGGCCGGACGCGGGGGAGAGCGGGTCCGGCACGAGCGTCGCGCGGGTGGCCTCCGGGTCGCCCCAGTAGCCGGAGAACAGCGCGGGGCTGCGGAGGTGGATCTCCCCGGGGGTGCCGGGCCGTTCGATCACCCGGCCCTCCTCGTCGAGGATGTGCATCTCCGCACCCGGGTGGGCATGGCCGATCGAGAGCCGCTCCAGGTCCGCGGGCAGCGGGTCGGGCACGTCCGTGAGGGAGGCGGCCATCGACTCGGTGGCCCCGTACAGGTTGACGATGCGCCGGCCGGGCAGCAGCTTCTGGAGCTCGCGCAGCTCCGCGAGCGGGAAGTCCTCGCCGGAGAACACGACCACCCGGAGCAGGTCGAGCCCGGCCAGCAGTTCCGGCTCGTACCGGGTCAGCGGACGCCAGATGGAGGGCACGCCCTGGACCTGGGTGACCTCGGCGTCCCGGAGGAAGTCGGCGAAGCGGCGCGGGAAGTCGAGGGAGTCGCGCGGTACGGGGACCGCGGTCGCTCCCGCGCTGAGCGCGAGGGCGATGCCGCCGAGGCAGAAGTCGAAGTGGAAGGGGGAGGCGATGGCGACCCGCTCGTGGGGCTCGATGATCCCCTGGGCGTGGACCCCGCGGTAGAAGGCGATGTTGGCGCGGTGGCTCATCACCACGCCCTTGGGGCGACCGGTGGTGCCCGAGGTGAAGACGATGTACGCGGGATCGGTGCCGACGACCTGCCGGCGGCTGCGGACCCGGGGGACGGGCCGGCGCTCCACCGTCACGCCGTCCGGGCCGAAGCGGGCGGTGCCGAGGTCCTCGGGGAGGTCCTCGCGGGTGCCGTCGGCGGCCTGGAGGAACAGCGACGGCGTCGCCGTCTCGATGATCGTCCGGATCCGCCGGGGCGGGGTGTCGGGGCTCGTGGGGATGAAGGGCAGGCCCAGCGAGGCGCAGGCGAGGAAGGCCGCGACGGCGTCGGCGGTGGCGCGTGCCTCCAGCATCACGCGGTCACCGACGTCGAGGCCCAGGGCCTCCAGGGCGGCGGCGTAGTCGTCGGTGCGTTCCTCCAGCTGCCGGTAGGAGACGGAGCGCAGGCCGCCGTCGGCCGTGGCCTCGACGATCGCCGGCTTGTCCGGCGTCAGCGCCCCGGCCGCCAGCAGATAGGTGCGCAGATTGTCGGCGTGGCCGTCCGTACGGACGGAATGGAGTGGCTGCGAACTCATGTCGCTCTTCCTCACGGGAGGGAAGGAAACGGGGGCCGTGAACGGCGGGAAATCCGGGTCCATTGGCAATGACCAGTCTCCTATCACGACGCGTTCGGTCCCGGCCAGCGGACGTTGGGGGGTGAATGGGCTCCCTAGGGGCCGGTAGGGGTTAGGAGGCCGGTGCGGCCGACTCCACAATTGCAGGGCTTGACGCCAGGAGATCCTTTTCGTGGAGGGACGCCGGACACTTATGAATGCTGACGCTCGTACCGGAACGGCGACCATATTCCCGGGAATAGGTCCGTCCACCTTCCAGGACGTCGCGAAGTTCATGATGATCAATCCGTTCGCCCGGAGCCTCGTGCGGGAGGCCGACCAGGTGCTCGGGTATTCGCTCGTCGACGCCTACCGGGAGGACCAGGAGGAGTACAGCGACGTCTCCCGGGTCGCGTTCCTGGTCAACTGCCTGGCCCTGGCCGCCTGGGCCGAGGAGGAGTACGGGATCCGGGCGGAGTTCTGTGCCGGGCCCAGCTTCGGCGGGACGCCGGCCGCGGTCGCCTCGGGCGCCCTGGCCTTCCCCGACGCCGTGCGGATGACCGCGGAATGGGGGCGCCACCTCAGGGAGTACTTCGTCCGCGAACACCAGGACGTGGTGACCCAGTCCGTCGCCCGCACCTCCATGGAGACGATCCAGGAGGTGCTGGCGGAGCTGGACGAGCGCGGCGAGTGGGGCGACATCGCCTGCTACGTCGACGAGGCCTTCTACATGGTGTCGGTGCGCCGCAGCAGCCTCGAACGGCTCCAGCAGCGGCTCCGTGACGCGGGCTCCCTGCCGTTGTACGTCATGAGCCCGCCCATGCACTCCAGCGGCTTCGCCCCGCTGCGCGACCGGATGGAGAACGAACTGGTCGGCGGCATCCCGTTCGCCGATCCGACGGTCCCGGTGGTCTCCGACCACGACGGCGCCCTGCTGAGGACCGGGGAGGAGGTCCGCACCCTGCTCCTGGACGCGATCGTCCGGCCGGTGCGCTGGCCCCTGGCCGTCGAAACGCTCGCGCGGCTGGGCGTCGGGAAGGTCTGCGTGGCGGGCCAGGACGCCCTGTGGGGCCGGGTGGCCTGTGTGACCCGCACCTTCGAGGTCGTCCCGGTCAAGCCGGCCACCGCGCTGCGGCCGAGGCGGCGCTCCGCGGTCGCCTGACCGGCGCGACGAAGCGACCCCGGAGACCCCCGGGCCGACCGAGGCCGATCCGCCAGATCCGCCATATCCGCTGGATCCGCCCGATCCGCCTGGTCCACCTGGTCCGGCGTGATCCGAAGGACCGGTCCTAGCGCAGCTCGTCCAGCGTCGCCCAGAGCCGATCGGGGGTGGCGAAGTTCTCCACCGCGAGCGCGTCGCCCACGAACTTGACCTCGTACGCGCGCTCCAGTTCCGCGAGCAGCCCGACCGTCTCCAGGGAGTCCAGGCCGAAGTCGCGCAGTGTCAGGTCCCCTTCCAGCTTCTCGTCCTCCTCGAGGAACGGGAGGAACCGGCGCAGTATCTCCTCGAAACGCTCATCCCACATCGCGGCCTCATTCCTCTCGGTTTCCGCAGCTTCCGTGCGCGTCCACCAACCAACCCCCGGGACGGCACGGGAACAACCCCTACCGGCCCCTCCTGCGAAGGGAAACCATGAACGGCACTTCGAGGCACGCGCTGCACGCGCGCTTCCTGAGCGGCGTGGCGGGCCACCCCGGCCGGCCGGCGATCCGGGTGGGCACCGACACGGTGCGGTACGACGAGGCGTACGAGCTGGCGCTCGGCTGGGCGGGCTCGCTCCTGGCGGCGACGGCGGAGCGCCCCCGGGCCGTCGCCGTACTGGCCGGAAAGGGCGTGTGCGCGTACGTGGGCGTCCTGGCGGCCCTCTTCACCGGCGCCGCGGTCGTCCCGATGCACCCCGACCTTCCCGTCTCCCGCGTCAGGGAGATGCTCCGGGCCTCCGGCGCCTCCGTCGTCCTCGCCGACGAGCGCGGCGCCGCGGTGCTCGCGGAGACCGGGCTCGCCCTGCCGGTGGTGCCGGCCGAACGCGGTCGGGCGCGCGGGGAACGGGGTGCCCTCGACGCACCCGTGGAAGTGCTGCCCTCGGACACCGCCTACGTCCTCTTCACGTCCGGCTCCACCGGACGCCCCAAGGGCGTGCCCCTCACCCACAACAACTTCCGTCACTACTTCGCCGTCACGGATGAGCGGTACGACTTCCACGCCGAGGACGTCTTCTCCCAGGTGCTCGAACTGAACTTCGACTGCGCCGTCTTCGAGCTGTTCTCGGCCTGGGGCGCGGGTGCCACGGTCTGCCACGTGCCCGCGGGCGCCTACCTGGACCTGCCGGCCTTCATGGCCGAGCGCCAGGTGTCCGTGTGGTTCTCCACCCCCAGCGCCATCGGCCTGGTCCGGCGGATGGGCGGACTCACCGAGGGGGCGATGCCCTCCCTGCGGTGGAGCTTCTTCGCCGGAGAGGCGCTGAAGTGCGCCGACGTCGTGGCCTGGCAGGCCGCCGCCAAGGCATCGGAGATCGAGAACCTCTACGGCCCCGCCGAGCTCACCCTCACCATCACCGGGCACCGCTGGCAGCCGGACCTCTCCCAGCGCCTGGCGGTCAGCGGCATCGTGCCGATCGGCGCCGTCCACCCCGGCCACGACACCCTGCTCCTCGGCCCGGACGGCGAGGCGGCGACGACGGAGGGCGAGCTCTGCGTCAGCGGTCCGCAGGCGGCAGCGGGCTATCTCGACCCCGCCGACGACGAGGGCCGCTTCGTGGAGCGCGACTCCGTGCGCTGGTACCGCACCGGGGACCGGGTCCGGCTGCTGGCCGACGGCGAACTGGCCTACCTCGGGCGCGGTGACAGCCAGGTCCAGATCCAGGGGATGCGCGTCGAGCTCCCCGAGGTCGACCACGCCGTCCGTGCCTGCCCCGGAGTGACCGACGCCGTCACGGTGACCCGGACGACCGACGCCGGGCTCGAACTCGTCGTGTTCTACACGGGAACGGCCCAGCCGCCCCGCGACCTGCTCAAGGCACTGCGCGGCACCCTGCCCGAGGGCTCGGTGCCCAAGGACTTCCGGCACCTGGACGAGTTCCCCCTGAACCCGAACCGCAAGGTCGACCGGCTCCGGCTCGCCGCGCTCGCCGGTCGGCCCCGCTGAGCGGCCGGACGTCCCGCCCGAAATCCGGTGTCAGTGCTGGACGTCGAGGAAGCCGCCGCCGCACAGGGAGTCGACCAGGTGCTCCATGTCGGCCCGCACACGTGCCGCGTCGGAGCCCCATAAGTCGGCCAGCATGTCGGCGGCGGCATGACACTCGCCGTCGTGCCGCCGCAGGGCGATCCACATCGCCGTGGCCTCCGTGTCGCAGACGCACTCGGCGGCCGTCTGCTCGGAGAACAGCCGCAACGTCCCGTCGGCGAAGACGGTCGCCCGTACCCCTGCTCGCGACTTGACCCGCTTGACCCGCATCTGCGCGCCCTTCCCCCACGGTCCTCGGACTGGTTTCCCGCTCCCTCTACCCGGGCCCGGCGCGGGCGACGCCGGACGGCGGGAGATCTGGCCGATTCCAGCGAATTCCAAGTAAAGCGAGAACTTGTGCGCATAGTCCTCCCGATGAACGAGGAGGCACGTACAGCGTCGCCCGTCGCGCGCCGCCCCGCCCCGTCCCGCCCGCCCCTACATCTCCCTTAGGGGTGGAGGCGGGGACCCCGCACGGATGGAATGGACACCGAACCGCCGACCCCGGCGCCCGGCCCGCCATGGGTGACCCGGAGCGCGGCGGTCGGCCAGCGAGGAAGGTTGACGAGGATGACCGGACTGTCCACCCAGAGCAGCGCGTGGGTTCGCCGCTTCCACCGGAAGGACGCCCCCGAGACCCGGCTGATCTGCTTCCCGCACGCCGGCGGATCGGCGACGTACTTCTTCCCGGTCTCCCAGGGGATGCCGTCGTCGGTCGAGGTGCTCGCCCTGCAGTACCCCGGGCGGCAGGAGCGCCGCACCGAGCCGTGCGTCGAGGACCTCCACGTCCTCGCGGACCTCGTGCACGAGGAGCTGCGCCCGTGGGTGGACCGGCCGTTCGCCCTCTTCGGGCACAGCATGGGGGCCTCCCTGGCCTTCGAGGTCGCCCGCCGCCTGGAGGCGGACGGCATCGTGCCCCAGGCGGTGTTCGCCAGTGGGCGGCGGGCCCCCTCGCGCTTCCGGGACGAGCGGGTGCACCTGATGGACGACGCCACGCTGATCGCGGACCTGAAGCGGTTGGCGGGCACCGATCCCCGGATGCTCGGAGAGGAGGAGGTCCTGCGGATGATCCTGCCGGCGCTGCGCAGCGACTACACGGCCGCGGAGACGTACCGGGTGCGCCCCGGGCGGAAGCTGGCGGCGCCGGTCCTCGTCTTCACGGGAGCGGACGACCCGCAGGTCACCCTCGACGAGGCCAACGCCTGGAGCGAGCACACCACGGCCGAGTTCCGGCTGCGTGTCCTGCCCGGCGGGCACTTCTTCCTCAACGACCACGGTGCGGAGCTGATGAAGGAGTTCACGGCGGTGCTCGCCCGCGCCTGAACGCCTGACCCGCTGCCGTACGACGAGGCCGACGGCGGACGCGCGGAGCGTCCGTCGTCGGCCTCGTCCTTGCCCCGGTCCCGCCCGCGACGGCCCCGGGCCGGCCTCGGTCACGACGGACGCCGCCGTGACCGCTCGGAACTGCCGGGCCGTCACGGCGGGCACGGTTGCCGCACTAGGAGGCGAAGGTCGCCTGGAGCTCGTGCCGGTGGCGGATGTTGAGCTTGCGGTAGACCCGGGTGAGGTGCTGCTCGACCGTGCTGACCGTGATGTACAGCTTGTTGGAGATCTCGCGGTTGCTGTAGCCCTGGGCGGCGAGCGAGGTCACCCGCAGCTCGGCCTCGGAGAGCAGGCCGGCCTTCTTGCCCTCGGCCCGGTGCAGGCTCCGGGGCTGCGCCGGGACGGTGCCGGACGGCTTGGGGCGCAGCGAGGACTGCAGCGCGTCGGCACCGCACTCGTTGGCCGTGTGCCACGCCTGGCGGACGATGAGGCGGGCCTGCCCGGTCGCGCTGTGCCGCTGGTGCGCCCGCCCCAGGTCGGCGAGGGTGAGGGCCACCTCGTAGCGGTCCCCGACGGACTGCAGGAGGTCCAGCGCCCTGCCGAGGATCTCCAGGCGCTGGGACGGGGGACGCGTGGCCGCCTGCGCCCGCAGGGCCATGCCCTGGGTGCGGGCCGGGGCCTCGCCGACCGACGCCAGGTGCTCGTCGGCGATCTTGACGGCGCGTTCGCGCTGCCCGCGCTGGAGCCAGCACTCGACGAGGCCGATCCGCCAGGGCGCCAGGGCGGCGCAGTCCAGGGCCCAGTCGCGCGCCTTCTTCCCGCAGAGGGTGAAGTCGGCGAGGGCGGCGTCGAGGTAGCCGGTCGCGAGGTGGTGGCGGCCCCGCGCGTACAGGTAGTGCAGGCCGAAGCGGGTCTGGAGCATGGCCTCGGGCACCGGCTTGTTGACCAGCGCGCCGGCCGCGGCGTGGTCCCCGATGGCGGTGTGCGCCTCGATCGCGGTGGCGAGCGGCAGCCCGATCTCGACCCCCCAGGCCTCCTCGGTCATGCTGGCCAGCGCCGCTTCCGCGGTCTCGGCGGCGGTGGGCAGGGCGCCCTGGCGCAGCGCGATCAGGGCCTGCACCGAGGTGAGCAGGGCGCTCCAGGTGGGGGAGCGCCGGTCGGCGATCGCGGCCTGGAGCCGGGCGCACCGGGTCTCGGCCGCCTTGAGTCGATCCGCGTAGACCAGCGTCATGACGGCGGACACGTGCGTGTGGATGGTGTCGTCGTCGACCGGGGTGTTCTGCAGGAGCCGTTCCGTCTCGGCGACCAGGGTGTCGTCGGCGCCCTTGGTCAGGACGACCCACAGCGCGTGGTTCGAGGTCAGCCGAGGCTGGCCGATCGCCTGGGCGGGCGTGCGGTGCGGCACGAGGGCCGGCTCGAGCTCCGGCTCCAGCAGGGTGGACACCCCGGGGTAGGTGGAGGCCAGCCACAGACGGGCCACGGCGACCTCCAGGGCGAGGGCCGCGCAGTCGCCGGACTGGGCGTGGAAGACCCGCCTGAGGATCTCGACGGCGTCGTCGACCATGCCCCGCATCAGGAGCGTGTGGGCGACCTTGATGCTGGCGACGCCGGGCAGTTCGGCGGTCTTCGCCGGTGTGGCGAGGTTCAGGAGCAGCCGGTCCGCGGCTTCGGGTCTGTCGCGCCACATGACCCGGGCCAGCGTGGTCTGGATCCGCCGCCGCTGCTCCTCGTCGGTGCAGCCGGTCTCGGCGAGTTGCAGACAGCGGGCGGCGAGCGGCACGTCGTCGGTGGTGAGCGCCTGGCGCGCGGCGTCCATGAGGAGTCGCGTGGCCCAGTCCTCGCGGGGGAACCCGCCGGCGAGGAGGTGGGGGGCGACGACCATGGCGGGCGCGCCGTGGCCGCGCAGGAGGAGCCCGGCCCGCTGGTGGAGCCGGATGCGCTCGGCCGGCGGGATGTCGTCCAGGACGGCCGCCCGGATCGCGGGGTGCCGGAAGCGGAGCCCGGTGATGAGCCGGGACTCGCGCAGCAGCTTCAGGGCGGAGACGACGGCCCATTCCTCCAGTCCGACCAGTTCCCAGAGGAGGGACAGGGAGGCGGCGCCGTCGATCATCGCGATCCCGCGGGCCACCAGGAGGGCGTCCGCACCGCTGCGGTGCACGCAGGCGGCCGAGGCCTCGCGGAAGGCGAGGCCGGCGACCAGTTCGGCGTCGGTGTCGTCCGGGTCCGCGTCGGCCGTGGACCGGTCGCTGAGGAGGGCCTGGACGAGCAGCGGATTGCCCCCGCTGGCCCGGGCGATCTGGGGGGCGCAGCGCTCGGCGGTGGCCTCGTCGAAGCGGTCGGCGACCGTGGCGGCGACGTCCTGCTCGTCGAGCGCCCCCAGCCTGAGGTGATGGACGCCCGGCCGGCACATCAGCTCGGCCAGGGCGCTCTGACGCTCCGCCATGCCCGTGACGCCGTAGGTGAGGACGATGACGACAGGGATCGGGCGGCAGCGCCGGATCAGGTACAGCAGACACTCCAGAGACTGCGGGTCGGAGTGCTGGACGTCGTCGACGCACAGGACGACCGGACGCTCCGCGCTCAGCAGGGCGAGGAGCCGGTGCGCGGCGTGCATCACCCGACTCGGCGCCGCCGCCGGATCGGAGAGCAGGTCGAGTAAGGCGGTGGTCCCCTGGGGTGCGTCGGCCCCGGCGCTCAGGGCGCTCTGGAAGAGCTGCGCCACCACCGAGTACGGGAACCCGCTCTCCGCCCGGGACGCGACGGCGGTGAGCACGGTGTGGCCCCGGGCCGCCGCCTGCTCGGCGAACGTGTCGAGCAGCGCGGTCTTGCCGAAGCCGACCGCACCGCTGATGATCCCTGTCGCGCCTCGCCCTTCGGAGCACCTGGCGAGCAGGCACTTCAGCGGGTCCAGTAGTTGATCACGCTCATGCATGAACGAAAACCTCTCCAGCCGTTCCCCATTGCGGCCTTCCGCTACCGTCCAGATGAGGGTCTGGAGGCGGGCAGCGGAACGGGAGGCGGGTCAATCGCGCGCTTCGCATGGTGTGTGCGTGCGCTCAAGAGATTGCCCATGATTGTTGACATTCTGACCGATCGAGCGCCCCCCGTGATGCATCTCGGACACTTTCATCCTGACGCGATCGCATCAAGTCTCGACTCGAAGCTTTTACAATCCTTGGCTTGATCGGGAAGGGATCCCATAAGGCCAGGCCGGAGGCTACTCGCGGGTTTGGTTCTTCGCCCGGAAAGTCGTTGACGGACTGTCAACAGTGCCCCGGCGCAGTGAACTTCACACATCTGCAGCTGCGAACCCGCCATCAGGCGCCGTGGTGGCGGATCCGGTGGCCGGCCGGGGGTCGGTGTCGTCCTCGCGCGGCCACGCCTCGCTGCGCCGCGAGGGCCGCCACCCGGTGCCGTGTGGCGGGCAACCGCCAAGCGCGGCACGTGAGTTCGCGGCCGAGCGCGGCCGAGCGCGGCCGAGCGCGGCCGGGCGCGGGGCGACGGGAGCGACGGGACCGGCGGTCGGCCACCCCTACCGCCGCCCGATCCGAGCGGCGTAGGGGTGGGAGCAGCCCCTGTCTTCGGGAGGGAACCTTCCCAACGGCACCCGGTGCCCATAGCGTCCGCGGAGTCGGGGCACCAAGGAGCGCCGCCGTTCGTGCGGTGGCGAGGAGAGGAGTCTGGCATGCCCGAGGAGACCGAGGACGTGACCTCGGCCGCGGCCGCTGCCGAGGCGGTCACCGGGGACGGCGTCGAGGAGGAGCTGCTCGTCGAGGAGATCTCCATCGACGGCATGTGCGGGGTCTACTGAGCGTGGCGACGACGTTCGACGCGGGGCTGCCGTACCGCTGCTCGCCCCAGGTCGCCCTGCGGCCGGAGCCCTTCGGGGCGCTGGCCTACCACTTCGGTACCCGCCGGCTGTCCTTCCTGAAGAGCCCCCTGCTGGTCGCCCTGGTGAAGGAGCTCGGCTCCCATCCCGACGTCCATGCCGCCCTCGACGCGGCCGACGTTCCCGAACGGCAACGTGCCGCCTGTCTGCGCGCCCTCGCCGCCCTGTCCGAGGCGGGGACGATCGAACCCCGCCCCTCCGCCGCCTGACCACGAGGAGATTTCCGGATGAAGCTCGTGGAGCAATTCCAGTCGGGGCTGGATGCACCGATCTGTCTGACGTGGGAGCTGACCTACGCCTGCAATCTCTCCTGCGTGCACTGCCTCTCGTCGTCGGGGCGCCGCGATCCGGACGAACTGTCCACCGCCGAATGCCGAGCGGTTATCGACGAGTTGCGACGCATGCAGGTCTTCTACGTGAACATCGGGGGTGGTGAACCCACCGTGCGTTCCGATTTCTGGGAATTGGTTGAATATGCGACCACGTCTCAGGTCGGCGTCAAGTTCTCCACCAACGGCGTCCGCATCACCCCGGACCGGGCGCGCAAGCTCGCCGCCTCCGACTACGTCGACGTCCAGATCTCCCTGGACGGCGCCACGGAGGCCGTCAACGACCGCGTACGCGGCCCCGGCTCGTACGCCACCGCCATGACCGCCATCCGCAACCTGGCCGACGCCGGCATGGCCGACTTCAAGATCAGCGTGACGGTGACCCGGGAGAACGCCGGCCAGCTCGACGAGTTCGCCGCCCTCGCCGACGCCCACGGAGCCCAGCTGAGGATCACCCGGCTGCGCCCCTCCGGACGCGGCACGGACACCTGGGCCGACCTGCACCCCACCGCCGAACAGCAGCGCACCCTCTACACATGGCTGCTCGCGCACGGGGAACGGGTGCTGACCGGGGACTCCTTCTTCCACCTCAACGCCCTCGGCCCGGCCCTGCCCGGACTCAACCTGTGCGGCGCAGGCCGCGTGGTGTGCCTCATCGACCCGGTCGGCGACGTGTACGCCTGCCCCTTCGCCATCCACGACCGGTTCCGCGCCGGCAACGTCCGCACACCCGGCGGCTTCCGCACCGTCTGGCGCGACTCCGCGCTCTTCGCCGAACTGCGCGCCCCGCAGTCCGCCGGGGCCTGCACCTCCTGCACCGCCTACGACTCCTGCCGCGGCGGCTGCATGGCCGCCAAGTTCTTCACCGGACTGCCCCTCGACGGGCCCGACCCCGAATGCGTCCGCGGACACGGGGAACCCGCGCTCGCGGCGGCCGGACCCGTACCCCGCCCCGGCGGCGACCACTCGCACCGCACCACCCGCGGCCCCGTCCCCGTCACCATCGGCAGGCGGCCGTCCGCGCCCGTACCCGACCGGCCCTGCGACACCAGCCCGCTCGCCGGCTTCCGCCCGGAGGCCCCCGCGCATGTCGCCCACTGAACCGCACCCGCCCGCCACCGCACCGGGCACACCCCTCGCGGCACCGGGCGGGTCGCTCACCGAACCGCTCGTCCTGGCCGGCCGCACGGCCCCCAGCCGGGTGCTCTTCGGGCCGCACCCGACCAACCTCGGCCGCGGCCGCGCCCTCTCCGACCGGCACGTCGCCTACTACCGCCGTCGCGCCGAGGGCGGCGCCGGGATCGTCGTCACGGAGACCGCGGGCGTCCACCCCAGCGACTGGCCCTACGAACGCGCCCCGCTGGCCACGGCGTGCGAGGCCGGCTGGACGGCGACCGCCGACGCCTGCCGCCCCTACGGCACCCTCGTGCTCGCCGGCCTCGGCCACACCGGCTCCCAGGGCAGCTCGGCCTACGGGCAGACCGCCCTCTGGGCACCCTCCCGCGTCCCGGACGTCGTGAGCCGGGAACTCCCCATGGAGATGGAGGAACCCGAACTCGCCGCACTCGTCGCCGGCTTCGCCGCCGCGGCCGCCGGCGCCGCCCGGGCCGGCCTGGACGGGGTGGAGATCGAGGCCGGCCAGCACAGCCTGCTGCGCCAGTTCCTGTCCGGCCTCACCAACCAGCGCACCGACGCCTACGGCACCGACCGGACCCTGCTCCTCGAGCGCGTCCTGGGCGCCGTCCGCGCCGCCCTCGGCCCCGACCGCGTCCTCGGGCTGCGGCTGTGCTGCGACGAACTCGCCCCCTGGGCGGGCATCACCCCCGAGCAGGCGCTCGACACCGCCGCCCGGGCCGCACGGACCGCCGACTACCTCGTCGTCGTCCGCGGCAGCGCCATGAGCGGCGGCGCCACACACCCGGACCTGCACACCGAACCCGGCTTCAACCGGGAGCTGTGCGGCGCGGTCCGCACCGCCGTCGCCGGCGCCGCCAGGATCGTGCTCCAGGGTTCCGTCGTCGACCCCGCGCAGGCGCAGCGCGCCCTCGACGACGGCACGGCCGACCTCGTGGAGATGACCCGTGCGCAGATCGCCGCCCCCGATCTGGTGACCCTGTGGCGGGCCGGACACGGCGAACGGATCGCCCCCTGCGTCCTGTGCAACCAGCGCTGCCGCGTCCGCGACGCCCGCAACCCCCTCGTCAGCTGCGTCGTCGAACCCCGCAGCGGGCACGAGACCACCGACCCGCCCGTGACCGGGGGCAGCGAGCCGCCCCGCGACGTGCTCGTCGTCGGCGGCGGGCCGGCCGGCCTGGAAGCGGCCCGCGTCCTCGCCCTGCGCGGACACCGCGTCGAACTCGCCGAACGCGACGAGCGGCTCGGGGGCAGCGTCCGCCTCGCCGCCCACGTCCACGGCAGGGCCGGGCTCGAACGATGGGTCCGATGGCTGGAGTCGGAGGTCCGCAGACTCGGCGTCACCGTGCGCACCGGCACCGACATCACCCCCGACGACCTCCACGACGGCCGCGAGCTCGTCCTCGCCACCGGCTCGCTCCCCGGAACCCTCGACTGCACCGTGGACGGCGGGACCGTCATCGACGTCGCCGAACTGCTCCGCGGGCCGCTCGACGCCCTGCCCGACGGACCCGTCCTCGTCGTCGATCCGGTCGGAGACGCCGTGGGGACCGGCGTCGCCGAGGCCGTCGCCGCCACCGGCCGTCCCACCGCGCTCGTCACACCCGACCCCGTCGCGGGCCGCTCGCTCGCCGCCACCGGCGACCTCGCCGACGCCAACGCCCGCCTCCAGCGGGCCGGAGTCACCCTGCTGAAGCGCTCGGCCCTGCGTGCCCTGAGCGCCACCCGCGCCGAAGTGGAGCACCTGCTGACCGGCGAACGGACCGAACTCGACTGTGCCGCCGTCGTCCACTGCGGATTCCGCCTGCCCGACGAACGGCTCGCCCTCGCCCGCCCCGGCACTCCCCGCGCGGGGGACTGCGTCGCGCCCCGGACCGTCCACGAAGCCGTCCTGGAGGGCCGTCGCGCCGCACTGGAACTGGTGGGGACATGAGCGACTTCCCGCGGCTGTTCTCGCCCCTGAAGGTGGGCCCCGTGGCCCTGCCGAACCGGGTCGTGTTCTCCGCCCACCTCACCAACTACGCCGAGGACGGGCTGCCCACCCACCGGCACGCGGCCTACTACGCGGCGCGCGCCGCCGGCGGCGCGGGCCTGGTGATCACCGAGGAACACTCCACCCACCCCACGGACTGGCCCTACGAGAAGATGATCCACGGCTTCGACCCGGCGGTCGTCGCCGGCTACCGCAGGATCACCGAGGCCGTGCACGCCCACCACGTGCCGATCTTCGCCCAGCTCAACCACAACGGCGGCCAGGGCTCAGGCATGTACACGCGCAGGGCGCTGTGGGCGCCCTCACCCGTTGCCGACCCGCTCTTCCGCGAGGTCCCCAAGGCCGTCGAACGCCACGAGATCGCCGCCATCGTCGACGGATACGCGACCGTCGCCCGGCACTGCGCCGAAGGCGGCTTCGACGGCGTGGAGCTGCAGTGCTCGCACTCCTCCGTCGTGCGCGGCTTCCTCTCCCCGGCCACCAACCGCCGCACGGACGCCTACGGCGGTCCGCTGCGCAACAGGGCCCGGCTCCTCACCGAGATCATCAGCGCGGTACGCGCCGCGATCGGCCCCGCCCTCGCGCTGGGAGTCCGGCTCTGCGGCGACGAGCTGATCGAGGACGGGATCACCCTCGACGAGGCCGTCGAGGTCGCCCGGACCGTCGCCGACACCGGACAGGTCGACTACCTCAACACCTCCATCGGCGTGGCCACCTCGACGCTCTACATGATCGAGGCGTCCATGACCGTCCCGCCCGGCTACGCCCTCTTCATCGCCAACGCCTTCCGCCGGGCCACCGACCTCCCCGTCGTCGGCGTGGGCCGCATCAAGAGCCCCGAACAGGCGGAACGCGCCCTCGTCGAAGGCCACTGCGACCTCGTCGGCGTGGTCCGCGGCCAGATCGCGGACCCGGACTTCACCGCCAAGGCCCGCGCCGGGCGGTCCGCAGAGATCCGCGCCTGCCTCTCCTGCAACCAGGAGTGCGTCGGCCGGGTCGGCATGAACCGGTGGCTCGGCTGCGTCGAGAACCCCCGGGCCGGGCGCGAACTGCTGCCCGTGCCCGCCGTGCCGGCCCGGCCGAAGAAGGTCGTCGTCGTCGGTGGCGGCCCCGCCGGACTCCAGGCCGCCGCGACCGCGGCCCGCCGGGGACACCGCGTGACGCTCCTGGAACGCGCCCGGGCGACCGGAGGACAGGTCGCCGTCGCGGCGACCGTCCCCAGCCGCGCCGAGTTCCTCGACATGGCGCGCAACCTGCTCGCCGAATGCCGGAGGTACGGAGTGGACATCAGGACCGGTACGGCGGCCACGGCCGCCCTGCTGCGGGCCGAGTCACCCGACGCGGTCGTCCTGGCCACCGGCGCCCGACCCCGGCCGCCGGCCTGGGCCGCGGGACTCGACCGGGTGGTGGACGTGCGCGACGTGCTGGAGGACCGGGCCGCGCCCCACGGGGACGTCCTGGTCCTCGACGAACTCGGCTTCCACCAGGCGACCTCCGTGGCGGAGCTCCTCGCGGACCGCGGCTGTCGGGTGCACGTCGTCACCCCGGGCATGACGGTCGGTCAGGACCTGGGCCTCACCCTGGACATGGAGACCTTCATCGTTCGCGCGCACGCCAAGGGCATCCGCCGGTCCACCGACCGCGTGGTGATGTCCGCGACGGCGGCCGCCGTCGAAGCCGCTGCCGGCACCGCCGAACCGACCGACACCGAAGTGGCCGCCACCGGCGGGACCGACGTCGAAGTGGCCGCCACCGGTGGGACCGACGCCGGCGGGGGCGGCACCGCGCCGACCGCCGGGACCCGGGGCGGTCTCGACGTGGACGTCCTCGTCCACACCACCGGCGTCACCGAGCGCCTCCGGGTCGACTGGATCGTGTGCGCCGTCCACCAGGAACCCGAGGACGGGCTGTGGCAGGAGCTCCGCGACGAGCCCTTCGCCGTGCACCGGGTGGGCGACTGCCTCACTCCGCGCCGCGCGGACGCCGCCGTCGTCGAAGGCCATCGGGTCGGGAGCGCGCTGTGACGGCCCTGCCCCCCGGCACCCCTGCCGTCGCCGTCCTCGTCATCCGCCGCGGCACACCACCCGACGGCGCCGACGCGGCCGTCGCCGAGGCAGGCGGTCTCGCCCTCCTCGTCGGCGACGGCACCGCGGAGGCGGCCGGACGGCTCCGCACGGCCGTCCGCGCCTGGTGCGCGGAGACCGGGACCGTCACCCCGGGCACGCTCGCCGCCCGGCTCGCCCCGCTCCTCGCCCCCGTCCACAGCGTGCTGCTGCCCGCCTCGCACGACGGCCGCGACCTCGCCCCCCGCCTCGCCGCCGCCCTGGACCGGCCCCTGCTCCCCGAGGCCCTCGCGGTCACCCCCACCGGCGCCGAGACCCGGACCCCGGACGGCCGTTGCGCCGTCGACCTGACCGTCGACGGCCCCTTCGTGGCGACCCTGCGCGGCGGGACCCCGGCCACCGGCCCCGAGCGGCCCGCCTGCCCGCCGGAGCCGCTCGCCCTGACCGCCGCGCACGTGCCCGACGCGCGCGTCCTGGAGGTCCGCGAGCCCCGCCCCGGCACCCGTGCCCTGCCCGAGGCCCGCCGGGTCCTCGGCGCCGGAGCGGGACTCGGCGCCGCCGGGACACGGCTGCTCGGCTCCGTCGCCGCCGCCCTCGACGCCGAGGCCGGCGGGACCCGGGTCGCCACCGACGCCGGCTGGCTCGGCCACGACCGCCAGATCGGCACCACCGGGATCACGGTCGCCCCCGACCTCTACATCGCCTTCGGCGTCTCCGGCGCCACCCACCACACCGGCGGACTCGGCTCGCCGCGCCACGTGGTCAGCGTCAACACCGACCCGGCCTGCCCCATGACCGCGATGGCCGACCTGGGCATCGTCGCCGACGCACCCGGAGTCCTGGCCGAACTGGCCCGGAGGCTGGGGCTCGACCCCGTCGTCGAACCCCCGCCCGCCCCGCGACGCCCTGCACGCCCTCCCGCCGCACCGGCCACGAGCCCGAGTACGCCCCGTACGGGGGCGTGCGCCCCGCACGCCGAGAGCACGCACCCGACGCCGCAGGGCCGCCCCGCGGGCGACGACGGGAGTTCGACGACAGGGCCGAGGAGAGACCGCACATGACTGAGCCGAAGTTCGACGTCGTCGTCGTCGGGGCCGGCCCCGCGGGAGCGGCCGCCGCCCTGGAGGCGGCCCGGGCCGGGTGCTCGGTCGCCCTCGTCGAGCGGGGCCCGTTCCCCGGGTCGAAGAACGTCTACGGCGGCGTGGTCTACGGACGCGTCCTCGACGAGCTGGTGCCCGCGTGGTGGGAGGAGATGCCCGTCCAGCGCTGGGTCACCCGCCGGTCGACCATGATCATGACGGAGACGCAGGCACTCACCGTCGACTTCCGCAGCCAGGACTGGGGCCGGCCCCCGTACAACGGGGCGACCGCGCACCGCGCCGAGCTCGACGCCTGGCTGGCCGGACTCGCCGTCACCGCGGGCGCCGTCCTGATCCCCTCCACCGTCGTCACGGGACTGCTCAGAGCCCCCGACGGCACCGTCACCGGAGTACGCACCGACCGGCCGGACGGCGACCTCACGGCCAGCGTCGTCATCGCCTGCGACGGCGTCAACTCCTTCCTGGCCAAGGAGGCCGGCCTGTGGTCCGGGGTCCCCGCGCCCCTCGTCACCCTGGGCGTCAAGGAGACGATCGCGCTGCCCCGCAGCACCGTCGAGGAGCGCTTCGGGCTCTCCGGCCGCGACGGTCTCGACATCGAGATCCTCGGCTGCACCCGGGGCATCCCGGGCGGCGGCTTCCTCTACACCAACCTGGACTCCGTCAGCCTCGGCGTCGTCGTCGACCCGCACCGGCTGGCCGCGGCGGGCGTACGGCCCGAGGCCCTGCTCGCCGACCTCAAGGCCCACCCCGCCGTCCGGCCGCTGGTACGCGGCGGCGAGGTCGTGGAGTACGGCGCCCACACCATTCCCGAGGCCGGCTACGACGGCATGCCGGAACTCGCCGGTGACGGCATCCTCGTGGCCGGAGACGCGGCCGGCATGTGCCTCGCGGCCGGACTCTGGCTGGAGGGCGTCAACTTCGCCCTCGGCGCCGGCATGTACGCCGGCCGCGCCGCCGCCGCCGCCCTCGCCGCCGGGGACACCTCGGCCACCGGACTCGCCTCCTACCGTCGGACCCTGAAGGACTCCTTCGTCCTCGCCGACCACCGCAAGCTCCGCAAGGCGCCCGGGCTGGTCCTCTCGGACCGCACCCAGCGGCAGTACCCCTCGCTGATCTGCGAGGTCGTCGAGGGCATGTTCCAGGTCGACAACCCGCGCCCCAAACCCGGCCTGGGCGCGCTCGTCCGGCGCGGCCTGCGCCGCCACGGCATCAGGAAGCGCCACCTCGTGGCCGACGCGCTGACCGGCTGGAGGTCCTTCGGATGAGCCCGGACACCTACGGGGACATCTCCTTCGAGGACCGGATGGCCACCGCCGACTTCCGGGTCCACGAGCGCCCCCACATCACCGTGGACACCGCCGTCTGCGTCTCCTGCCCCACCAGGCCGTGCGTGCCCGCCTGCCCGGCGGCGCTCTTCGTGCCCACCGCGGACGGAGGCCTCCTCTTCAACTACGAGCACTGCTTCGAGTGCGGCGTCTGCTACCAGGTCTGTCCCGCCGACGACGCGATCGGCTGGTCCTATCCCGACGGCGGCTTCGGCGTCGTCTTCCGCAAGGGGTGACCCGACCCGTGCTGATCACGGCCGTGCTCCGCGGCCCCGACGCGCCCGGCGGTCCCCACCCCGCCG
This sequence comes from Streptomyces sp. NPDC051921, assembly GCF_040680975.1. Taxonomy (NCBI): domain Bacteria; kingdom Bacillati; phylum Actinomycetota; class Actinomycetes; order Kitasatosporales; family Streptomycetaceae; genus Streptomyces; species Streptomyces sp. NPDC051921. The sequence continues at coordinate 24,850 of NZ_JBFAXU010000042.1, forward strand.
ACCTCCACGCCCTGGAACGGGCCCTCCACCTCGCGGACCGACTGGACGGCCTCTGCGTCGTCGCCGCCCTGGGCGGCGCCGGGGCCGACGACGCCCTCCGCGACGCGCTCGCCGCGGGTGCGCACGCCGCACTGCGCGTCGAGCCCGCCACCGGCCCGGGCGACGGCGACACGAGGGCCGCCGCCCTTCTCGACGCCGTCACCCGCCACCACGGTCCGCCCCGGCTCGTGCTCTTCGGCGCCCACGACGAGGACGACGACGGCACCCCCGCCTTCCTCGCCGCCCGCCTGGGCGCCGCCCAAGCCCTCGGTCTGCTCGAACTCGACAACGAGGGCGCGGAGTTGCGCGCACTGCGCAGACTCGACCACGGACGCCGCGAACTCCTCGCCGTCCCCCTGCCGGCGGTCTGCTCCGTGACGGACACCGGCGCACGGCCGCCCCGCGCCGCCCTCGGCGCGGTGATCACCGCCCGCACCGCCCCGATCCCGGTGACCCGGGCCACCCCGGGACCCGGCCGCGTCCGGGCCGGACGGCCGCGCCCCTTCCGGGCCCGACCGCGCTACGAACCCGCGCCCGAGGGCGACCACCTGCGGCGCCTCGCCGAGCTGACCGGCGCGCTCGTCCCCCGTACCCCGACCCGGCTCGTCACCCCGGCCGGCCCCGCCGCCGCGGCCGACGAACTGATCGCCTATCTGACCACGCACGGCTACCTGCCGGCACCCCCGCGCGAACAGGAGGAACCGGCGTGAGCCCGCGAGTGGCGATCGTGACGGGAGCGGCGCGAGGCATCGGCGCCGCCGTGGTGAACAGACTCGCCACCGACGGATGGAACGTCGTCGCCGTGGACGTCTGCGCCGACCTGCCCGGCGTCGGCTACCCCCTCGGCACCCGCGAGCAGTTGAACGGACTGGCCCCACACCGGCCCGGAGCCGTCCGGCCCGTCGTCGCCGACGTCCGCGACGCGCAGGCCCTCGCCGCCGCCGTCGCCCTCGCCGAGGACGAGTACGGCGGCCTCGACGCCGCCGTGGCCGCCGCCGCCGTCATGGCCGGCGGCCGACCCCTGTGGGAGACCACCGACGCCGAATGGGACGCCCTCTTCGACACCGGCGTACGCGGTGTGGCCAACCTCGCCCGCGCCGCCGTCCCCGCGATGCTGCGCCGCCCGCAGCCGCGCACCGGCCGGTTCGTCGCCCTCGCCTCGGCCGCCTCCCACCACCCGCTGTGGCGGCTGGCAGGCTACAACGCCGCCAAACACGCCGTCGTCGGCCTCGTCCGGGGACTCGCGGCCGACCTCCGCGGCACCGGCGTCAACGCCACGGCCGTCTCACCCGGCTCCACCCGCACCGCCATGCTCGACGCGAGCGCGGCCCTGTACGACCTGCCGGACGTCGAGGAGTTCGCCCGCCACCAGGCCGTCGAACGGCTCCTGGAACCCGACGAGATCGCCGCCGCCGTCTGCTGGCTGTGCTCCGAGGACTCCTCGGCCGTCACCGGCACCGTCCTGCGCGCGGACGGGGGGTTCCGCGCATGACACGGCTGCGACTCCAGCCCGACCCCGCCCTGCGCCGGCACGACCGGGGACGCGTCCTCGTCGGCGGCTCCCCACTGCGCGTGCTGCGCCTGACCCCGGCCGGCGCCGAAGCCGTCGACGGCTGGCTGCGCGGCGAACCCGTCGCCCCCCGCCACCGCCGCCTCGCCGCCCGGCTCGTCCGCGCCGGCGTGGTCCACCCCCGCTACGACGCCGCCCCCCTGGCCACGGCCGACGTCACCCTCGTCGTCCCCGTCCGCGACCGTCCCGGACCCCTCCCGGACATCCCCGGCGCCACCAGGATCGTCGTCGACGACGGTTCCACCGACCCGGTCCCCGGCGCCACCGTCCGCCACGACCGCGCGGGCGGACCCGCGGCGGCACGCAACAGCGGCTGGCCGCTCGCCACCACCGCCCTCGTCGCCTTCGTCGACGCCGACGTGACCCTGCCCGACGGCTGGCTGGAACCGTTGCTGCCCCACTTCACCGACCCCACCGTCGCCGCCGTCGCCCCCCGCGTCCGCAGCACCCCCGGACCTTCCCTGCTCAGCCGCTACGAGCGCGGCCGCGGCCCCCTCGACCTCGGCGCCCAGGCGGCCCAGGTACGCCCCGGCGGCCGCGTGGCCTGGGTGCCCACCGCCGCGCTCGTCGTCCGTACCGCCGCCCTGCGCGCCCTGGACGGCTTCGACGAACGCCTCCGCTTCGGCGAGGACGTCGACCTCGTCTGGCGACTCGGCGCCGCGGGACACCAGGTGCGGTACGAGCCGGCCTCCACCGTGCTCCACGACCCGCGCACCCGCTGGAGCGCCTGGCTGCGCCAGCGCGTCGGCTACGGAACCGGCGCCGCGCCGCTCGCCCTGCGCCACGGCCGCGCCGCGGCCCCCGTCCGCATGTCCGTCTGGAGCGCGGCGGCCTGGGCGGCCGCCGCCCTCGGAGCCCCGGCCGCCGGGGCCGCACTGGCCACGGCCACCGCCGTCCTGCTGCCCCGCACGCTCCGCGGCACGGGCGTGCCCGCCGAGGAGTCGCTCCGGCTCGCGGCCGGCGGCCACCTGGGCGCCGGCCGGCAGTTCGCCGACGCCGTCACCCGCACCTGGTGGCCCGTCGCGGTACCGGCCCTGCTCGCCACCCGCCGCGGCCGGTGGCTGCTCGCCGCGGCGTGCACCCGGCACATCGACGACTGGTACCGGACACGGCCCCCGCTCGACCTGCCCCGCTGGTGCCTGCTGCGCATCGCGGACGACCTCGCGTACGGAGCGGGCGTCTGGCGCGGCGCCGTACGGCACCGCACCCTCCGCCCCTTCCTCCCGGCCTTCACCCGCCGCACGGCCGGCGGCACCCGACGGGACGCCCCGTGACCGCCCCGGAGAGCCGGGACGGAGCGGCTGCCCGGGGCATACGGGACGCCCCCGCCCCGGCGGACACCGGCGGCTCCGGACTCGCCCGGCTCACCTGGCCCGAGGCCGCCCCGGACCTCGCCCGCCGCCTGCTCGCCGTCCCCGTCGGCTCGACCGAACAGCACGGCCCCCACCTGCCCTTCACCGTGGACACCGAGATCGCCGTCGCGCTCTGCGCCCGGCTCGCCCACGCCCGCCCCGGCGTCGTCACCGCGCCCCCGGTCCCGTACGGGTCGAGCGGCGAGCACATGGCCTTCCCCGGGACGCTGTCCATCGGCCGGGAGGCCACCGAGCTGCTGCTCGTCGAACTCGTCCGCTCGGCCGACGCCTTCGCCGGGGTCGTGCTCGTCTCGGCCCACGGCGGCAACGCCGTACCGGTGCGCCGCGCCGTCGCCCGGCTGCGCGCCGAAGGCCGCCGGGTGCTCGCCTGGGGCCCCGCCGGCCCGCCCGACGACAGCCACGCCGGCCGCACCGAGACCTCGGTCATGCTCGCCCTGCGCCCCGACGCGGTGCGCACCGACCGCTACGCGCCAGGCGACCTCCGCCCGCTCCCCGCCATCATCGACGAGCTGCGGCACTCCGGCGTAGGGGCTGTCAGCCCCAGCGGCGTCCTGGGGGACCCGACGGGCGCCCACGCCGAGGAGGGCGAGCGGACCCTCGCGGTCTGGACCGAGCGCCTGGTCACCGCCACCGACCGCTGGCTCCACGCCCGCGACCACACCCCGCAGCACCTCCCCGGTTAGGGGCCGGTAGGGGTGTGGGCGGCCCTCCCGCCCCTCGTACCGTGCGGTTTTGTGGCGGTCTGCGTGTCCTCTTCGCACGCGGGCGCCGACTACGGGCCGAGGATGCGGAGTGTGCGCCAATGCGCGAGCCTGAGGGCTTTATTTCTGACGGTGCCGACCTGCCGGAGGAGCGATTGGCGCTGGCGGGCCGGCTGGAGGAACTGACGGTCCCCGAACAGAGCCGGCTGCTCCACGAGCTGGTCGGCGGGGAGGCCGGAGCGATCCTGCGCAGGATCCACCCGGACGACGAGCCGGTGCTCAGCCACCGGACCCCCTTCCGGGAGCAGGGACTGGACTCCCTCGGGCTCATCGAGCTGCATGCCCGGCTGGGCGCCGCGACCGGTCTCGCACTGCCCGTCACGGTCGCCTTCGAGCACCCCACGGTCGAGCAACTGGCCGAGGCGCTGCGCGCCGAGCTCCTCGGCCTCACCGAGGCCTCGCCCGAGCCCGTCGCCCGGCCCCGCGTCGAGGACGAGCCGGTCGCCATCGTGGGCGTGGGCTGCCGCTACCCCGGGGACGTCGGGTCCCCCGAAGACCTCTGGGAGCTCGTCACCGAGGGCCGCGTCGTGACCGACGCGTTCCCCACCGACCGCGGCTGGGACCTCGGCGCCCTCTTCGACACCGACGGGGACCACCCCAGCAGCTACGTCACCACCGGCGGATTCCTCGGCACCGCGACCGAGTTCGACGCCGACTTCTTCGGCATCGGGCCCCGCGAGGCCCAGGCCATGGACCCGCAGCAGCGGATCGTCCTGGAGGTCGCCTGGGAGGCCCTGGAACGCACCGGCACCGATCCGTCGGCGCTGCGCGGCAGCCGCACCGGCGTGTTCGTCAGCACCGGCGTGAGCGAGTACGGCGTCCGCCCCACCGAGGCCCCGGAAGGCCTCGACGGCTACATCGGCACCGGCATGGCGCACAGCGTCGTCTCCGGACGGGTCGCCTACGCCCTCGGCCTCGAAGGCCCGGCCGTCACCATCGACACCGCCTGCTCCGGCTCCCTCGTCGCCCTGCACCTCGCCGCCGGCGCCGTCCGCCGCGGCGAGTGCTCGCTGGCCCTGGCCGGCGGCGTCACCGTCCTCGGCGGCCCCGGCATCTTCACCGAGTTCAGCCGGCAGCGCGGGCTCGCGGCCGACGGACGGATCAAGGCGTTCTCCGACGGGGCCGACGGCACCAACGTCGCCGAGGGTGCCGCCCTGTTCGTCGTGGAGCGCCTCTCCGACGCCGTCCGCAACGGCCACCGGATACTGGCCGTGGTCCGCGGCTCCGCCGTCAACCAGGACGGCGCCTCCAACGGCCTGACCGCACCGAGCGGCGCGGCCCAGCGGAAGGTGATCCGACAGGCCCTCGCGGACGCCGGACTCACCCCCGACCAGGTGGACGCGGTCGAGGCGCACGGCACCGGCACGAGGCTCGGCGACCCCATCGAGGCGCAGGCCCTCCTCGCTGCCTACGGCCAGGACCGCCCCGAAGGACAGCCGCTGTGGCTGGGCTCGGTCAAGTCGAACATCGGGCACACCCAGGCCGCTTCGGGCGCCGCCGGCGTGATCAAGATGATCGAGGCGATGCGGCACGCCACCCTGCCCAGGACCCCGCACGGGGACACCCCGACGACCGCCGTCGACTGGACCCGGGGCGACGTCCGGCTGCTCGCGGAGCCGGTCGCCTGGGAGCGGAACGGCAGACCCCGCCGGGCCGGCGTCTCCTCGTTCGGCATCAGCGGCACCAACGCGCACGTCATCCTGGAGGAACCGCCCGCCGACGCCGCCTCCGCACCGGACACCGAGCCCGACACCGGCACCGAGCCCGACACCGGCACCGAGCCCGACACAGGCACCGAGCCCGACACCGGCACCGAGCTCGGCGCCGGCACCGGCACCGAGCCCGACACGGACGCCGCCGCCGGCTCGGGCACCGCCCCTGCAGCCGAGCGCGGCACTCAGGCCCTCACGCCGGTCGTCGTCTCGGCGAAGAGCGAACCGGCCCTGCGCGCCCAGGCCGCCCGGCTGCTCGACTTCCTGGAACGGCGCCCGGCCCCGGACCTGCCGGACCTCGGCTACTCCCTCGCCACCTCCCGCGCCGCCCTGCCGCACCGCGCCGCCGTGGTCGCGGCCGACCACGGCGAACTGCTGCGCGCCCTGCGCGCCCTGGCCGCCGCGGATACCGCCCCCGGCCTCCACGAGGGCGTCGCCGAGGGCCGCGGAACGGCGTTCCTGTTCACCGGCCAGGGGTCCCAACGCCTCGGCATGGGACGTGAGCTGTACCGGGCGTACCCCGTCTTCGCCGAGGCCCTCGACGAGGCCATCGGCTACCTCGACCTCCAGCTCGAACGGTCCCTGTGGGACGTGCTCTTCGCCACCGAGGGCTCCGCCGAAGCCGAGCTGCTCCAGCGGACGGAGTTCGCCCAGCCCGCCCTGTTCGCCGTGGAGGTGGCGCTCTTCCGCCTCGTCGAGTCGTGGGGCGTCCGGCCGGACTTCCTCGCCGGGCACTCGGTCGGCGAGATCGCCGCCGCGCACGTGGCCGGGGTGTTCCCGCTGGAGGACGCGGCGGCCCTGGTGGCCGCGCGCGGGCGCCTCATGCAGGCACTGCCCGAGGGCGGCGCGATGGTCGCCGTCGAGGCGAGCGAGCAGGAGGTGGCGCCACACCTCGGCGCCGGAGCGGACCTCGCCGCCGTCAACGGCCCCACGGCGGTCGTGGTCTCCGGCCAGGAGACCGAAGTCCTGCGGATCGCCGCGCACTTCGCGGAGCTCGGGCGCCGGACCTCCCGCCTCAAGGTCTCCCACGCCTTCCACTCGGCACTGATGGAACCGATGCTGGAGGAGTTCGGGCGCGTCGCCCGGATCCTCTCGTACACGGCACCCCGCATCCCCGTCGTCTCCCACGTCACGGGGCGCGCGGCCGCCGCCGCCGAACTGTGCTCGCCCGACTACTGGGTCCGGCACGTGCGCGAGGCCGTCCGCTTCCAGGACGGCGTCTCCTGGCTGGCCGGGCAGGGCGTCACCACCTTCGTCGAGCTCGGACCGGACCCGGTGCTCTCCGCCATGGGCCAGGACTGCCTGGCCGACAGCGCCGAACCCCCGCTGTTCACCGCGGTCCTGCGCCGTGGCCACGACGAGGCCGCCACGCTCCTCGCCGCGGTCGCGGCCGCCCACACCCGCGGCGCCGGCCTCGACGGCGAGGGCCTCTTCGCGGGCACCGGCGCGCGGCGCGTCGAGCTGCCCACGTACGCCTTCCAGAGGCGGCGCTTCTGGCTCACCGCCCCCTCCGGCCGCTCCGACCTCCCCGGCATCGGACAGATCGCGGCCCGCCACCCCCTGCTGGGCGCCGTCGTGCACCTGGCGGGCTCGGCCGGAGTCGTCCTCACCGGCCGCGTCTCCCTCGCCTCGCACCCGTGGCTCGCCGACCACGTCATCTCCGGTACGGCCCTGCTGCCCGGCACCGCGCTCGTCGAACTCGCCGTACGCGCCGGCGACGAGGCCGACTGCGGCACGCTCGACGAACTCGTCTTCGAGGCCCCCCTGCTCCTGCCCGCCGAGGGCGGCACGGCCCTCCAGGTCGTCGTCGGCGCGCCGGACCCCACCGGTCGGCGCACCGTCGAGATCCACAGCCGCCCCGAGGACGCCCCCGAGGACGAGCCGTGGACCCGGCACGCCCACGGTCTCCTCGCCCCCGCCGACGGCACGACGGGCCTGCCGCTGACCTCGTGGCCGCCGGAGGGCGCCCAGCCCGTCGACGTCACCGGCCTCTACGCCGACCTCACCGAGCAGGGCTACGGCTACGGCCCCGTCTTCCAGGCCCTGAGGGCCGCCTGGCGGCGCGGCGACGAACTCTTCGCCGAGGTGGCGCTGCCGGAGGAGGCCCGCGCCGAAGCCGGCCGGTTCGGCCTGCACCCGGCGCTCCTCGACGCGGCCATGCACGTCGACATGCTGGCCGGCCACGACGCCGGCCCCATGCTGCCGTTCTCGATGGGCGGGATCACCCTGCACGCCTCGGGTGCCGGCGCGCTCCGCGTCCGGATCCACCGCGTCCGCGGCGAGGAGGTCACCGGCATCGACCTCGCCGACGACACCGGCCGCCCCGTGGCGACCGTGGGATCCCTGGTCGTACGGCCCGTCCCGGCCGACCAGCTGACGTCCGCGGCCGGCGGCTCCGACGCCCTGCTGCGGGTGGACTGGATCCCCGTGGCGGTGGACCCCGCGGGCCCCGTGCCCCCGCTCCTGACCGCCCTCGACGGCATCGGCGACCCGCCGGAGACCGTCATGCTCATCTGCCCCGGAGCCGACGACACCACCGCCGGCACCGCCGGGGCCGACGTCCCCGGCCGGATGCGCCAGGTCGTCCTGGAGGTCCTGAGGACCCTTCAGGAATGGCTGGACGACGAGCGGTACGCCGCCTCCCGCCTCGTCGTCGCGACCCGCGGCGCCATGGGCGACGAGGTCGACCTCGCCCAGTCGCCCGTCTGGGGCCTGGTGCGGGCCGCCCAGGCCGAGCACCCCGGCCGGATCGTCCTCGTCGACACCGACGGCACGACCGCCTCCGACGCCGCCGTCGCCGCCGTGGCCGCCTCCGGCGAGAGCCAGGCGAAGATCCGCGACGGCGTCGTCACCGTGCCGCGCCTGGTCAGGACCGGGGCGGTGGCGGAGGCCGGTCCGGTGGTGTGGTCCGGCGACGGCACCGTGCTGATCACCGGCGGCACCGGTGGGCTGGGCGCGTACCTGGCCCGGTACCTGGTCGCGGTGCACGGGGTCCGGCACCTGCTGCTCACCAGCCGGCGCGGTCCGGCCGCGGCGGGGGCGGCGGAGCTGTGCGCCGAACTCGAGGGCCAGGGAGCCGAGGTCACCGTCGCCGCCTGCGACGTCGCCGACCGCGAGGCGCTGCGCGCGGTCCTCGACGCCGTACCCGCCGCGCACCCGCTGACCGCCGTCGTCCACACCGCCGGCGTCCTCGACGACGCCCTCATCGGACAGCTCACCGACGCGCGCATGGACACCGTCCTGCGGCCCAAGGTGGACGGTGCCTGGAACCTCCACACCCTCACCCGCGACCTCGACCTGGACGCCTTCGTCCTCTTCTCCTCGACCGCCGCCGTCCTGGACGCCGCCGGGCAGGGCAACTACGCCGCCGCGAACGGCTTCCTCGACGCCCTCGCCCGCCACCGCACCGCCTCCGGCCTGGTCGCCACCTCCGTGGCCTGGGCCCTGTGGACCGGCGACGCCGGCATGGGCGCGGGCCTCGACGAGGCCGCCCTGCAACGCGTCCGCCACCTCGGCTTCGTCCCGCTCTCCCCGGACGAGTACCTCGCCGAGATGGACCGCGCCCTCGCCGGGGACGACCCCGCCGTCGCCGTCGTACGGCTCGACCCGGGCGTCCTCCAGCGCCGCATCGACCAACTCCCCGCGATCGTCCGCGGCCTGATCCGCGGCCCGGCACGCCGCTCCGCCGCGACCGGCCACGCCGTCGCCACCACCCTGGCCCAGCACCTCGACAACCTGGAGCCCGCCGAGCGCCACGCCGCGCTCCTCGACCTCGTCCGCACCCAGGCGGCCGCGATCCTCGGCCACGACGGCGCCGGCGCCGTCCACCCCGCGCGCGCCTTCAACGAGGTCGGCTTCGACTCCCTGGCCGCCGTCGAACTGCGCAACCGCCTCAACGCGGCGACGGGCCTCCGGCTCACCGCCACCATGACCTTCGACCACCCGACGCCCGAGGCGCTCGCCACGCACCTCGCCGAGAAGATCTTCAGCACCGCCGCGGCGAACGGCACCCACGTCCGCCGCGGACCCGCCACCGACACCGAACCCATCGCCATAGTCGGCATGGGCTGCCGCTACCCCGGCGGCGTCACCTCCCCGGCGGAGCTCTGGCAGCTGGTCGCCTCCGGCACCGACGCCGTCGGCGAGTTCCCCACCGACCGCGGCTGGCCCGACGTCTACGACCCCGAGCCCGGCACCCCCGGCAAGAGCTACACCCGCGAAGGCGGCTTCCTCTACGACGCCGCCGGCTTCGACGCCGACTTCTTCGGCGTGAGCCCCCGCGAGGCCCAGGCCATGGACCCCCAGCAGCGCCTGCTCCTCGAAACGGCCTGGGAGACCCTGGAACGCGCCGGCCTCGACCCCCGCTCCGTCGCGGGCCGTGACGTCGGTGTCTTCGCCGGCGTCATGTACCACGACTGGGGCATGCGGATCGGCCCCCTGCCCGAGGACGTCGCCGCCCACCACGGCACGGGCAGCCTCGGCAGCGTCGTCTCCGGCCGGGTCGCCTACGCCCTCGGCCTCGAAGGCCCCGCCGTCACCGTCGACACCGCCTGCTCCTCCTCGCTCGTCGCCATGCACTGGGCCGTCCAGGCCCTCCAGCGGGGCGAGTGCTCGATGGCGCTGGCCGGTGGCGTGACGGTGATGTCCACCCCCGACACCTTCATCGACGCGGGCCGCCAGCGCGGCCTCGCCGCCGACGGGCGTTGCAAGTCCTTCGGCGCGGGCGCCGACGGCATGGGCTGGGGCGAGGGCGCCGGCCTCGTCCTCCTGGAGCGGCTCTCGGACGCCCGCCGCAACGGCCACCAGGTGCTCGCCCTGGTGCGCGGCTCCGCCGTCAACCAGGACGGCGCCTCCAACGGCCTGACCGCCCCCAACGGACCCTCGCAGGAACGGGTGATCCGACAGGCCCTCGACCGGGCCGGACTCACCGCCGCCGACGTGGACGTCGTCGAGGGCCACGGCACCGGAACCCCCCTCGGCGACCCGATCGAGATCCAGGCCCTCATGGCGACCTACGGCCAGGAACGCCCGGAGGACGGCCGTCCGCTGCTGCTCGGCTCGGTCAAGTCGAACATGGGACACACCCAGGCCGCCGCCGGCGTCGCGGGCGTCATCAAGACCGTCGAGGCCCTGCGACACGGCCTGCTGCCGAGGACGCTGCACGCCGACGAGGCGTCCACCGAGGTGGACTGGACGTCCGGCGCGGTTCGGCTGCTCACGGAACCGGTCGCCTGGGAACGCGGCGACCGGCCCCGCCGGGCCGGCGTCTCCTCCTTCGGCGTCAGCGGCACCAACGCCCACCTCCTCCTCGAGGAACCGCCCGCGGCCGACGAGCCGACCCGACCGACCGAACCGGCCGACGCCCCCGAGAGCGCGAGCGGAGCCGGGGCCGACGGTCCCGTCCTGTGGGTGGTGTCCGGCAAGACGCCCGACGCCCTGCGCGCACAGGCCACGCGGCTGCGCGCCTTCCTGGACGAACTCCCCGACGACGGACTGGCCTCCGCGGGCCGGGCCCTGGCCACCACCCGCACGGCACTCGAATGCCGTGCCTGGGCCGTCGGCACGGACCGCGACGAGCTCGCGCGCGGCCTGGACGCGGTGGCGGCGGGCACCGTGTGCGCCACCGCCCAGTTCGGAAAGCTCGCGTTCGTGTTCTCGGGTCAGGGTGCTCAGCGTCTGGGGATGGGGCGTGAGCTGTATGCGTCGTTCCCGGTGTTCGCTGAGGCGTTGGACGCGGTGGTTGCGGAGCTTGATGTGCATCTTGAGCGTCCGTTGCGGGAGGTGATGTGGGGTGAGGACGCCGGTCTGCTGAATCAGACGGTGTTCGCGCAGGCCGCGTTGTTCGCGGTCGAGGTGGCGTTGTTCCGGCTGGTGGAGTCGTGGGGTGTCCGGCCGGACGCTCTCGCCGGTCACTCGGTGGGGGAGATCGCTGCCGCGCACGTGTCGGGGGTGTTGTCCCTGGCGGATGCCTCGGTGTTGGTGGCGGCGCGTGGGCGGTTGATGCAGGCGCTGCCGGAGGGCGGCGCGATGGTCGCCGTCGCGGCACCCGAAGCGGATGTCCTCCCACACCTGTTCGACGGCGTCGGTATTGCGGCGGTCAACGGGCCGTCGTCGGTGGTCGTTTCGGGTGTCGAGGGCGAAGTTCTGCGGATCGCCGAGCATTTCGCCGAGCGGGGTGTTCGTACGTCGCGGCTGAAGGTCTCGCACGCGTTCCACTCGGTGTTGATGGAGCCGATGCTGGAGGAGTTCCGCACGGTCCTGGACGGGCTCACCTACGGCTCCGCCCGTATCCCGGTCATCTCGACCGTCACCGGTGAGACGGCTGAGGAGCTGGACTCGCCCGCGTACTGGGTGCGGCAGGTCCGTGACGCGGTCCGCTTCGCCGATGCCGTCACCACCCTCACGGCGCAGGGCGTCACCACCTTCCTGGAACTCGGACCCGACGCCCCGCTGTCGGCCGTGGGGGCCGACTGCCTCCCGGACGGCACGGACGCCGCTTTCGTCGCCGTCCAGCGCCGGGACCGCCCCGAGGCGCCCGAGCTGCTCACCGCGCTCGGCCACGCCCACGCCCGCGGAGTGCCGATTCCCTGGGACCGGTTCTTCGCCGGCCACGGAGCCGCGCACGTCGACCTGCCCACGTACGCCTTCCAGCACCAGCGCTACTGGCTCGACGCGCAGGCCACGGCGGGCGACCCGAGCAGCGTCGGCCTGGAACCCGTGGACCACCCTCTGCTGAGCGCGGCGGTCGTCTCCCCGGAGCCCGACGGCGGAGTCGTGCTCACCGGCCGGCTCTCGACGGGCGCCCAGGCGTGGATCGCCGACCACCGCGTCCTCGACAGCGTGCTCCTGCCCGGCACCGGCTTCGTCGAGCTCGCCGTCCGCGCGGGCGACGAGGTCGGTTGCCGCCGGATCGACGAACTGACCCTGGAGGCACCGCTGGTCCTCGCCGAAGGCGAGAGCGTCGCCGTCCAGGTCGTGGTCGGCGCTCCCGACACCTCCGGCGCCCGCACGGTCGACGTCTACTCCCGGCGCACGGCCACGGACCTCCCGTGGACGAGGCACGCCACCGGCGCCGTCTCACCCGGCACGGCGACCCCGGCCGTCGACCTCACCGCCTGGCCGCCCCAGGGCGCCACGCCGCTCGCCGTCGAAGGTGCCTACGAGCGACTGGCCGGCCTCGGCTACGCGTACGGGCCGGTCTTCCGCGGACTGCGAGCCGCCTGGAAGCGCGGCGACGAGGTGTTCGCCGAGGTCGCCCTGCCGGCGGACGCCCACACCGAAGCCGGCCGGTTCGGCCTGCACCCGGCGCTCCTCGACACGGCGATGCACGCCGACATGCTCGGTGGGGAGGAGACCCTCCTGCCGTTCTCGTGGAGCGGAGTCACCCTGCACGCGGCGGGCGCCTCGGCGCTCCGTGTCTGGATCCGCCGCGTGCGCGGCGACGAACTGTCGGCGATCGAGGTCGCCGACGGCGAGGGCCGCCCGGTGGCCACCGTCGAGTCCCTCGTCTCCCGGCCCGTGTCGCCCGACCAGCTGACCGTCGCCGAGCGACAGGGCTCGCTGTTCCGCCTCGAATGGACCCCGGTGGGCCACGCCCCCGGGACCCGCGCACTGCCGCGGCTGGAGGAACTCGCGCCGACGGACGAGGCACCGGACACGATCGTCTACGCCTGCCCGTCCCTCGACGCGGACGTCGACGCGGAGACGGACGCGGACGCGGCCGACGTGCCGGACCGGGCGCGCGCGCTCGCGCTGCAGGTGATGGAGACCCTCCAGACGTGGCTGGAGGACGAGCGGTTCGCCGCCTCCCGCCTGGTCGTCGTGACGCGCGGCGCCGCGGGCGAGGTGGTGGACGTCGCCCAGTCGCCCGTCTGGGGCCTGGTGCGGGCCGCCCAGGCCGAGCACCCCGGCCGGATCGTGCTCGTCGACGTCGACGGCACACCCGCCTCCTGGGACACCGTCTCCGCGGTCGCCGCCTCCGGTGAGCCCGAAACGGCCGTCCGCGACGGCGTCGTCAGCGTGCCGCGCCTGGTCAGGACCGGGGCGGTGGCGGAGGCCGGTCCGGTGGTGTGGTCCGGTGACGGCACCGTGCTGATCACCGGTGGCACCGGTGGGCTGGGCGCGCATCTGGCCCGGCATCTGGTCGCGGTGCACGGGGTCCGGCACCTGCTGCTCACCAGCCGGCGCGGTCCGGCCGCGGCGGGGGCGGCGGAGCTGTGCGCCGAACTCGAGGGCCAGGGAGCCGAGGTCACCGTCGCCGCCTGCGACGTCGCCGACCGCGAGGCGCTGCGCGCGGTCCTCGACGCCGTACCCGCCGCGCACCCGCTGACCGCCGTCGTCCACGCCGCCGGCGTCCTGGGCGGATCCCTGCTGCGGACCATGACGCCCGAGAGCCTGGAGACGTCGCTGCGGCCCAAGGTGGACGGCGCCTGGAACCTCCACACCCTCACCCGCGACCTCGACCTGGACGCCTTCGTCCTCTTCTCCTCCGCCGGCGGTCTCGTACTGGCCGAGGGGCAGGGCAACTACGCCGCCGCCAACACCTTCCTCGACGCCCTGGCCACCCGGCGCGCCGCCGATGGCCTCCCCGCCGTCTCGCTGGCCTTCGGCCTCTGGGCCGTCAGCACCGGGGACGACGGCGACCTGACCGAGAGCGACCTGCGCACGATGCGCCGGCTCGGCCTGCCCGCCCTGACGCTGGAGGAAGGGCTCGCCCTCTTCGACGCGGGCCTCGCCGCCGACACCCCCCTCCTCGCCCCGCTCCGCGTCGACCCGGGCGCCCTGCGCACCCGCACCGACGAGATACCGGCACTGCTGCGCGGCATGGTGCGCGGCCTCGCGCGCCGGACGGTGGAGTCGACCGCGCAGGCCGACGCGGCCGGTGAACTGGCCCGCACACTGGCAGGACGGACGGACGCCGAACGCTCCCGCCTGGTGCTGGAACTCGTCCGCACCCACGTCGCCGGCATCCTCGGCCACTCCGGGGCCGAGGCCGTCGGCCCGGACCGCCCGTTCAAGGACCTGGGCTTCGACTCGCTCGCCGCCGTCGAGCTGCGCAACCAGCTCGGCGCCGCCACCGGCCTGCGGCTGCCCGCCACCCTCGTCTTCGACTTCCCGAACGCCCGCGCCGTGACGGACCACCTGACGACCCGGCTGTCCGGCGCCGTCGCGCCCGCCGCGCCCGCCGCCCCCGCGGTGTCGGCGCCGGCCGACGAACCCATCGCCATCGTCGGCATCAGCTGCCGCTACCCGGGCGGAGTGTCCTCCGCCGAGGAGCTGTGGCAGCTGGTGGCCGAGGGCCGCGACGCCATCACCCCCTTCCCCGTCGACCGGGGCTGGCCCGGCGACGAGATCTACGACCCGGAGCCGGGCAAGCCGGGCTTCACCTACGCCCGCGAGGGCGGGTTCCTGCACGACGCCACCGAGTTCGACCCCGAGTTCTTCGGCATCATGCCGCGCGAGGCCATGGCCATGGATCCCCAGCAGCGTCTGCTGCTCCAGGCGTCGTGGGAGGCCTTCGAACGGGCGGGCATCGACCCCACCTCGATGCGCGGCAGCCGCACCGGCGTCTACGTGGGCGTGATGTACCACGAGTACGGCAGCCGGCTGCGCGAGGTGCCCGCGGACCTCGTGGACTACCTCGGCAACGGCAGCGCGGCAAGCATCGCCTCCGGCCGGGTCGCCTACAGCCTCGGCCTCGAAGGCCCCGCGGTCACCGTCGACACCGCCTGCTCCTCCTCCCTCGTCTCCCTGCACATGGCCTGCCAGGCCCTGCGGCAGGGCGAGGTCACCATGGCGCTCGCCGGCGGCGTCACCGTCCTGCCGACCCCTGACGTCTTCGTCGGGTTCAGCCAGCAGCGCGGCCTGTCCCCGGACGGGCGGTGCAAGGCGTTCGCCGGTGCGGCCGACGGCACCGGCTGGGGCGAGGGCATCGGCCTGCTGCTCGTCGAGCGCCTCTCCGACGCCCAGGCACAGGGCCACCCCGTCCTCGCCGTCATCCGCGGCTCGGCCATCAACCAGGACGGCGCATCGAACGGGCTCACGGCCCCCAACGGCCCGTCCCAGCAGCGGGTCATCCAGCAGGCGCTGCACTCCGCCGGCCTCACCCCGGCCGACGTGGACGCCGTCGAGGGCCACGGCACCGGCACCCGGCTCGGCGACCCGATCGAGGCACAGGCGCTGATCGCCACGTACGGACAGGGACGCACCGACGAGCAGGCCCTGTGGCTCGGCTCGATCAAGTCGAACATCGGGCACGCCCAGGCCGCGTCCGGCGTCGCCGGCGTGATCAAGATGGTGATGGCGCTCAACGCCGGGCTGCTGCCCCGAACCCTGCACGTGGACGAGCCCTCGCCCCAGGTCGACTGGTCGGAGGGCGGCGTCCGGCTGCTGACCGAGCCGGTGCCCTGGCCGGCGGGCGTCCGTACGCGCCGGGCAGCCGTGTCCTCCTTCGGCCTCAGCGGCACCAATGCGCACCTGATCGTGGAGGAGGCACCGCCCGGGCAGCCGGCCCGGACCGAGCCCACCGGGACCCGGCCCACGGGGACCGAGCCCACCGGGACCCGGCCCACGGGGACCGAGCCCACCGGGACCCGGCCCACCGGTACCGAGCCGGTCCGTCACGAGCCCGGGCAGGCCGAGTCCGCCCGGCCCGAGTCGGCGCGGACGGAGCACGCCCGGCCCGAGGCGGGGCAGCCCGCGTCGGAGCAGGCCGAGCCGGCGACCGTCCCCCTGCCGCTGGTGCTGTCCGCGAAGAGCGAGGGGGCGCTGCGCCAGCAGGCGGACGCGCTCCTCGCACACCTGCGCGCCCACCCCGGGCAGCGCCTCACGGACGTGGCCTACTCCCTCGCCACCACCCGCGCCGCACTGGAACACCGCGCCGTCGTCCTCGCCGAGGACCGCACCGGCGCCGAGCACGCCCTGGCGGACCTGGCCGGACGGGCCGGGGCCGCCGTGCCCGGCGAGTCCGACGCGTCCGGCGAGTCGGACGCGTCCGGCGCGTCCGGCGCGTCCCACGCGTCCCACGCGTCCGACGCGTCCGGCGCGTCCCTCGCGTCCCCCGGACGGACCGTCACGGGGCGGACCGCGCCCGGCGGCCTCACCGCCTTCCTGTTCTCCGGTCAGGGCGCGCAGCGGGCCGGGATGGGCCGCGAACTGTACGCCGCCCACCCGGTGTTCGCCAGGACGCTCGACGCGGTCTGCGCCGAGCTCGACCCCCTCCTCGGCCGCTCCCTGCGCGAGGTGCTCTTCGCGCCCGCCGACGGCCCGGACGCCGACGCCCTGCACCGCACCGCCCTCACACAGAGCGCCCTCTTCGCCTTCGAGGTCGCCCTCTACCGGCTCGTGGAGTCGTGGGGGATCACCCCCGACGTCCTCATGGGGCACTCCATCGGCGAACTGGCGGCCGCCCACGTGGCCGGGGTGCTCTCGCTGCCGGACGCCTGCGCCGTCGTCGCCGCCCGCGGCCGCCTCATGCAGGCGCTGCCGCCCGGCGGCGCCATGGTCGCGGTCCAGGCGACCGAGGAGGAGGTGCTGCCCCTCCTCACCGACGGGGTCGCCGTCGCCGCCCTGAACGGGCCGTCCGCCCTCGTCCTGTCGGGCGTCGAGGACGAGGTGGCCCAGGTGGCCGACCGGTTCCGCGAGACCGGCCGCAAGACCAGCCGGCTCCAGGTGTCGCACGCCTTCCACTCGCCCCTCATGGAGCCCATGCTCGAAGAGTTCCGGCAGGTGCTGCAGGGCGTGACGTTCCACGCCCCGGACGTACCCGTCGTCTCCAACGTCACCGGCGCCGCCGCCACCGCCGCGGAACTCGGCTCGCCCGACTACTGGGTGCGCCACGTCCGCGAACCCGTCCGGTTCGCCGACGGCGTCCGCCACCTGCGGAGCGAAGGCACGACCCGGTTCGTGGAGATCGGCCCCGACGCCGTGCTCACCGCGCTCGCCGAGGCGTGCCTCGACGGGCCCGGACACCTCACCGTCCCCCTCTCGCGGCGTCAGCGGCCCGAGACCGACACGCTCCTCACCGGTCTCGCCCGCCTGCACGCCCACGGCCTGAGCCCCGACTGGCCGGCGTTCTTCGGCGCGTCGACGCCCCGGCGCGTCGACCTTCCCACGTACGTCTTCGAACGGCGCCGCTTCTGGCTCGACGCCCCCGAAGGGGCGGCCGGAGACGTGGCGGGCAGCGGGCAGCGGCCCGCCGGCCACCCGCTGCTCAGTGCGGTGGTGCCCTCGCCCCACTCCGACCAGGTCGTCCTGACCGGCCGGCTGTCCGTGGAGACCCACCCCTGGCTCGCCGACCACGACGTCCTCGGCACCCTGGTGCTGCCCGGCACCGGCTACGTCGAGCTCGCGCTGCGCGCCGGCGAGGAGGTCGGCTGCGACCTCGTCGAAGAGATCACCATCGAGACGATGATGACGCTCCAGTGGTCGGGAGGAACCGCGATCCAGGTCGTCGTCGGCGACGGCGACGGCACGGGCAGGCGCCCGCTGACGGTCTACTCACGCAGCGAGAACGCCCCCGCCGACGCCCCCTGGACCCGGCACGTCACCGGTTTCCTCGCCACGGCCGACGGGCCGGCCCCCGAGACCGGTGTCGGCCGCGGCCCCTGGCCCCCCGAGGGCGCCCGCCCGGTCGACATCAGCACCGTGTACGAGTACTTCGCAGGGCAGGGCATGCACTACGGCCCCATGTTCCAGGGCCTCCGCAGGGTCTGGCGGCTCGGCGACGAGGTGTACGCCGACGTGGCGCTCCCCGAGGACGCACACGAGAACGCCGCCCGTTACCGCCTGCACCCCGCCCTCCTCGACTCCGTCCTGAGCGCCGGCGACTTCCTCGGCGGCCGCAAGCCGCAGGACACCGGCACCTCCCAACTGCCCTTCGCCTGGCGCGGCATCCGCTCCCACCGGGGCGGGGCCGCCGCCTTCCGGGTGCGGCTCACCCCCGCCGGCACCGACACCCTCAAGGTGGAGCTCGCCGACACCAACGGCTCGCCCCTCGCCACGGTCGAATCGCTCCTCGTCCGCCCGGTCACCGCGGCACGGGTCGCCGCCGCGGCCATCGCGGCCACCGGCACCAAGCAGCGGGAGTCGATGCTCCGCATCGACTGGAACCAGCTGCCGCTGGGCCTCGCCGCCGAAGCGGTTCGCGGGAACTGGGCCCTCGTGGCCGGAACATCGGGGACAGCCGGGGCGCAGGAGGTGGCCGGGGCCGCCGGGGCCGCCGCAGCCGCCAGGCTGGAGGGGGCAGCCGGTGCGGCCGATGCCGCCCTCTGGGGTCCGGACCTGCCCGTCCACCCCGACCTCGCGTCCCTCCGCACGGCGCTCGACGCCGGCACGGCCGTGCCGGAACTCGTGCTGTACACGTGCCCCACGGCACCCGCCGCCACCCCGGACGGCGTGCGCGCCGTGGCCCACGAGGTGCTGGCCACCCTCCGGGACTGGCTGGCCGAGCCCCGGTTCAGCGCCTCCCGCCTCATGATCATGACCCGGGGCGCGGTCGCCACCTCGGCCGAGGAAGGAGAGGTCCCGGACCTCACCCACGCCCCCGTCTGGGGCCTCGTCAGGTCCGCGCAGGAGGAGAACCCCGGCCGCTTCCTGCTGGCCGACTTCGACGGCACCGAAGCCTCCGTACGGGTCCTGCCCGCCGTCCTGGGAGCGGACGAGCCCGAAGTGGCCCTCCGCCAGGGGGAGATCAGGGTCCCGCGGCTGACCAGGGTGCCGATGGACGACGCGGCCGAATCCACCCCGTGGCGGCCCGACGGCACCGTCCTCGTCACCGGCGGCACCAGCGGGCTGGGCGCCCTCATCGCCCGGCACCTCGTCCTGGAGCACGGCGTCCGCCACCTCCTGCTCACCAGCAGGCGGGGCCCCGCCGCGGACGGTGCGGCGGAGCTGCGCGCGGAACTCACCGCCCTCGGCGCCGACGTGACCGTCGCCGCCTGCGACGTGGCGGACCGCGCGGAACTCGCCGGCCTCCTCGCCACCGTGCCCGACGAGCACCCCCTCACCGGGGTGGTGCACGCCGCCGCCGTGGCACACAACGCCCTCGTCGGAGACCTGACCCCGGAACAGCTGGACACGGTGCTCCGCCCGAAGGCGGACGGTGCCTGGAACCTCCACGAACTGACCCGGGAGGCCGACCTCTCGGCCTTCGTCCTCTTCTCCTCCTGCTCAGGCCTCGTGGTCGGCGCGGGCCAGGCGAACTACGCGGCGGCCAACCGCTTCCTGGACGCCCTCGCGGAGCACCGCCGGGAGCAGGGCCTGCCGGCCGTGTCCCTGGCCTTCGGCCTGTGGTCGGCGAAGACAGGCCTCGACGGCGGCGTCACCGAGGACGACCTACGGCGCATGAGCCGCCGCGGACTGCCCGCGCTCACCACCGGCGAGGGCCTCGGCCTCTTCGACGAGGCGATGGGCATCGGCCAGGCCGTCCTCGTCCCGCTGCGCGTCGACGGCTCCGCGCTCGTCGCCTCCGGAGACCGGATCCCCGCGCTCCTGAAGGACATGGCCGCAGCCGCCCGGACCCCGGCGACACCGACACGGACCGCCACGGCGGCGGCCACCCCGGCCACCGGCACCGGCGGTGCCCCCGCCTCCGAGGCGGAGTCGCTCGAGAGCCGACTGGCGCCGCTCGACGACGCCGAACGCGAACGCCTCGTCCGCGACCTCGTGCGCACCCACGTGGCAGCCGTACGCCACGGGTCGGTCGAAGCCGTCAACATGAGCCACGGGTTCACCGACCTCGGCCTGGACTCGCTCGCCGGCATCGACCTGCGCAACCGCCTCCAGGACGCCACGGGTCTGCGCCTGACCGCCACGGTGATCTTCGACTACCCGACCCCCGGAGACCTCGCCGGGTACGTGCTCGAAGAACTGGTCGCCGACCTCCCGGTCGCGACCGCGGCACCGGGGGCGGCAGCCGGGGCCGCACTCGGCTCGGCACCCGGGTCGGCGTCCGAGGAGGAGGCGGTCCGCCAGGCCCTCACCTCCATCCCGGTCGACGCCCTGCGCCGGGCCGGCCTGCTCGACGCCCTGCTCGAGCTCGCACCGACGCAGCCGACCGGGCCGCACGCCTCCGCCGCGCCCGCCGGGGCACCGGAAGCCGCCACCGCGGCGGCCGCCGACCAGAGCGAAGCCATCAAGACCATGTCCGCCGAAGAACTCGTCCGCAGGGCGCTCGGGGCCGGCGACTCCAAGTGAGCGAGATCAAACGAGAGGCAGAGGTCCCCGTGGATCCTTCCACCGAACAGATCGTCGAGGCGCTGCGCACGGCGATGCTGGAGAACGAGCAGCTCCGCGCCGAGAGCCGCCGGCTCGCCGAGGAAGCGGCCGAACCCATCGCCGTCGTCGGCATGGCCTGCCGCTTCCCGGGCGGCGTGACCACCCCCGAGGAGCTTCTCGACCTGGTCCTCGACGGGCGGGACGCCGTGTCCTCGCCCCCCGCCGACCGCGGCTGGACACCCGACGGCGACCACGGGCGCGAGGGCGGTTTCCTCTACGACGCCGCCGACTTCGACGCGGGGTTCTTCGGGATCAGCCCCAACGAGGCCGCGATCGTGGACCCCCAGCAGCGGCTGCTCCTGGAGTGCTCGTGGGAGGCGCTCGAACGCGCCGGCCTCGACCCGACCTCCCTGAAGGGAACCCGGACCGGCGTCTTCGCCGGCCTCATGTACCACGACTACGGCCTGGGAGGCACGACCGACGGCAGCCTGGTGTCGGGCCGGGTGGCGTACTCGTTCGGCTTCGAGGGTCCGGCGATGACGGTGGACACGGCCTGCTCGTCCTCGCTGGTGACCCTGCACCTGGCCGCCCAGGCGCTGCGCAGCGGCGAGTGCTCGCTGGCACTGGCCGGCGGCGTCACGGTCATGTCGACCCCGCACATGTTCGAGTACTTCACGCACCAGAACGGCCTCGCCTCCGACGGCCGGTGCAAGTCGTACGCCTCGGCCGCCGATGGTGTGGGGATCTCCGAGGGCGCCGGCGTCCTGGTGCTTGAGCGGCTGTCGGACGCGCGGCGGAACGGGCACGAGGTGCTGGCCGTGGTGCGGGGTTCCGCGGTGAACCAGGACGGTGCGTCGAACGGTCTGACGGCGCCGAACGGTCCTTCGCAGCAGCGGGTGATCCGGCAGGCGCTGGCGAGTGCCGGTCTGTCGGTGACGGACGTGGACGTGGTGGAGGGGCACGGGACGGGGACGACGCT
>NZ_JBFAXU010000043.1:0-31381 GCF_040680975.1 Streptomyces sp. NPDC051921
CTCCAGCATGGCCTCACGGAACTTCTTCGACCCGTTCGCGTTCGTCCGCTCACCGATGGCCAGGTACGACGTGTCCTGACGGAACGGCACGTGGCCGTACAGGGACGCCGCACCCGGCTCCGGTCGCGGCGCGCGGGCCGGCGGGGTCAGACCCCGTACCCGCTCCACGATCCGGCCCAGGTGCTCCGGCGTCGTACCGCAGCAGCCGCCCACCAGGCTCAGGCCGTACTCGGCCACGAACGTCTCGTGGGCGTCCGCCAAATCCTCGGCGGAGAGCGGGTAGTGGGCGCCGTCGGAGGTCAGGACCGGCAGGCCGGCGTTCGGCATGCAGGACAGCGGGATGCGCGAGTGGCGGGCGAGGTGGCGCAGGTGCTCGCTCATCTCGGCCGGACCGGTGGCGCAGTTGAGGCCGATCATGTCGATGCCCAGTGGCTCCAGGGCCGTCAGGGCCGCCCCGATCTCCGAGCCGAGCAGCATCGTGCCGGTGGTCTCGACGGTGACGGAACAGATCAGCGGCACGTCGACGCCGAGGGCGTCCATCGCCCGCCGGGCGCCGATGACCGATGCCTTGGTCTGCAGCAGGTCCTGGGTGGTCTCGACGAGCAGGGCGTCCGAGCCGCCCGCGAGCAGGCCCTCGGCGTTCTGCTGGTACGCGTCGCGCAGGGCGGTGTAGGGGGCGTGGCCCAGCGTGGGCAGCTTCGTTCCCGGTCCCATCGAGCCGAGGACCCAGCGCTGCTGTCCGGTCTTCCGCGTGAACTCGTCGGCGGCCTCGCGGGCGATGCGGGCGCCGGCCTCGGAGAGCTCGTGGACGCGCTCGGGGATGTCGTACTCGCCGAGCGCGGCCAGGTTGGCGCCGAACGTGTTGGTCTCGACGCAGTCCACGCCGACCGAGAAGTAGGCGTCGTGGACCGAGCGGACGATGTCGGGCCGGGTGACGTTCAGGATCTCGTTGCAGCCCTCCAGCTGCTGGAAGTCGTCCAGGGAGGGGTCCTGCGCCTGGAGCATGGTGCCCATGGCGCCGTCGGCGACGACGACTCGGGTGGCGAGTGCTTCGCGGAGGTCTGTCATGGCGTGCCGTCCAAGCCGTTCAGGGTGTCCAGGGTGTTCGTCGCGTGCGGGGCGCTCAGGGCGTGCAGGGCGGGGGCGAGCTCCTCGGCCGCGGCGGAGCCGTAGGAGCGCTCCGCCGTCGTCAGGAGGTGCTGCCGGTCCAGGGGGTACGCCTGGGAGCCGACGGTCGAGAGGGCCGCCGAGGCCACCACGCAGCCGAGGCGGGCGGCGGCGGGCAGCGGCAGCCGGTGGCTGAGGGCCGCGAGGAAGCCGGCCCGGAAGGCGTCGCCCACTCCGGTGGGGTCGGTGACCGGCGCGTCGGGGACGGCGTCGACGACGAGCGGGTCGTGGCCCGCGCGGTCGACGCGTACGCCCTCGCCGCCCAGGGTGGTGATCCAGGCGCCGACCCGGGCGAGCACGTCGTCGCGGTCCCAGCCGGCGCGTTCGAGGAGCAGCGCTGCCTCGTACTCGTTGGTGAACAGCCACCGGGCGCCGTCCACCAGTTCGCGCACCTGCGGGCCGTCGAGTCGGGCGAGCTGCTGCGAGGGGTCGGCGGCGAAGGGCAGGCCGAGGTCCCGGCACTCGCGGGTGTGCCGGAGCATGGCCTCGGGGTCGTTGGGGCCGACCAGGACCAGGTCGGGGCGGGGACGCCCGTAGAGGGCGTGCGCCAGGTCGATGTCCCGGGCCTCCTGCATGGCGCCCGCGTAGAACGCGGCGATCTGGTTGGCGTCCTCGTCGGTGATGCACATGAAGCGGGCGGTGCCGCGTTCGGCGGAGACGTGGACGGCGCCGGTGTCGACGCCGTGCTCCTTGAGCCACACCTCGTACTCGGCGAAGTCGGCGCCCACGGCACCGACGAGCAGCGGGTCGAGGCCGAGGCGGCCGAGGCCGAAGGCGATGTTGGCGGCGACGCCGCCGCGGCGCACTTCGAGGGCGTCGACCAGGAAGGAGAGGGAGACATGGGCGAGTTGGTCGGGGATGAGCTGGTCCGAGAACCGCCCGGGGAAGACCATCAGATGGTCCGTGGCAATGGATCCTGTCACCGCGATACGCACGTGAACTCCTGCACTCCTGTCGGTGGCCGGCGCCGGGCGGCCGGCCGGTGGTCCGGCCGCCCTGGGGTGGGATTCCTGGGGTCGTCAGTTGCCTGCGGCGGCCTTGAGCGCCTCGGCCCGGTCGGTGCGCTCCCAGGTGAAGTCGGGCAGCTCGCGGCCGAAGTGGCCGTACGCGGCGGTCCGGGAGTAGATGGGCCGCTTCAGGTCCAGGTCGCGGATGATCGCGGCCGGGCGCAGGTCGAAGACCCGGGCGATGGCCTGCTCGATGCGCTCCTGGGAGACGGTCCCGGTGCCGAAGGTCTCGACGAAGAGGCCGACGGGCTCGGCCTTGCCGATCGCGTACGCGACCTGGACCTCGCAGCGGCGGGCGAGGCCGGCGGCCACGACGTTCTTGGCGACCCAGCGCATCGCGTAGGCGGCGGAGCGGTCGACCTTGGACGGGTCCTTGCCGGAGAAGGCGCCGCCGCCGTGCCGGGCGTAGCCGCCGTACGTGTCGATGATGATCTTGCGGCCGGTGAGGCCGGCGTCGCCCATGGGGCCACCGATCTCGAAGCGCCCGGTGGGGTTCACGAGGAGGCGGTAGCCCTCGGTCTCCAGCTTGATGCCGTCCTCGGCGAGCTGGGCCAGGACGTGCTCGACGACGTGCTGACGCACGTCCGGGACGAGCAGGCCGTCCAGGTCGATGCCCGAGGCGTGCTGGGAGGAGATGACGACGGTGTCCAGGCGGACCGGGTGGCTGCCCAGGTACTCGATGGTGACCTGGGTCTTGCCGTCGGGGCGCAGGTACGGGACGGTGCCGTCCTTGCGGACCTCGGTGAGGCGGCGCGAGAGGCGGTGGGCCAGCTCGATCGGCAGCGGCATCAGGTTCGGGGTCTCGTCCGACGCGTAGCCGAACATGATGCCCTGGTCGCCGGCGCCCTGCGCGGCCAGCTCGTCGGCCGTGCCCTCGACGCGGGACTCGTACGCGGTGTCGACGCCCTGCGCGATG
This sequence comes from Streptomyces sp. NPDC051921, assembly GCF_040680975.1. Taxonomy (NCBI): domain Bacteria; kingdom Bacillati; phylum Actinomycetota; class Actinomycetes; order Kitasatosporales; family Streptomycetaceae; genus Streptomyces; species Streptomyces sp. NPDC051921. The sequence goes on from NZ_JBFAXU010000043.1 coordinate 3,091, forward strand.
TCCGGCGACTGCGCGCCGATGGAGACGGAGACGCCGCAGGAGGCGCCGTCGAAGCCCTTGGCGGAGGAGTCGTAGCCGATCTCCAGGATCTTCTCGCGGACGAGTGTGGCGATGTCCGCGTACGCGGCCGTCGTCACCTCGCCGGCGATGTGGACCTGGCCGGTGGTGATCAGGGTCTCCACGGCGACGCGCGAGGCCGGGTCCTGGGCGAGGAGGGCGTCCAGGATGGTGTCGCTGATCTGGTCGGCGATCTTGTCGGGGTGGCCCTCGGTCACGGATTCCGAGGTGAACAGACGGCGGGACATGTCTCTCCAGGAAAGTGGGTGGTGACGGCGGATCGGTGGGTGGTCGCGCGCGACGCCGCGCGCGGGGGGTTCAGTCGGTGCCGCGGAAGATCCACGGGTCCGGAGCCTCGTGCTCCTCCCCGGCGAGCAGCGCGGGCCGGACGACGGCCGGGGCGAGGACGGGGTCGTCCTCGGCCGGCACGCGGTGGCCGACGGCCGGGTCGACGGGGTGGGCGCACGGCGGCGCCGCGTGGGGGGCGTCCGTCGGGATCTTGTGGTGGTCGCACGTCGGTACGACGACGGGGCCGCGGGCCAGGACGTGCTCGGCGTTCTCGCGAGTGTCAAGCGTGTCGATGCTCATCTCTGCCTGTCTCTCGGTGGCTTCGGCGGCTTCGGTGGCTCGTGTCTCCGATCGGGGGTCACGGCACGGGGAGCGGCAGGCTCACGGGCGGCCGGTCGGCGGGCCGCCGGGCGGGCGCCGCGTCCTTGGCGAGCAGGCAGTCCTCCAGGAAGCCGAGGGCCTTGAGGTGGTAGGTGCGGGCCGCCCAGCCGAGGCTCAGGTTGTGCCCGGCGTCCGGCTGGTGGGCGATCACGGTGGTGGGGGCGCCCAGCGGACGTCGTAGGGCGGTCAGGGCGTCGTCGTCGAACAGCCACCACTGCTCCTGCTCGGCGAAGGTGAAGCGGACCGGGATCCGCACCCGCCGGGCGATCGACGGATACATGTGGGGCCACAAAGGCCCCTCCTGGGCCTCCAGTTCGGGCACCGGGGAGACCAGGTGCCGGCCCTGCCGGAAGGCGTCCGGCGGGTAGAGGCGCAGCGAGCCCCAGTGGCGGCGCCAGTCCCCGTGCCCGTTCTGCCCGGGGAGCTGGTCGGTGGCCACGGCGAGGCGGCTGCCCAGTCCGGAGATGTCCAGGCCGAGCAGCCCGTCGCCGCGTTCCTCGGCGGCCGCCGCCAGGGCGAGCTTGCCGCCGTTGGAGTGGGCCACGAGGAAGACGCCCGCGCCGGTGTCATGAGTGGCGGCGAAGTCGGCGAGGCCGTCGTGCAGCGTCGCCGCCTGCTGCGCCAGGGACTGGCCGCGCGGCAGCCACGGCGCCGAACTCCCGTAGCCGGGGCGGTCGACGGCGAGGACCGTGTAGCCGAGGTCGGCACCGAGGGCGAGCAGCGAGAGTCCGGGGCGGGCCCGGCTGTCGAAGTAGCCGGCGCGCATGCCGCCGCCGTGCACCGCGACGACGACGGCCCTCGGGCGCTCGTGCGGCGGCTCGGCGATCAGCCCCGACAGGGGGATGCCGGCGGCGTCGAGGGTGATCTCGCGGGTCCCGGAGGGGGCGGCATCGGTGGTCAGCAGGTCTGGCATGGGTCAACTCCGGGCGTTAGGTGGTCTCCGGGTGCGCCCGGTGCCTCGGGTGCTCCGGGTGTCCCGGGTGCGCCGGCCGCCGCCCTGGAAGCGCGTGCCGCCCTCATTTCCTGACCGTGGCCAGGCACCGGGTGAGGCGGCGGCGCACCAGGCGGCGTACCAGATGGTGGACGGGGACGCCGGGCTCACCGGGGTACGGCGGCACCGTGCGCGCCGCGGTGCCCAGGGGCGCGCCCGGGTCGCCGGCCGCGGCTGCGCCGGTGGCGTACGACCCCATCAGCGGCGGGCGTCGTCGCGCCAGCTGCGGGGCGTTCCGGTGCGGGTGCGGCGCTCGAGCCGCCGCCAGCGCGCGGTGCGGCGGCCGCGCGGGTCCGTGCCCTCGCCGGGGTCGGCGTCGGCGTCCTGGCCGGTGAGGGCGGCCGTGCGGGCGAGCAGCACGGCGGTGAGCGCGGCGAGTTCGGTGGCGTCCGGGCTGCCCTTCTCGATGCGCAGGAAGGTGTCGGCGGCGCCGGTGGCCGGTGTGCCGGGTGCGTCGGGTGTGGTGTCGGCGGAAGCCGTCATGGGCGTCGTCTCCGTGGTCGTAGGAACGGATCGGGAAACGCGAACGCCGCGCGTGCTCGCCGGTCCGTGGCGGGGGATCCAGGGGGACCGGCGAGCTCGCGCGGCGAGCTCGGGTGGTGCGGTGGTGCTATGGGGTTGTGGTGTGGAGCGTCGGCCGGTGCCGGCGCGCGTCAGGCGGCCGTGGGGCCCAGGGTGCCGACGAAGCGGCCGGTGAAGAGGTCCTGGCCCTTGTACTGGGAGACCATCTCGGCCGGGGCGACGAACGGGCCCTCGGGCGAGGGCAGCTGGCCGACGCCGCCCTTGGTGCCGAGCGGCAGGAGGATCATCGGGAAGCCGAGCGGCTGGTAGGTCTCGGTCGGCTCCTCGCCCTTGATCTGGGCGATGATGTTCTTGGCGACGACCTCGGCGTGCTGCATCGCGTAGCCGGCCATCTTCGCCTCGGCGAGGTCGGTGATGTCGCCGACCGCGTAGACGTGGTCGTGGCCCTTGACGTTGAGCTTCTCGGTCACCTCGACCTGGCCCTGCGCGTTGAGCGTGGTGAGCTTGCCGTCGGCGAGGTAGTCGTTGTTGATCGTGGTGCCGAAGGCGCGGTACCAGACGTCGGCGGAGATCTCGTCGCCGGCGGAGGTGGTGACCGTGAAGGCACCGGCCTGGCCGGACTGGGTGCCCGGCTCGGCGGTCAGGCTCGTGCCGAGGCGGACCTCGACGCCCAGCTCGGCGAGCTGCTTGTGCAGCTCCTCGACGACCTCGGGCTTGAAGCCGGGGAGCAGCTCGGTGGCGGGGTCGACGATGGTGACCTGCTTCTCCGGCCAGACCTCCTTGATCTCGCCGGCGAGCTCGAGGCCGACCGGGCCGGCGCCGAGGATCAGCACCTTGTCGGCCTGCAGCAGCTCCTTGTGCGAGGTGCGGAAGTCCTCCAGCGCCTCGCTGGTGTCGGGGGCGGCCGGGTTGGCCGGGTAGGCGTAGTTCGAGCCGGTGGCCAGGACCACGTAGTCGGCGGCGACGTGCTCGCCGGAGGCCAGGGTGACACCGGTCGGGTCGACCGAGACGGCGCGGTCCTGGACGACCTTGCCCCGGGTCACCAGCGTCTTGAACGGGAAGAACATGTTGGGCGCCCACTCGGGCTGGGCCAGCGCGCGCAGCGACCCGGCCACGTTGGCGAAGGCGTCACGCGGGTCGATCAGGACGACCTCGGCCTCGGTCTCGAGGGCCTTGGCCACCGCGGCGCCCCCGTAGCCTCCACCCACAACGGCGACAGTACGACTCATGATTCACACTCCACAAACCTATGAAATTGCGTCGGGTTCTGATGAAAGACGCTAGTGGTTCGCACTGCGAACCACAACACATAAGAAGTTCAAGAACTACAGATCTTTGTTAAGAACTGGAAGTTCCTGCTACGAACTTTCGATATTCGCGTGCTACGCTGTGCGCGTGGCCAAGCATGAAGACGACGGCAGGATGGGGCTCGCGGCCGCACTGGTGCGGTCCTCGTTCCTCGTGAACGCCGTGTATGCCCAGGCGGGCCGTGAGCACGGCCTCACCCCGCAGCAGGGTCAATTGCTGTGCGTATTGATGGCGCAGCCGTACGGCATGGGCGCCCTGTGCTCGATGCTCGGTCTCGCGAAATCGAGCCTCACCGGACTCGTGGACCGCACCGAGAACAACGGTCTCGTCCGGCGCGAGCCCGACCCGCACGACAGCCGTGCGGTCCGGGTGGCGCTCACCTCGCGGGGCGCCCGGCTCGCCGACCGCTTCTACACCGACGCCTGCCGGCGCATCGAGGAACTGCCGGCCGGCCTCGACCCGGCGGAACGCGACGCGCTCAACGGTCTGCTCGCCCGGGTGGTCCTGGACAACGACGGCCCCGTGGTCTTCGTGGAACCGGACCACGGGGCTGCCGCCGCCCGCGGCTGAAGGGCCCGCACGCCCTCACCGCCGCACGTCCTCGGAGGCCCGCACGCCCCGAGGACCGTCTCATCGTGCCGAGGCCCGACTCTTCGCGCCGAGCGGCCGAGCGGCCGAGCGGCCTCAGGCCGCGACCAGCTGCTGCGTGAACGCGAGCGCGGCCGGCTCGAACTGCAGGGCCGCGTGCGAGCCGGCCGCGTGCACGTCCCGCCAGATCCGCTGCATCGGATGGTCCGTCGCCTGCCCGCGGGTGCCGCTCACATGGAACAGCCGGTCCACCGCGCCGACCAGGATCTCCACCGCGAGGGTGGCGTCCCGGTGGCTGCGGACGGCCACGCCGTCCTCGGCGAGCCGGCCCAGGTCGGCCGTCTCGGCGACCCGCGCGAGCAGCAGCGCCGCCGCGTCGATCTCGCCCGCCGCGCGGGTGTACGCGATCCGGGCCGAGTCCCTGGCCGCCGCCCGGGCGACGCTCGGCGGCGTGGCGAGCTGCTGCTCGACCAGGCGCAGCGCGGCGCGGGCGGCGCCGAGGACGGGCGCCGCGAACGTGAGCCCGTTCACCGCGAACAGCGGCGCCGTGTGCACCGAGGAGCCGGTCTCCTCCGGCAGGACGCCCTGCCGCATGTCGTCCCAGACGAACGAGCGGTACTCCGGCACGAACGCCCGCTCCACGAGCAGGCTGTGGCTGCCGGTGGCGCGCATGCCGAGCGTCGACCACGACACCTCGTGCGTGAACGAGTCCTTCGGCACGGCGAACACCCGGATGGAGCGGTCGCCCGGCCGCGGCGGCGCCGAGCTGAGCAGCGCCCAGTCGGCGAACTCCACACCGCTGACGTAGAGCCACTTGCCGGACAGCTCCCAGCCGCCGTCCACCGGCTCGGCCGCGACGCCGGCCGCGACCATCGAGCTGACGACGCGGGTGTCGGCGCCCTTCGCCCACAGCTCCTGCCGCCCCTCGTCCGGCAGGAAGGCGGTGAACCGCCCGTTGTACGCCCACAGGGAGGCGAGCCAGGCGGCGGACGTGCAGCCCTCGCCGATCGCGGCGACGGCGCGCGTCAGCGCGTCGAACGTGGCGGTCGCGGCGGCCTTGCCGTCCGGACGGACCGGCGCGAACGCGCTGGTGAACCCGGCCGCGGCGAGAGCCTCCACGGTCCCCTGGCCGAGCCGTCCCGCGGTGTCGGCGCCGTGGGCGCAGTGCCCCGCCGTGCCGGCCGCGGCCTCGAGGGCCTCGGTGTCGTGCCATGCTCCCTCGCGGCTCACACGCGCTCCCTGATGTACTCGATCTCGCCGAAGTAGAGCTCGACGGTGACGCCGTCGAGCTCGTCCAGCGGGGACGGCTGCTTCGGCCGGTCGAGGAAGGCGCGGAAGCTCTCCTCGTCCTCCCACTGCGCGTACTTGACGACGTGCTCCCCGGACAGACCGCGGTGCACGGCGTGGGACACGTAGCCCGGCGTCGTCGCGAGCTCCGGCGGGTCGTACGTCATCTCCTTGAGCACCTCGGCCTGGTCCTCCGGCTTCGCCTTGACCACGATGACCACGGTGAAGCGGCGCTCGTCGAGGGAGATACGGGGCTCGGGGTGCCAGGTGTGGACGACCTCGCACGGGATGTTGTCCAGGCGGGAGACGTTCAGGGCGCTGCCGAGCCGGCCCTTCGTGGCGCGCTCGCTCATGAAGGCGTCGTACGCCTCCTGGCTCTCCCACTGCGCGTAGTTGACGACGGACCGGCCGTCGAGGCCCCGGTGGAAGTTGCCCGAGACCAGGCCGGGCTGGACGTTCGCCGGCGGCAGGCTGCGCCACTGGTCGAACAGCACCTGCTGCCCTGCCGGGTCCTCGGTGTGAAAGATGTTGAACAGCGTGAAGTAGCCGTCCTCCACCCTGATGGAACTCATGACTCTCCCTGGTCTCAGGCGGCGTAGGGGCGGGCGGTGCGGGCGTCCTTGAGGGCGGACGCCCACCACTGGAGCTTTTCGAGCATGACCTTGGCCGGCACGGCGGCGTCCGGCGCGCGCAGGACGCCGTCCTCGCCGATGTGCTGCCAGACACCGTGGAAGCTGACCGTGTCGCGGATGGTGGCGGCGTGCAGCTCGGCGAACACCAGGCGCAGCTGCTCGACGGCCCGCAGTCCGCCGGACAGTCCGCCGTAGGAGACAAAGCCGATCGGCTTCGCCGACCATTCGGCGCGGTGCCAGTCGATCAGGTTCTTCATCGGTGCGGTGAAGCTGTGGTTGTACTCCGGGGTGATCACGACGAACGCGTCCGCCGAGTCGAGCCGCTCGGCGACGGAGGCGAGCAGCACGGCCGATTCGGCCCCGGGCTCCTGCGTCAGCGACAGCGGCAGTTCCACGTCGGCCAGATCGAGGACGTCGACGTCGAACATCGCGCAGGACTCGGCCTCCTCGACGAACCAGCGCGCGACGGCCGGACCGGTGCGGCCCACGCGGGACGAACCGATGATCACGGCAAGGCGCAGTGTTTCCTCGGACATGTTTTTCCTTCCTGTGAGCCAGTACCGGGCACGGCGAGGGGAACGGGGATCGGGTGCGGGGCGCGCGGGGGCAGCGCCCCGCACCCGGGGGGACGCTCCGTCGTCAGGGACGGGCGCCGTGGCGGATCGCCTGCATCTGGCCCACCCACACGTCGGCGTCGGCGGCCCGCTGCCGGAAGGACTCGGCCGAGCCCTGGTGCGTGAACACGTGGATCCGGTTCTCCTCGATCGCCTCGATCGCGGCCTTGGCCACCTGCTCGGGCTCCAGGACCTCGGAGACCTCCTTCAGCTTCGCCAGCTGCTCGTTGCTGCTGACGCTGGCGGCCAGCATCGGGGTGTTGACCGCCTGCGGCATCAGGCACGAGACGCCGAGACCGAGGTGGCCGTACTCGACGGCGAGGTACTCGGCGAACGCGACGGCGCCCATCTTGGCCACGGAGTACGGCGCCGCGCCGAACGCGGTGAGCACGCCGCAGGCCGCGATCGTCTGCACCAGGTGCCCGCGGCCGGCCTCCAGCATCGCCGGCACCACGGCGCGGGCCGCCCACACGTGGGACATCATGTTGACGTCCAGCGCGCGCTTCCAGTCCTCGTCCGAGGCCTCGTGGCTGCCGGTCACGGTGAGGCCGGCGTTGGACACGAAGATGTCGACGGAGCCGAAGCGTTCCCTGGCCCGGTCGACCAGGTTGCGGATCGACGCCTCGTCGGCGACGTCCGCCTGCACCGCGAGCGCGTTCGCGCCGATGCCGGCCGCCACCCGCTCGGCGCCGGCGGCGTCGATGTCGGAGACGACGACGCCCTTGGCGCCGGCGGCGACCAGGGCTTCCGCGATGGCCTTGCCGATGCCGCTCGCGGCACCGGTGACCACGGCGACACTGCCTTCGACCTTCATGTCACAGGCTCCCGAACGGGTTGGTGATCACGTAACGCCACTCGCCGCGGGCGTTCTTCTTGAGGACGTCGAGACCGCGTCCGGTGCCGGTCATCTCGGGCTTCGAGGGGACCTCGATGCTCCAGTCGATGACGAGCGCGGCGGTGTCGCCGACCACATAGGTCTCGGCGACCTTCGCCGACAGCTGCGGCTCCAGCTTCAGGAACTCGACGACGGCGGCGCGGTGCTCGGCGCCGCTGACGGCCTTGCCGGGCTCCCACACGGCCGCGGCACCCGGCGCGTACACCGCCATGATCGCGTCGATGTCGCGGGCGGCGTAGGCGTCCAGGTACCGCTGGTTCATCTCGGCCGGGTCGGCCGGCTCCGACACGGCGCCGGGGACGGAGCCGGTCAGCGTCAGCTGCCGCACCTCCAGCTCCTTCGCCAGGTAGGCCTCGCGGCCCGCCAGGAACTCCTGCATGTAGGCCTGCGCGAGGTGCCGGTCAAGGTCCTCGCGGGTCGCCCAGATCTCGTAGAACACGAAGAGGGCGGGGTCCTGCGCGTCCTGGTTGATCCAACTGCCGATGCAGCCGGGCTCGTTGCGGGACCGCTCGGCGAAGGAGACGAGCAGGGCGCCCAGTTCCTCGGCCTTCTCCGGCTTGGCGTGGGCGAAGCCCACCGCCGACTGGATCTCGTTCTGCATGGTGGGGGCTCCTCAGCCGAGAAGGGTGCCGCCGGTGGCGTCGACGAACGAACCGGTCATCCAGCGGGCCTCGTCGGACGAGACGAACGCGACGATGTCGGCGACCTCGTCGACCGTGCCGACCCGGTTGAAGGCCGACAGCGCGGACATCTGCTTCAGCGCCTCGGGGTCCTGGAACACCGGGTCCCCGTTGTCGGTGACACCCGGGGCGACCGTGTTGATGGTGATGTTGCGCGGGGCCAGGACCGGGGCCATGTGCAGGGTGATCTGCTCCAGGGCGCCCTTGCTCATCGCGTACGCGATCTGGATCGGGAAGGCGGAGTGGGTGACGCCGGAGGAGACGTTGACGATGTGGCCGCCGTCCGGGATCAGCTCCAGGGCCTTCTGGATGAGCAGGAACGGCGCCTTGGCGTTGATGTTGTAGCAGTTGTCGAGGATCTCCTCGGTGACCGAGGCCGGGCCGGCGCCGGCGAAGCCGGTGGCGGCGGCGTTGTTCACCAGGATGTCGAGCCGGTCGGAGCCGGTGAGCTCGACCAGGCCGGCCTTGGTGCCGTCGAGCAGCTGCTCGATCGCACCGGGCTGACCGAGGCTCGCCTGCACGGTGAAGGCGCGCCCGCCGGCCTCCTCGATGAGCGCCACGGTCTCCTTCGCGGCGGTCTCGTTGCCCGAGTAGTTCACGGCGACGACGGCACCGTCCTGCGCGAGGCGCAGGGCGATGGCGCGGCCGATGCCCCGGCTGGCGCCGGTGACGAGCGCCGTCTTGTTCTCAAGCCTGTTGCTCATGGAAGAACCCTTCGAATGGAGAAGTCTGCGGAATGCGGTGAGGAGCGGCGTACGGGCCGGGGTCAGGCGCGGTGCTTCGCGACGGCCTCGCGCACGGCCGGCGCGATCTGGCCGGCCCACTGGCCGAGGGACGCCGGGTCGGGGGTGCCGCCGCGGGGGGAGAAGAGCATGAAGCCGGACGCGCCGTGCTCGACGACGGCGCCGGTCAGTTCCTCGATCCACTGGTCGACGCTGCCGCCGATCCAGCGCCCGTCGCGGTCACGGGTGGTGGCCAGCGGCCGGTCGGTGATCTGGCCGGGGAAGTTGAAGATCGTGCGGACCTCGCGGGGGTCGCGGCCCACGGAGCGCGCGGCCTCGTCGACGACCGGACGGGACGCGCGGTAGCGCGGGCTGAGCCAGTCCGCCGCGTGGCCGGGGATCCAGCCGTCGGCCACCCGGCCGGTGGCGGCGAGCGACTTGGGGCCGACCGAGCCGGTCCACACCGGAGGGGCCGGGACCGGCGCCGGTTCGATCTGCTCGACGCGGTAGTGGCGGCCCTGGAAGGTGACCGGCGGGCCGCCGCCGGACAGCTTCTTCGCGAGGACGATCGCCTCCTCGAAGGCCTCCACGGCCTCGGCCGGGGAGAGCGGATCGACGCCCATGTCGGCGATCCGCTCCCACAGGCCGCCGGCGCCCATGCCGAGCACGACCCGGCCGCCGGAGAGCGCCGACAGCGTCGTCACGGTGCGCGCCAGCATCGCGGGCGGCCGCGTCGGCAGGTTGCTGACGTTGGCGAATCCCGCGAGGTGCTGCGTGCGGCCGATGACGAAGCCGACGGTGGCGTACGCGTCCAGGCGCTGCCCCACGTAGGGGTGGTCCGACAGGGAGAAGAGGTCGAGCTTCTCCCGGTCCGCCAGTTGGGCCATCTCGAGCAGCGTCGGCGTGTCGCCGATGACGCTGTGGGCGCCGAAGCCGAAGACGACGTCGCGCGAGGTGGGTGCGGACCAGGTTGACGGTGTTGCCAAGGGGAATCGCCCTTCACTTCTGTACGGGCCAGGCCGTACGGGTCACTTGGTGCGGGTGGTGTGGAACTCGTAGCGGCGGCCCGCCCCGGCCTCGGCCTGCCCCATGTACTCCAGGAGCGGTTCGATCTCCGCCTTGATGTGGACCAGCGCCTCGGCCTCGGACGCCCACTCGGACAGCAGGAAGATCCCGTCGTCGGCCGTGGAGACGTGGAAGTTGGCGGCGATCGCCCCGGGGTAGGAGCGGTCCTCGCCGACGGTCTCCTCCTCCTGACCGAGCAGGCCGTCCACCCAGGCGCGCGCGGTCTCGCCGGGACGCATGGCGAAGAACGCCGCGGGATAGCAGCCGACCTCGGGGAGCGGGTCGGGCAGCACGGTGGGCTGGACCCGGCGGTACAGCCGGAACGTGGCCGGCTCGCCCGGCTCGTAGCCGAGGGCCCGCCAGTCCGGACGCAGCGGGTCGAAGCCCTTGACCAGGGCCTCCTCGTCGCCGGCGTCCGCAGCCCACTGGGCGTAGGTCAGCAGCGACGTGCCGTCGGTTCCGTAGAACAGGGACAGGGTCTCCAGGCCCTCGGGCCACTCGGCGGACTCCCACCGGGCGACGACCGCGGCGCCCGCCTCCCGCAGGCGCTCGGGGGTGCCGGCGGTGACCTCCTCGACCAGGGCGATGGTGATGTCAGGGCGGCCTATCTCCGGCCGGACGTCCGACGTGCTCGGCATCGTCGACTCCTCACGTTTCCTCGGGCCGGGGTCAGGCGCGCTTGCGGCCGATGACCAGGACGTCCTCGTGCAGCCCGGCGACCTCGACGGTCTCGGGCCAGAAGCCGGCCTCCCGCAGCCAGCCGTGCAGCTCGTCGGCGGAGTACTCGTGGCCGCCGCGGGACCAGACGAGCATGGTGAGACCGGCCAGGGCCCCGTGCATCGACGGCTGCTCGCCGCCCGCCATCGGGTCGTAGACGAAGACGGCGCCGCCCGGCTCCAGTGCGTCGTAGGCGCGCTTCAGGAGGGCGATGCGGTCCTCGACGCCCCAGTTGTGCAGGACGTGGCCGAAGACGAGGACGTCGGCCTTCGGCAGGTCGTCCTTGAAGAAGTCACCGCCGTGGAAGGTGAGTTCGGAGTCGCCGAGCCGGGCCATGTGCCGCTCGAAGGCGGACTGCAGCGGCGGCAGGTCGAAGACGGCGCCCTTCAGGTGCGGGTTGTGCTGGACGACCTCGTGCGCGAAGTTGCCGCGGGCGCCGCCGATGTCGACGAAGGAGGTGTAGCCGCTCCAGTCGACGCGGCTCAGGGCCTGTGCGATCGGCGCGCTCAGCAGGTCCATGCTGTCGAGGAAGCCGTCGGTGGCCTCGGCGTCGGCGTACAGGGTGTCGTACGGGTTGCCGGCGACCGCGGCCTGGTTCTGCGGCTTGCCGGTGCGCAGCGAGTCGGCGAGGCCGTTCCACGCGGGGTTGAGCTCCTGCTCGCAGAAGTGCAGGTAGCCGCCGAGGTAGGCGGGACGGCCCTTGACCAGGAACGCGTCGCTGACCGGGGCGTTGGTGAACGTCCCGTCGGCCGTCTCCAGCAGGCCGAGGTGGACGAGACCGGCGAGCAGGTCGTTGGTGCCGCGCTCGACCAGGCCGAGCCGCTCGGCCAGCTCGGCGGTGGTCGCCGGGCCCTTGGACAGTTCGGTGAAGAGGTCGTACTCGACGGCCGCGAGCAGGATCCGCGACTGCCAGGAGCCGAGGATCAGGCCCATGATCGGGCCGGGGTTCACGGAGCTGTCGGGAGTGTCGACTGCCATGGCGGAGAGCCTCCTTGAGGTGATGACGCGAGGGGTGGTGCGGGTGGGTGCGAAGCGTTCTTCGGATCAGGGAGCGGTACGGGCCGGCCGGCGCGCGAGCACGGCGACGAGGCCGAGGGCCCCGACGGCGGTGACGAGCGCCGCCGCCGGACGGGGGCCGCTGCCGTACGTGAGGAGCAGGGCGACCAGCGGCAGCAGCACGGCGGCGCCGAGCTGGACGGCCGCCTGGTACAGCGACACGGCCGCGCCGCGGTCGGCCGGGTCGAGCCCGGCCGTCGCCCGGGCGTTCAGGGCGACGAACGCGCAGCAGAAGCCGGCCTCGACGAGCAGCAGGACCGGCAGCGTCCCGAGGGCGTAGGAGCCGCTCTCGGGACGGGCCAGGTGGAGCACGTAGCCGAGGAGCGGGAACAGGGCGCCGAGCGTCACGAGCCGGTGAGCCCCGTAGCGGGCGATCAACCGGCCCGCGAAGGGCACGCTCAGGGCGAGCGGCACGCAGGCGGGCAGGAGCGCGAGCGCCGACCGCCAGGGTGACCAGCCGAAGCCCTCCGCCATCCGGAAGACGACCAGGAGGAGCAGCGCCTGGTAGGTGCCGTTGAGGCAGGCGGCGCCCAGCGCGGACCGCGGCAGCCCGCCCCGCCTCAGCAGGGCGGGGCTCGGCAGCCGCGCCGGACCGCCGCCCTGCTCGCGCGGCAGCACGTACGCGCCCGCGACCAGCAGCACCAGGGCGACCGGGGCGGGGAAGACGAAGACCCAGCGCCAGTCGGCCTCCAGGAGGCCGCCGGCGAGGAGCAGCCCTGCGGTGAAGCCGGCCGCGCCGAACATCGAGTACACCGACAGGGCCCGGCGCCGCTCGGGACCTTCCGGGAACAGGTCGTTGATGATGGCGAGTCCGGTCGGCGCGGTCAGCGCCGCGCAGCAGCCCTTCACGACGCGGACGGCGATCAGCAGCGCGGGCCCGCCGGCGAGGCCGCCCGCGAGGGAGGCCACCCCGAACAGCAGCATCGCGCCCAGATAGGCCCGTCGGCGCCCGATGCGGGCGCACAGCGCGGGGCCGACCAGCAGCAGCGCGGCGAAGCCCAGCGCGAAGCCGCTCATCAGCCACTGCGCGCCCCACGGCGTCAGGTCGAAACGCGCGGCGAGCGTGGGCAGGGCGATGAGGATGACGGACACCTCGATCGCGTCCAGCAGCATGTTGCCGGAGAGCACGAGCAGCCGGGACCACTGGCGCGCGTCCCAGCGCACCCCCGCCTCCGGTACCGGGACGGCGGTGGCGGTCACCAGTCCAGCACCTGGCCCTCGGGCGTGCCGTCCTCGCCGAGGAACAGGGCGGTGGGCCCGTCGTCGGGGAGGGTGGCGAGCAGCACCGGGACGTGCGCGCCCTGCTCGGTGGTGAGCCGGCCGTGGTGCCCGTTGATGTCGGTGGCCACGAAGCCGGGGGAGGCCGCGTTGACGAGGATGCCGGTGCCGCGCAGCTCGTTCGCGTACGCCAGGGTGACCGCGTTCAGGGCGGTCTTCGACGACGCGTACGAGAGCAGCATGACCGGGAACTCGCCCGGCGGGTGCTCCCCGGTCTGGTCGAGGTTCTCTGCGGCCGACTTCAGCGAGCCGATCGCGCTGCTGACGTTGACGATCCGGGCCGAGGGGGCCTTGCGCAGCAGCGGGAGCAGGGCGTTGGTGACGGTGACGACGCCGAAGACGTTGGTCTCGTAGACCGTGCGGACCTGCTCCGCGGGGGTCTCGCTGGGCAGCTGCATGGGGCCGCCGACGCCGGCGTTGTTGACCAGGACGTGCAGGACGCCCGCCTCGTCCGCCAGCCGCTCGGCGGCGGCCGCGACGGAGGTCTCGTCCGTGACGTCGAGCTGCAGGAATCGCACGTCGAGGCCGTCGGCGGACAGGGCGGCGGCGGTCTCGCGGCCGCGCCGCTCGTCACGGGCCCCCAGGTAGACGGTGTGGCCGCGCTCGGCGAGCTGCCGGGCGATCTCGCGGCCGATCCCCTTGTTGGCTCCGGTGACGACGGCGACGCGCGCGGGGTGGGCGGACATGGCTTGCCTCTCGCATGGGATGGACGGTGGTGGGCGCGGACCGGCTCCTCAGCCGAGGAGGGTGCCGCCGGTCGCGTCGATGAAGGCGCCGGTGATCCAGCGGGCCTCGTCGGTGGTGAGGAAGGTGATGACGTCGGCGACGTCGCCGGCGTCGCCGACCCGGTTGAAGGCCGAGAACTTCGACATCGCCTCGACGGCCTGCGCGTTGTCGAAGATCGCGCCGCCGTTGTTGGTGATGCCGGGGGCGACGCTGTTGATGGTGATGCCGCGCGGCGCGAGGATCCGGGCCAGCTGGAAGGTCAGCTGCTCGATCGCGCCCTTGGTCATCGCGTAGGCGACCTGGTCGGGCACGGAGGTGCGGGTGACGCCGGTGGTGAGGTTGATGATCCGGCCGCCGCTGGGCATCTGGCCGATGGCCCGCTGCACGAGGAAGTACGGGGCCTTGGCGTTGACGGCGAAGTAGCGGTCGAACTCCTCGGGCGTGAGGTCCTCGGGCGCCGAACCCGTCGACGTGACGGCCGCGTTGTTGACCAGGATGTCGAGGCGGGTGTCACCGGTGCGTTCCTTCAGGCCGCGCTCCAGGCCCAGGAACAGCTCGTGCACGTCGCCCGGCACGCCGAGTTCGGCGCGCACGGTGAAGGCGCTGCCGCCCTCCTTCTCGATGAGCTCGACGGTGTCGTTCGCCGCCTGCTCGTTGGCGGTGTAGTGCACGGCGACGAGCGCGCCCTCGCGGGCGAGGCGGATGGCGGTCGCCCTGCCGATGCCGCGACTCGAACCGGTCACGAGGGCCGTCTTGTCGGTGAGCCTGTCCACGGTTGACCTTCCGGGTTGGTGGGTGTGCGAGCGGTGCGGCGCGGGTCGCGCGACCCGCGCCGCCCGCGCGGGGGCCTCGGGGCGAGGCCGTTCCGTCACGTCGAGGGCGCTGATCATGCGGGCCACATGGCGCCGGGCGGGGGCCAGTTCGAGAAGTTCGCCGAAGACGTCGCGCAACGCGAGGACCTCGTCCGTGCCGAACAGCAGGCGGGCCTGCGCCTCGATGTTGGCCAGCGTGCGCGCCCCGGCCGGGTGCCGCTCGGCGTGGTAGGTGTCGAGCAGCTCCGGCCGGTCCGCGCCGGTGACGACCCGGGCGAGCTTCCAGCCGAGGTTCGCCGCGTCCTGCAGGCCGAGGTTGACGGCCTGGCCGCCGACCGGCATCTGGCTGTGCGCGGCGTCGCCGGCGAGCAGCAGCCGGCCCCGGCGGTATGCGGTGGCCTGCCGGGAGACGGTGCCGAAGCGGTTGAGCCAGCGCGGTTCGCCGTGCCCGATGTCCTCTCCGGTCACGGCGGCCCAGGCGGACACCACCTGCGCGAAGGTCACCTCGCCGGCGGGCTGTTCGCCGAACCGGTGGACCATGAGCCGGGTGGTGCCGTCGGGCCTGCGGTAGGCGGTGGCGATCCCGCCGGGGAAGCGCTGCAGCCGCCGGTTGTCGATCTCGACGCCGGCCACGTCGGCCCGCAGCATCACCTTGTCGGCGTCGCGTCCGGCGAACGTGAAGCCGCCGAGCTCGCGCACGGTGCTGCGCTCGCCGTCGCAGCCGACCAGGTAGCCGGCCTCGACGGGGTATGCCCCGCCGCCGGGCCCGCGCACCTCCACGCGGACCCCGTCGCCGGTCTCCGACAGTCCGGTCACCGTGTGACCGCGCCGGATCTCGGCGCCCAGGTCGAGCGCGTACGCCTGGAGCTCGGTCTCCAGGTGGTACTGCAGGCACTCCCACTGCCCGGCGTACGGGTGGTCCGGGTCGGCCTCGGCGAGGTCGAGGCGCAGACCGCCGAAGTGTCCCGGGCCGACCGGCGGCAGCTCGCCGAGCCGGGGCAGGAAGCCCCGGTCGGCGAAGACCTCCATGGTCCGCGCGTGCAGGATCGAGGCCCGCGACTCGCCGGTGGGTTCCGTCAGCGTCTCCAGGACGATCACGTCGGCGCCGCCCGCCCGCAGCTCCGCCGCGAGGAACAGCCCGACCGGCCCGGCGCCGACGACGAGCACATCGGTACGGGGTGTCGGCGCTGTCATCGGCGCTGCCCGAGCCCCGGCCCGAACCAGCGCGCCAGTGAGGTGTTCACGTCGCGGTGGCTGCCGGGCGCGGCCCAGGCGACGTAGCCGTCGGGGCGCAGCAGCACCGCGGAGACGCCCGCGAGCGGGCTGTCGGTGGGCGCGGCGTCGGCGGTCGCGGTGACGATGTCGACGCGGTCCCGCCACGGCTGCGCGCGGCGGCGCAGCACCGCGTTGTCGTCGAGGTCGAGGAGCACCCCGCGGCCCGTGCGCAGCAGTTCGGTGCTGCTGGTGCGCCGGCCCTCCACCGTCACCGGCAGGTGCGGGAGGCGTCGGCCGAGCAGCGGGCTGGAGCCGCCGCCGACCTCGTAACGGATGTCGAGGCCGCTGACCTTGGCCGCCAGGTGCCGGGAGACACCGGGGATCCGGACCAGCTCGGCCAGGACGTCCCGCAGCGGCACCGACTCCTCGCCGCCGAGTATCAGCAGGCTCTGCGCGCGGGTGTTGGCGAGCAGGCCGCGGCCCACCTCGTGGCGCTCGGAGTGGTACGTGTCGAGCAGCTCCACGGGCGCGTCGCCGCGCAGCACCGCCGCCAGCTTCCAGCCCAGGTTGTGGGAGTCCTGGACGCTGGTGTTCATGCCCTGACCGCCGGCGGGCAGGTGCACGTGGGCGGAGTCGCCGGCCAGCAGCACCCGGCCCCGCCGGTACTCGGCGGCCTGCCGGGAGGCGTTGCCGAACGCGCTCACCCACACCGGCTCGGCGTGCGAGACGTCGATGCCCGTGAGCCGCTTCCACACGTCGGCGACCTCGCTGAACTCCGGCGGGCCGGTGCGCTTGCGCGGCGGCACGCCGTGCTCGCCGACGATGATCCGGTGGATCCCGCCGGGCAGCTTGGCGACCATCACGAAACCGCCGTCGATGTGCTCGCCGGTCATCCGCGGCTCCAGGTCGACCCCGCGCAGGTCGGCCAGGAGCATCTCGGTGGTGGCGGCCGTGCCGGGGAAGTCGAACCCGGCCGCCTTGCGGACCGTGCTGCGGCCGCCGTCGCAGCCCACGAGGTAGCGGGCCCGGAGCGTCTCCTCGCCGTCCGCGTGGCGCACGGTGACGGTGACGCCGTCGCCCTCCTCCTCGTACGAGACGAACTCGTGTCCTCGGCGGATGTCCGCGCCGAGCTCGCCGGCCCACGCCTCCAGGGCTTCCTCGGTCACCGACTGCGGCACGGTCTTGGCCGCCTCGTGGAAGGCCCCGAGGACGCCCATGTCCAGCGGGACGCCACCGAAGTGACCCATGCGGCTGGTCTCGTAGTCGCCGAGCCGGCGCAGCAGGCCGCGCTGGTCGAAGACCTCCATCGTGCCGATGGTCAGCCCGATGCCCCGGGACTCGCCGGTGCGCCCGGGGTGCCGTTCGAGCACCGTGACGTCGATCCCCGCCAGGCGCAGTTCCCCGGCGAGCATCAGCCCGGCGGGTCCCGCTCCAACAACGACCACCGAAGCGTCCATGTACTTCTCCTTCTCAAAGCCAGTAGCGGAGCCGCGGACAGCGGCAGGCCTTCCGCGCCGTCGAGCAGGCAGGCCGCGGGCAGCGAGCGCAGCGTGACGATCGGCTCCGCGGGGACGGCCAGCGCGGCCGCGGCGGCGTGGTGCGGCCCGGCCGGCAGGTTCCGCACGATCCAGTCGGGCGGACCGGGCGGGGCGTCGGCGTCGGTCCCGACGCCCAGGTAGTCGAGGGCGGGGCTGCGGCCGAGCCCCGTGCCCAGACCCTTCAGGTACGCCTCTTTACGGGTCCACAGCTGTGCGAACGCGTCCGGGCGGCGGGCCTCGGGAAGGGCGAGGAGCTCCCGCCACTCCGCCGGGTGCAGCGCGGGTCCGCAGACCTCCACCGCCGCGGGCGTCGGCGTGCGCTGAACGTCCACTCCCACGACCGTCGCCGCCGTGCCGATGAGCACCAGGCCGTGGCTGTGCGAGAGCGAGAAGTGGACCGGCAGCGGCGGATACCGCAGCACGGGCCTGGTCGTGCGGTGCGGGCGCGCCGGGCCGGGCTCGCGGCCCAGGCGCAGCCGCTCGGGCGGACAGCCCGTGAGGTCGCTGAGGACCCGGCGCAGCGCGATGTGCGCCGACAGGTACTGCACCCGGTCGGTGGGCCGGACGAACAGCTCCGCGCGCCGCAGCTCCGCGGCGTCCAGCTCGCGCACCGCGAGCCGCGCCGCCGCCGGGCTGTCCGCCGACGGCGGGCGCAGCAGCCACAGCGAGAGCCGCGGCGGTTCGCCCGGGACCGGTATCAGCGGCTGCCCGGACCCACGGGGTGGACCGCCGGGTTCAGCGCCGGGCCTCGGCATGGGCCTTGGCGTGGCCCAGCGTGGCCTTGCTGTTGGTGCTCAGTGCGGTGTGCACGTACTCCCGGGCGTCGGCGAGGGTGGCGTCCTCGCCGAGGATGCGGGCGATGTTCTCGGTGTTGATGGTCACCGTGTGCTGCGAGGACGCCGTGACACCGGAGTCGGTCTCGGCGAACGTCCAGTAGCCGGTGTGCAGGGTCATCAGCGCGGGCAGCGTCACCTGCTTGTAGGCGATCTTCCCGTGCGGGAAGGTCACCCGGTACGACTTCGTGGTGTGCACGGAGCCGTCCTTGGCGCGGGTGTCCATCTCCAGGGTCTGCAGGCCCGGGGCGTCCTCGTCGAGGCGGACGGTCGCCACGTGCGGCAGCCGCTCGGACCACAGGTTCGCCTCGTTGATGAAGTCGTAGACGTCCTTGGCGGAGCCGGCGATCTCGACCGAGTCCTCGAAGGAGAAGGTCAGGTCGGCCTCGGTCTCGGCGTGGACGCGCTCGACGTTGGTGCGGAGCGCCGCCAGCTCGGAGCGCGAGTTGCGGTCGACGGCCTCGTCGATCCACTTCAGGCTCTCCGGGTCGTCGTCGATCGCCCGGTAGTCGTGCAGCAGGCGGATCCGCGACTCGGTCGCGGAGACCGGCTCGATGATCCAGGTGCCGCCCATGGACGCGACCGGCGGCGTGGACACCTCCTGGCGGAAGGTGATGCGCAGGTTCTCCGGGTCCAGGGTGCGGTGCGACGTCCAGTTCTTGGGCTCGCCGTTGGCGGTGGCCCAGATCTGGATGCGTTCCTCGCGCTCGCCGCGCTCCACGTGCTCGACGTGGATCGTGGGCGGGAAGATCCGCGGCCAGTTCTCCACTTCGGCGATCAGCCGGAACACCGTCTCGGCCGGCGCGGCCGCGGTGATCTCGTGCTCGACCTCACGGATAGTCATGGTCAGCTCTCCTTGGGTCCTTAGAAGTTGCCGAGTCCGCCGCAGACGTTGAGCGCCTGCGCGGTGATGGACGCCGCCGTGTCGGAGGCGAGGTAGCCGACCAGACCCGCGACCTCCTCCGGCGTCGAGTAGCGGCCGAGCGGGATCTTGGCCTGGAACTTCTCGAGGATGGCGTCCTCGGTGGTGTCGTACGCGGCCGCGTAGCCCTGGCGCACGCGCTGGGCCATAGGGGTCTCGACGTAGCCGGGGCAGACCGCGTTGACGGTGATGCCGGTGGGGGCGAGCTCGTTGCCGAGGGCCTTGGTGAAGCCGACGACGCCGTGCTTGGAAGCCGAGTACGGGGCGCCGAGCACGACGCCCTGCTTGCCCGCGGTGGAGGCGATGTTGATGATCCGGCCGCGGTTCTTGTGGCGCATGCCGCCCGTGTTGAGCACCTCGCGGGTCAGCCGGAAGACGCTGTTGAGGTTGGTGTCGATGACGTCGTCCCACAGCTCGTCGGCGATGTCGGCGGTGACGCCGCCACCGCTGCGGCCGGCGTTGTTGACCAGGACGTCGACGCCGGCGCCGAAGGCGTCGACGGCGGCCTGCACGAAGTCCCGCACGTTCTCCGAGGAGCGCACGTCGAGGGTGGTGCCTTCCACCTCCAGGCCCTCGGCCTGGAGCTCCTTGACGGTCGCGGCCACGTTGTCGGCGCTGCGCGCGCCGATGAACACCCGGTGGCCCTGCTCGGCCAGGAGCCGGGCGGCCGCCAGGCCGATGCCGCTGGTCGCTCCGGTGACCAGGGCGACCCGCTTCTGCTGATCTGACATGAGTGACGTCTCCATAGGGGAGGGAAAAGGGGCCCGCCGGGCGGTGCTCGGGGCACCACCCGGCGGGGTGTGGGGTGTGGGGGATGTGGGGGGCGAGGGTGCGGAGGGGGGCGGCGGGTCAGACCAGCGCGGCGAGGCCGTTGTTGACGGCGTCGATCAGCATGCGCGGGGTGTTGGCGATGCTGAGGATGTCCTCGTCGAGGGATATGCCGTACTCGCGCTCGATGCGGCCACCGGTCTCCAGGAGGGCCAGCGACTCGTAACCCAGCTCCTCGAAGTCGGTGTCGAGGATGTCACCGTCGAGGTTGTAGGAGTCGTCGGCGCCCGCCGCCTCGATCAGGATGCGGCGGAGGTCGTCGAAGGTGAAAGCCTGCTCGGCCATGGGTGGTTCCTTTCCGGTTGTGCCCGGTCGGTGGGATGGCGGTGCGGGGGTCAGTCGGCGGAGCGGACGACGAGCGCGGAGTTGAAGCCGCCCAGGCCGCGGGCGAGCACCAGCGCGGTGCGCACCTCGTGCGTCCGCGGGTGGCCGACGACCAGGTCCAGGCCGTACGTGTCGGCCGGGTCGGTGTTCATGGTCGGCGGGATCAGGCCCTCCTCCATCGCGAGGAAGACCGTCGCCAGGTCCAGTGCGCCCGCGGCCGAGTACAGGGCGCCGGTCGTCGTCTTGGGGACGGTGACGGGCACCTGCTCGCGGCCGAAGACCGCGTTCAGCGCCTCGGCCTCGATGCGGTCGAGCTCGGGGACGGCCGCGCCGTCGGCGAAGACCACGTCCACGTCACGGGCGCTCACCCCGGCGTCGGCCAGCGCGGTCTCGATGGCCTGGCGCAGGGCCGGCGGCCGGCCGCTGCCCGGCTTGGGGTCGAAGGTCGCGCCGTAGCCGGCGATCTCCCCGTACACCTTGGCGCCGCGGGCCCGGGCGACGTCCTCGCGCTCCATGATGAGGATGGCGCCGCCCTCGCCCGGGACGTGGCCCGAGGCCCGCCGGTCGAAGGGCAGGAAGGCGGTGGCCGGGTCGGCCTGGGTGGTGACCCGGCCGGAGGTCAGCTGTGCCACCCAGCCCCAGGGGCACAGGGAGGCGTCTACCGAGCCGGAGACGACCAGCGGGGTGCCCTTGCGCACCTGGCGGCGGGCCTGTGCTACGGAGTCGAGACCGCCGGCCTGCTCGCTGACGACGACGCCGCTGGGGCCCTTCATGCCGTGCCGGATGGAGATCTGGCCGCTGTTGACGGCGTAGAACCAGGCGAAGGACTGGTAGGCGCTGACGTACTCGCTGCCCTGGCTCCACAGCCGCTCCAGCTCGCGCTGGCCGAACTCGAAGCCGCCGGAGGCGCTGGAGGTGACCACGCCCATGTCGAAGGCGGGCAGCTCCTTGGGGTCGACCCCGGCGTCCTCCAGCGCCCAGTCCGCGGCGACGAGCGCGAGGCGCGTCATGCGGTCGGTCTGCGGCAGGAGCTTGCTCGGCAGGTGGTCCGAGGCCTCGAAGCCGTGGATCTCGCCGGCGAGCTGGGCCGGGTACTGGGTGGGGTCGAAGCGGGTGATGCGGCCGATGCCGCTCTTGCCGACCCGGGCGGCCTGCCAGTACTCCTGGGCGCCGAGCCCGTTGGGCGCGACGACGCCGAGTCCCGTCACCACTACAGAGGCGCTCATGCGGCGGTCCTTTCCGGCCGGGCGAGGACCATGGCGCTCTGGAAGCCTCCAAAGCCACTGCCGACGGTCAGCACGGCGTCCGTCTGGTGCTCCCGCGCGGTGACGGGCACATAGTCGAGATCGCATTCGGGGTCGGGGGTGGTCAGGTTCGCCGTGGGCGGCACCACGTTGTGCGTCATCGCCAGGGTCGACGCGGCGATCTCGATGGCGCCGATGGCACCGAGCGAGTGCCCGACCATGGACTTGATGGAGCTGACCGGCGTCGCGTACGCGTGGTCGCCGAGGCTCTTCTTGAACGCGGCGGTCTCGTGGCGGTCGTTCTGCTTGGTGCCGGAGCCGTGCGCGTTGATGTAGTCGATCTGGTCGCCGTTCATCCGCGCCTCGTCGAGGGCGACGCGGATGGCCTCGGCCATCTCGGCGCCGTCGGGGCGCAGACCGGTCATGTGGTACGCGTTGGAGCGGGTCGCGTAGCCGGCGATCTCGGCGTAGATGCGGGCGCCGCGGCGGCGGGCGCTCTCCAGCTCCTCCAGGACGAAGAAGGCGGTGCCCTCGCCGAGGACGAAGCCGTTGCGGGTGCCGTCGAACGGACGGGAGGCGCGCTCGGGCTCGTCGTGCCGCGGGGTGGTGGCGCGGATCGCGTCGAAGCACGCCATCGTGATCGGCGAGATCGGGGCGTCGGTGGCGCCGGCGACCAGGACGTCGAGGGAGCCCTCGCGGATCAGCTCGACGGCGTAGCCGATGGAGTCGATGCCGGACGTGCAGCCGGTGGAGACCACGGCGTTGGCGCCCTCGGCGCCGACCGCCCAGGCCACCTCGGCGGCGAAGGAGCTGGGCACCAGGTGGTTGTAGAGGTGCGGGACCGCGTACTTGTGGTCGACCAGGTTCAGCCGGCCGCCGTCGCTGACGACCCGGTACTCCTGGTCGAGGCCCATCGTCGCGCCGACGGCCGTGCCGACGGTCACGCCGACGCGGTGCGGGGCGTGCTCGGCGAGGTCGATGCCGCTGTCCGCGACGGCGCCGCGGGCGGCGACCACGGCGAACTGGCCGGCCCGGTCCATGCGCCGGATCTCCTGCGGGCTGAGGCCGTGGGCCTCGGCGTCGAAGTCGATCTCGGC
The DNA here is from genome assembly GCF_040680975.1 of Streptomyces sp. NPDC051921. Taxonomy (NCBI): domain Bacteria; kingdom Bacillati; phylum Actinomycetota; class Actinomycetes; order Kitasatosporales; family Streptomycetaceae; genus Streptomyces; species Streptomyces sp. NPDC051921. The sequence continues at coordinate 25,711 of NZ_JBFAXU010000043.1, forward strand.
GGCGACCCGGGAGCGGAACGGCGAGGGGTCGAAGAAGGTGATGCCGCGGGTGGCCGTACGGCCCTCGCTCAGCAGCGACCAGAAGGCGTCGCGGCCCACACCACCGGGGGCGAGGACCTCCAGGCCCGTGATGACTACGCGTCGGGGGCTCACTGCGAGGCCTCCCAGTGGTAGAAGCGGGTCGCCATGGCGTCCGCCGGGGAGCGCCAGGTCGCCGGGTCGTACGCCTCGATGAACGGCTTGAGGTCTTCGCTGATCCGCACGAAGCGCGGGTCGGTCTTCGCCTCCTCGATCTGCCGGCCACCGTTGTCGGTGTCGAAGTCCTGGAGGTGGAAGTAGAGGCCGCGGTAGTGGAAGAGCTCGCGCCGACGCGTGCCCATCCGGTGCGGCATCTCGGTGGCGTCGAACGCGCGGAAGAGGTCGGCGACGTCGCCGCTCATCCCGGGCTCCATCCGGGCCACGATCAGATTGCTGTGCATGCGTTTTGTCTCCAAGTGGAAAGCCGTACGGCGGACTGGAGTTTCACGTCACGTCGACGGTTCGACAGCAAGGGGGCCGGAACCGGACGGAGTCAAAAAAAGAGGGCGCTTTGACAAAGCGCCGGACTCTGACATCTATGTTCTTCGCTGACTGCCCCTGTTTCAAGGGGAGTTACTACAGATCCCGGTAGGGAAAGTACAGGATCTACTGCGGGGCGTTGCCGTGCTTCCGCGACGGCAGGTCCGCGTGCTTGGCCCGCAGCATCGCGAGGGAGCGGATCAGCACCGACCGGGTCTCCCGCGGGTCGATGACGTCGTCGATCAGTCCGCGCTCGGCCGCGTAGTACGGGTGCATGAGCTCGTTCTTGTACTCCTCGATGCGCTGCTGCCGCACCGCCTCCGGGTCCTCCGCGGCGTTGATCTCCCGCCGGAAGATGACGTTGGCCGCGCCCTCGGCGCCCATCACCGCGATCTCGTTGGTCGGCCAGGCCAGCGCCAGGTCGGCGCCGATCGAGCGCGAGTCCATGACGATGTACGCACCGCCGTAGGCCTTGCGCAGCACCAGCGAGATGCGCGGCACGGTGGCGTTGCAGTACGCGTAGAGCAGCTTGGCGCCGCGCCGGATGATGCCGTTGTGCTCCTGGTCCACGCCGGGCAGGAAGCCGGGCACGTCGACCAGGGTGATCAGCGGGATGTTGAAGGCGTCGCAGAACTGGACGAAGCGCGCGCCCTTCTCGGAGGCGTTGATGTCCAGCACACCGGCCATGGAGGCCGGCTGGTTGGCGACGATGCCGACGACGTGCCCGTCGAGCCGGGCGAAGGCGACGACGATGTTCGTCGCCCAGGCCGGGTGGACCTCGAAGTAGTCGCCGTCGTCCACGACCTCCTCGATCACCTTGCGGATGTCGTACGCCTGCCCGGCGCCGGACGGCACCAGGTCGAGCAGCGCGTCGTTGATCCGGTCGACGGGGTCGCCGGAGTGCTCCACCGGGGACAGTTCGCGGTTGTTCGCCGGCAGCAGCGACAGCAGGTAGCGCACGTCCTCGATGCACTCCTCCTCGGTGTCGTACGCGAAGTGCGAGACGCCCGAGGTGGCCGAGTGGACGTCGGCGCCGCCGAGACCGTTCTGCGAGATCTCCTCGCCGGTGACCGCCTTGACGACGTCCGGGCCGGTGATGAACATCTGCGAGGTGTCGCGGACCATGAAGACGAAGTCGGTCAGCGCCGGCGAGTAGGCCGCGCCGCCCGCGCACGGGCCGAGCATCACGGAGATCTGCGGGATCACGCCCGAGGAGCGGGTGTTGCGCTGGAAGATGCCGCCGTAGCCGGCGAGCGCGGTGACGCCCTCCTGGATACGGGCCCCGGCGCCGTCGTTGAGCGACACCAGCGGGGCGCCCGCGGCCTCGGCGAGGTCCATGATCTTGTGGATCTTCTGGGCGTGGGCCTCGCCCAGCGCGCCGCCGAAGATCCGGAAGTCGTGTGCGTAGACGAAGACGGTGCGGCCGTGGACGGTGCCCCAGCCGGTCACCACGCCGTCGCTGTACGGCTTCTTGTTCTCCAGTCCGAAGCCGCTGGCCCGGTGCCGCCGCAGCGGCTCCACCTCGTTGAAGGAGCCCTTGTCCAGGAGCAGCGCGATGCGCTCCTGGGCGGTCAGCTTGCCCTTGTCGTGCTGGCGCTCGGTGGCCGCCGGGTCGGGGCCCTGCCGCGCCGACTCCTTGATCTCGGCCAGCTCGTCGATCCGGGCCTGGATCGAGTCGTGCGGTGTGGCTGGTGTGGCCATGGTGTTCCCCACCTCCATGGGTCGCGGGTCGTGGGTGGTGCAGCGTGGGTGGTGCGGCGTGGGTGGTGCGGCGCGCGGCCGTCGGATCAGCGGTCGGCCCCGGGCCGGTACAGGCGGACGAAGTCCGTCACGCCGGCACGGATGACCGCGTCCCGCTCGAAGTCGGACAGCGGCAGGGCGCCGTGGAAGGAGCGCTGGACGACGCCGCCCGCGACCAGCTGGATGAAGCGCTCGGCGGCGTGCTCGGGGTCCTCGAAGGACAGCAGCCCCTGGTCGGCGACGCGGGCGAGCCGACGGGCCAGCTCGCGGTTGGCCTGCCGGGGGCCGGCGGTGCGCCACATCTCGACGACCCCGGCCGGCCAGGTGGCGATCTCGGCACCGAGGTGCCGGACGATCGCGAAGTGCTCCGGGAAGGCGGCGAGCGGCGTCAGCCAGGCGCGGCCGAGCTCGACCAGGTCCTTCTCCAGGTCGGTGATCTCGGAGAGGTGCTCCTCGGCGATGACGGTCAGCGAGGCGGCCACCGAGGCCGCGCCCTCCAGCAGGACGGCGAGCAGCAGGCGCTCCTTGTCCTTGAAGTAGTGCGTGACCGAGGCCTCGTCGAGGCCGCACTCCACGGCGACGTCCGTGACGTGCGTGTGGGTCCAGCCCTCACGGGCGAAGACGACGCGGGCCGCCTGGACGATGTCCCTGCGCTCCTCCGCCGAGCCGGCCTGGACGGGGGCGATCGTTGCCTGCTGGATGGTCATCGGGTGTTCCTCCGTGTGAGGTGCGGATCTTGTCGGGCGTACGGGACCGCGGGCGCTCGGTGCACAGCTGGACGACGAGCACCGCGACGGCGGCGAGGAGCGTGGCCGCGCCGCCCGCCACGAGCCCGGAGCGCGCGCCGAACCGTTCGCTGAGGGCGCCGATCAGGAGGGCGCCCAGGGGAGTGGTCCCCTGGAAGACGAGCGTGTAGAGAGCCATGACCCGGCCCCGGTAGGCGGGGTCGGTGCCCAGTTGGATGCGGTGGTTGGTGGCCTGGGCGAAGTACAGGGAGCCGAATCCGGTGCACATCAGCAGCACCGCGGCCCAGGTGTAGGTGGGGGCGAGACCGGCCGCGCACTCCAGGACGCCGGAGGCGAGGGCCGAGCCGATGACGAGCCGTGCCCGGGGCCGCCCGCGGCGGCGGGTGGTGACGAACGCCGCGAGCAGCGAGCCCACCGCGAAGGCCGTGGTGAGCAGGCCGAACGCGGAGGCATCGGCGTGGAACTCCGTCTTGGCGAGCAGCGGCAGGGTGAGCTGGAAGTTGAAGCCCAGCATCCCGACCACGGCCACCAGGATCATCGGCAGCAGCAGGTCGCGCCGGGTCACCATGTGCCGTACGCCGTCCATGACGGGCGCCCGCGCGGGCCGCCGCTCGGCACGGTGCAGCTCCTCGGGACGCATCGCGTGCAGCGCCCGGACGGTCGCCAGGTAGCTGACCGCGTTGAGCAGCATCACGGTCCCGGTGCCGAGCCAGTCGATCAGCAGGCCCGCGAGCGCCGGACCGGCCACGCGCGCCACGTTGAAGTACGCGGCGCTCAGCGCGGAGGCGTTGGGCAGCAGGTCGGCGCCGACGAGCTCGCTGACGAAGGACATCCGGGTGGGCACCTCGACCGCGTTCACGACGCCGAGTGCGAGGGCGAAGAGGCAGACGTGCCACAGGCCGGCGGAGCCGGTGAGCACGAGGACGCCGAGGAGCAGTGCCAGGACGCCCGACACGAGGTTCGCGGCCATGAGCAGTCGGCGCTTGTCGTACCGGTCGGCCAGACCGCCCGCGTAGAGGGTGAGCAGCAGCAGGGGCGCGAACTGCAGGGCGGTGACGACGCCCAGCGCGGTGCCGGAGTCGCCCGTGAGGGAGAGCACGAGCCAGTCCTGGGCGACGACCATCATCCAGGTGCCGGCGACCGAGACGAGTTGTCCCGCCACGAACAGCCGGAAGTTGCGCACGGTCAGGGACTGGAAGGTGCCGGCGAGTGGTGATCTCATCTCATCCTTGGGCGAGGAGAATACGGGCGCACGGCAGGGGAATCTGCCCTATAGCTTCTTCGCCCCCGGACGGCCGGTCAAGAATTCTCGTGTCAGATCCAGGTCAAGGCGTGTCAGGAATGGCCGGTTCCGTAGCGGGACGTGAATTCGTGTCAGGGCAAGGAAAACACACTCCTGGAATTCATCGAATTACGTCACGTACTACAGGGCTCATTCCATCGGCCTTGCGGCTCCGATAATCACGGAAATACCGTTCCCGGGACGGTGGGCGACTCCGACCGGAGGTCGCCGAGACTCAGGGGGTAGACCGCATGTCCGTGGTGACGACAGTCTGTGCCGGAACGAGCTGCGTACGGCGCGAGGGCGCCGGCCGGGCCAGGCGCCCGGCCGCACCCGCGAGCCGCCTCTGCCTGGACTGCCACGAGCGCCTGGTACGGGATCTGAACCGGCTGCCCGAGCTGTACGAGGAGTGCGCGCGCCACCTCGACGGCAGCGGCGGCGACCGTGCCGTCGAGCGGACCTCCGGCGGCCCGCTGCCCGGCATGCCCTTCAACCTGCGCGCGGCGGACGTGCGGACCCAGATCCTGGCGGTGCTCAGCGCCTGGGCGAGCCTGGTCCTGGAGGAGCGCGACCTGGCCGGCCCCCGCCGGGCCGTCGTCCCGCTGGTCAACTTCCTGACCCGACACGGAACATGGCTCGCTTCGCACGACGCCGCCGGCGAGGCCTCCGCCGAGATCGCACAGCTGGTGCGCCGGGCGCTCGGTGTCATCGATCCGATGACCAGCCGGCGCATACCCGTGGGCGAGTGCGTCGAGCCCGGCTGCTCGGGCGCGCTGACCGCGGTCGTCCGGCCCCGCTGGCCGCAGCTGCCCGCCACGGTCACCTGCGGCGCGGACGCCGCCCACCGCTGGGCCGGTCACGAGCTGCTGCAGCTCAGCCGCCGCCTCGGCGCGACCGCCGCGGCCACGGAGCCCGCGGCCACCGCGGGGCGCGCCGTGACCGCGGTGACCGCCATGGCGGCCGCGCCCGCGCAGGCCGCCGCGACGACGGACCTGGAGGCGGAGACGCGCTGGATGACCGCGGGCGACATCGCCCGACTGTGGGACATGCCGCCGGGCAGCGTCTACCGCCACGCCAGTCTGCGGAAGTGGCGTCGCCGCAGCCGATCCGGGCGGACCTACTACCACGCCGGGGACGTCTACGAGACGCTCCACGGACGGGACGCGGCGGCGTAGCGAAGGCGGCCGTCCCACTACGCTCGAGGGCTCCTGGCGGATCGCCAGGAGCCCTCGGGCGTGGAGCGGTCGGTCGGTTCAGTCCTTGATCTCGCAGATCGCGGCGCCGGAGGTGAGGGAGGCGCCGACCTCTGCGGTGAGGCCCTTGATGGTGCCCGACTTGTGGGCGT
>NZ_JBFAXU010000044.1:0-29680 GCF_040680975.1 Streptomyces sp. NPDC051921
GTGGCCATGATGATGTCCTTGTTGCCGGTCGTGGTGATGAAGATGTCCGCCGTCTCCACCACGTCGTCCAGCGTCGCGACCTGGTAGCCGTCCATCGCCGCCTGCAGCGCGCAGATCGGGTCGATCTCCGTGACGATGACGCGGGCGCCCTGGCCGCGGAGCGACTCCGCGCAGCCCTTGCCGACGTCGCCGTAGCCGAAGACCACGGCCGTCTTGCCGCCGATGAGGACGTCGGTGGCGCGGTTGATGCCGTCGATGAGGGAGTGGCGGCAGCCGTACTTGTTGTCGAACTTCGACTTCGTCACGGCGTCGTTCACGTTGATCGCCGGGAAGAGAAGGGTGCCGGCCTGCATCATCTCGTAGAGACGGTGGACACCGGTGGTGGTCTCCTCCGTGACGCCGCGGATCTCGGACGCCAGCTGGGTCCACTTCTGCGGGCTCTCGGCGAGGGTCCGGTTGAGGAGCTGGAGGATGTAGCCGTACTCCTCGCTGTCCGCGGTGGACGGGTCCGGGGCGGAGCCGGCCTTCTCGAACTCGACGCCCTTGTGGACGAGGAGGGTGGCGTCACCACCGTCGTCGAGAATCATGTTGGGGCCGCCGGTGGGCGTGTTCGGCCAGGTCAGCGCCTGCTCGGTGCACCACCAGTACTCCTCCAGGGTCTCGCCCTTCCAGGCGAAGACCGGGACGCCCTGCGGGTTCTCCGGGGTGCCGTTCGGGCCGACGGCGATGGCCGCGGCGGCGTGGTCCTGGGTGGAGAAGATGTTGCAGGAGGCCCAGCGGACCTCGGCGCCGAGGGCGACCAGGGTCTCGATGAGGACGGCGGTCTGCACGGTCATGTGCAGCGAGCCGGTGATCCGGGCGCCGGCCAGGGGCTGGGTCTCGGCGTACTCGCGGCGGATCGACATGAGGCCGGGCATCTCGTGCTCGGCGAGGGTGATCTCCTTGCGGCCGAACACGGCCAGGGACAGGTCGGCGACCTTGAAGTCCTGCTTGGCGACAGTCGTCATGACTGGAGCTGCTCCTCGTGGATCGGTTTCGAGGGTCGAGTGGGCACCTGGCACCGCGGCTGTGGGCGACGCGGGCATACGAATGCCCGGGTGCTCCCGCGTGGTGGCGCGGTGCAGTCGTCGGAGGCCCTCTCTCCCTCGGTCGGTCCATGTACGGACCGCCCGACCGCCATCAGCAGCGACGTCTGGCTGGTCACGAATCTACACCGATCGGCGCAGCGGCCCACAGTCCGCCCCGGCGTGAAGATCGACCGGCTCGGGGGGTGGGGCGGGGTCCTGAGTCCTGCCGATCCGGGGCGAGACGGACGCACTGCGCTCCCGGACCCTGGTGGACGCGGACCGGGATCTCCTGGCAGGAGGCGGTGCGGCGGTGCGGTGAACCGCGCCGATAGGGTGCGGGCCGGACTGCCGGGGAGGGCTGAGAGATGAGACCTGGGCGAGGACTGCGGATCGCTGGCGGGGTGCTGCTGGCCTCGGGGGTGCTGCTGCTCGGAGGGGGCCTGGTCCTGCGCGCCGGGTACCCCGCCCACCGGGTCCCCACCGAGTCGATGCGGCCCACCTACGAGCCCGGCGACATGCTCTACGCGGAGCCGGTCGAGCCGGGCGAGGTGCGGCGCGGGGACGTCGTCCTCGTCTCCGTGCCGGAGTGGGGCCTCGGCGAGGGCCTGGCCGTCAAGCGGGTGATCGGCGTCGGCGGCGACCGGGTCAGGGCCGACGACCGGCAGGTGTACGTGAACGGCAGGCCGCTCGCGGAGCCGTACCTCGCCGGGGGCGACCCGGTCGGCGGCGTGGTCTTCGACGTGAGGGTCCCGGAGGGCCGGCTGTTCCTGCTCGGCGACAACCGGGGCAATTCCCTCGACTCCCGATTCCATCAGAACGAGTCCCCCGGCGGGACGGTGCCGGTGGGCGCCGTGCGGGAGCGGGCCACGGACAGTCCCGGGGGCTCGTACGCCGCGCTCGCCGGCGCGGGGACCGGCGTCGTCACGCTGCTCGTCGGGTTCGGCCTGGCTCTGGCCGAATGGCTGACCGGGAGGTCGGCGCGGCGCGCGGGGCGGCCGCCCGCTCCGTACGTCGTCGGCTGACCCGTACGGCCAAGGGCGTGCGGCGAAGGCCCCGGACCTGGTGATCAGGTCCGGGGCCTTCCCATTGTGCTTCGTGCCTTCCTGCCCTCGTGCCCTTACAGCACCGGCAGGTGTCAGGTGTGTCAGGCGTCGTTCGCCCGGGCCGCCTGCTCGCTGTAGATGTCCGGCTCCAGGTAGATGACCCGGGCGATCGGGACCGCCTCGCGGATGCGGGCCTCGGCCGAGTCGATGGCGGCGGCGACCTGGGCGGCGGTGTCGTCGTGCTGGACGGCGACCTTGGCCGCGACGAGGAGCTCCTCCGGGCCGAGGTGGAGCGTGCGCATGTGGATGAGGCGGGTGACGGTCTCGCCGTCGACGATCGCCTCCTCGATCTTCTTCACCTCGTCGGTGCCGGCGGCCTCGCCGAGCAGCAGCGACTTGGTCTCGGCGGCGAGCACGATCGCGATGAGGATCAGCAGGAGGCCGATGCACAGGGTGCCGATGCCGTCCCAGACGCCGTTGCCGGTCAGCAGGGCCAGGCCGACGCCGCCGAGGGCGAGGACGAGACCGACGAGGGCGCCGAAGTCCTCCAGCAGGACGACGGGGAGCTCGGGGGCCTTGGCGCGGCGGACGAAGTCCGTCCAGGACAGGCCGCCGCGCAGCTGGTTCGACTCCTTGATCGCGGTGCGGAAGGAGAAGCTCTCCGCGATGATCGCGAAGACGAGCACGCCGATCGGCCAGTACCAGTCCTCGATCGGGTGCGGGTGCTTGATCTTCTCGTAACCCTCGTAGACGGCGAACATGCCACCGACCGAGAAGAGCACGATCGAGACGAGGAAGGCGTAGATGTACCGCTCGCGGCCGTAGCCGAAGGGGTGCTGCGGGGTCGCCTCGCGCTGGGCCCGCTTGCCGCCGAGGAGGAGCAGGCCCTGGTTGCCGGAGTCGGCGACGGAGTGCACGGACTCCGCGAGCATCGAGGACGAACCGCTGAAGAGGAACGCCACGAACTTGGCTACGGCGATCGCGAGATTGGCGGCCAGCGCCGCCACGATCGCCTTGGTTCCGCCTGACGCGCTCATGGGTCTGTCTGTTCCCTTCGTCGGTGCTCCGGCCCTGTCGACGGCAGCATATTGCCGTTCCTTTGCCGTCGTTCGGCCGGTCATTGTCGCATCAGGCGACGACCGTGGCGCGGAAGAGCGTTCCCGTACCGGACAGTTCGGTCTTTTCGCCCGCCGGCACGAAGACGGACTCGCCCGGCGCCAGGGTCTCGCCGCCCACTCCGGGGCGGCCGGCGGCGGCGAGCAGGATCTGCGGGGTGGGGGCGGTGACATCGGTCGGGGCGGCGCCCTCGGCGCGGACGAAACGGGAGAGCCGGAACTCGTCGATGGGGGTGTCGTAGACCTCCTCGCCCGTCGGGGACGCCTCGGGGCGCAGCACGCCCGCGTCCATGGGCTCGAAGCGGACGACGCGCAGGAGTTCGGGGACGTCGACGTGCTTGGGGGTGAGGCCGCAGCGCAGCACGTTGTCGGAGTTGGCCATGATCTCGACGCCGAGGCCGTCGAGGTAGGCGTGCGGGACGCCGGCGCCCAGGTAGAGGGCCTCACCGGGCTGCAGCGTGACCGGGTTGAGCAGCATGGCGGCGAGCACGCCGGGGTCGCTCGGGTAGTGGTGGGCGATCTGGGCGTACGGGGCGTGCGCGCCGCCGAGGCGGGCCGCGGCGTGCGCCGCCTCGGCGACGGTGTGCGCCATCTCCGTGCGGTCGGCGGTGAGCAGCGCGGTCAGGACCTCGCGCAGGGCGGCCTCTTCGGGGTGGGCGTGGAGGAGGTCGACGTACGGCTTGAGGGAGTCCACGCCGAGCGCCGCCATCGTGTCGGCGGCCTCGGCGGGGTCGCGGAAGCCGCACAGGCCGTGGAACGGGGTGAGGGCGCAGATCAGTTCGGGCTTGTGGTTGGCGTCCTTGTAGTTGCGCCGCGGGTCGTCGAGGGGGATGCCCGCGGCCTCCTCGGCGGCGAACCCGGCGCGCGCCTGGGCGAGATCGGGGTGGACCTGGAGGGAGAGCGGGGCACCGGCGGCGAGCAGCTTGAACAGGAAGGGCAGCCGGGGGCCGAACTTGTCGACGGCGGCCGGGCCGAGTTCGCGTACGGGGTCGGCGGCGATGACCTCGGTGAGGGGACCGCGGGCGGTGCGGGACGGGGCGCCGGGGTGGGCGCCCATCCACATCTCGGCCTGGGGCTCGCCGGTGGGGGCGACGCCGAGCAGCTCCGGGATGGCCGTCGTGGATCCCCAGGCGTAGGGGCGGACGGTGTTGACGAGGCGGTCCATGGGGCTTCCAGCTCTTCTCAGTGCGGTGGGTGCGGTGATGGAGGTGGGGGCGTCAGGGGGCGTCGGGGGCGGGGCCCCCGGGGGAGGCGAGGCGGGAGGCGGGGCGGGGGGGCTGGGGCCGGCGGGGCGGGGGCTGGCGGGAGGCGGGGGGCTGGGGCCGGGGCCGGCGGGGCGGCCCCCGTGGGTTCGGGCCCGGGAGCGTCACAGGTTCCGGGGGCGTCCGGTGTCGCGTTCCGCGGCGGGACCTTCGGGGGCCCGTGTCGGTGCTCGCCGTCCGCGCGAGGCGCGGGCCGCCGGTCGCAGCATGCGCTGTCGCCGCCGAGCCGCCCGGGCCGCGGCGGCGGCGCCCCGGGGCGCGGGAGGCCCGGCGGCTGCCCGTGGGCTACTCCGTCACGTGGCCCGCGGAGGCCAGGGCGAGGTACACGGCGGCGAAGTCGGTCACGGCGATGAGCTCGGCCAGGTTCTCCAGCGCGGTGCCCTCCTCCGGCTCCAGCTCGCTGATGGCGGTGCCGTGGCTCAGGGCGAGTTCACGGGCGGACGGGGCGGCGCTGAGGACGTTGCCCTCGGCGGGGCGGTCGCGCAGGAGGACGACACGGGCGCGCAGTGCCTGCTGCTCGTCGACGCGGTCGCGGAAGAAGTCATCGGGGTCGGCTCCGGCCGCGTAGTCCCCGGCGAGCAGCATGCCGTGGGCGGGCAGCGCCTCCGGGAGGTCCGCGGCGAGCGCCGGCAGGCCGGCCAGCTCGGCGAGGACCGCGGCGAAGCGACGTCCGGCCGGGCCGGCCGCCTCGCCCTCGGTCCAGACGAGCGGCAGGGAGTCGGCCAGCTCGGCGGCGAGGGTCTTGGCCGGGTTGTCGTACGTGGCGATGGCCGGGCCGCAGCGTTCCGCCGTACGGTCCAGGCGGTCGGCGACCTGCTCCAGCGCGTCCGGCGGGGCCTCGACCAGGCCGACGCGGTCCAGCAGGGCGAGCAGCGGCGTGAACAGCGCCCACAGGGCGCCGGGGCTCGCGGCGAGGGTCTCCTCGTGCTCCTCGGCGGTCTCGTGCGGGGCCATCGCCTTCGGTACGACGAGGCCGTGGCCGCTGCGCACCGATTCGGCGAGCGGGGAGTCCTTCGGGGCGACGGCGACGACGGTGACGCCCCGGCGGTACGCCTGCTGGGCGAGGAGCGCGAGGCCCGGCTCGGAGCCGTCGGTCGTCGGGATGAGCAGCAGGTCCAGCGAACCGGCCCAGCCGGGCAGCTCCCAGCGGAGCGCGCCGGCGGCGGGTGCCACGCCGGTGGGCTGGAGGCGGATCACCGGGGACGCCGCGCCCGCGAGGGCGCCGACCAGGTCGGCGACGCCGACGGCGGCGGTGCCGGGACCGGCGACGAGGACGGCGCGGGGGCGGCCGTCGGGGCGGAGCTCCGCGATGCCGGCCTCGGCGGCGTGCCGGGCGGCGGTCCGTACCCGGGCCCCGGCTTCGGCGGCGCCGCGGAGCAGACCGCGGTGGTCGGCGAGGGCGAGGGCTTCCGGTGCGTCGAGGAGCGTCTCGTCGAGCATGGGGCGGGCCTCCGGTCGTCGGAGCGGGGCCGGCCGTCGCGGGCCGGCGGGGTCATCCTCCGGGGGGAGCGCCCCGGAGGGCCTCCCCCCTGGGTCGGGCTACTCGGGGCGGCGCGCCTCGTCGACCAGCAGGACCGGGATGCCGTCGCGGACCGGGTAGGCGAGCCCGCAGTCGGCGGAGGTGCAGACGAGCTCCGGGGTGTCGTCCGCCGTACGGTCGTTCAGCGGGGCGTGACAGGCCGGGCAGGCCAGGATCTCCAGGAGGCCGGCTTCGAGCGGCATGGGCGGTCCCTTCGGACGGTACGGGCGGCGGCGTGCGTACGGTCCGCCTGTCGGTCGATCGGGCGTCTCGTACGGACGGTCTCGGGCCAGGTCAGCCTACCGCCGGGCCGCGGACGGCGCGCCCGACATGGGGCGGGGCGCCGGGGGTTACGTTGCGGGGCTCCCGTGGCGGGGAGGGGGCGGGGGGTGGGCGCGCGGGGGAACGGGGGGCGACGGCGTCGTGGCCGGGCGCCGGCCCGGCCACGGGCGGGCCTGCCGGGTCGACGGCCCCGGCCCCCGGCCTCCGGCGAGCCCACACCTGCTGTACGGCCTTCGGCCCCGGGAGGGTCCGCCGGGTCCGCGCCCCCGGGCCCGCGGCGTCCGTGATCCGTGGTCCGTGGCGTACGGGCGGGGAGCCCGCGCTCGCCAGGAGCTCCGTCCCGTCTGCCCGTCCGTCCCGCCCGTGGTCTCCCCCGGACGAAGTCCCGAGGAGGGACGATTGCCCACGCCGAGCGGGGCGGGCGGCGGCCCCGGTCAGGCGCGGGCCGAAGGCCGACGGGAGCCCGGCGCCCCGGGGCAGGCGCGAGCCGAAGGCCGGCACGGCGCCCCGGGTCAGGCGCGAGCCGAAGGCCGGCACGGCGCCCCGGGCCGGCGCGGGCCGTAGGCCGACGGCAGCACGGCGCCCCGGGCCGGCAGGCTCGGCGCCCGGGTCAGGCGCGAGCCATAGGGCAGACGCGGACCCGGGGCCGGCGGGTGGCGGTCAGGCGCGGATCAGGGTCAGGACCTCGTCGCGGAGGGTCTGCATGGTCCGGGCGTCACGGGCTTCCACGTTCAGGCGGAGGAGGGGTTCCGTGTTGGAGGCGCGGAGGTTGAACCACCAGTCGGCGGACGTGACCGTCAGGCCGTCGAGGGTGTCGAGGGTGACGCCCTCGCGGGACTCGTAGGCGGCCCGCACCGCCGCCAGGCGCGCGTTCTGGTCGGCCACGGTGGAGTTGATCTCGCCGGAGGAGGCGTAGCGGTCGTACGAGGCGACCAGGGCCGAGAGCGGGCCCTCCTGGCCGCCCAGGGCCGCGAGGACGTGGAGCGCGGCGAGCATGCCGGTGTCCGCGTTCCAGAAGTCCTTGAAGTAGTAGTGCGCGGAGTGCTCGCCGCCGAAGATCGCGCCGGTCTTCGCCATCTCCTCCTTGATGAAGGAGTGGCCCACGCGGGTGCGGACGGGCGTGCCGCCGTTCTCGCGGACGACCTCCGGGACGGACCAGGAGGTGATCAGGTTGTGGATGATCGTGCCGCTGCCCCCGTTCCTGGCCAGTTCGCGGGCCGCGACGAGCGCCGTGACGGCGGACGGGGAGACCGGCTCTCCGTTCTCGTCGACGACGAAGCAGCGGTCGGCGTCACCGTCGAAGGCGAGGCCCAGGTCGGCGCCCTCGGCGCGGACGCGCGCCTGGAGGTCGACGATGTTCTTCGGGTCGAGCGGGTTGGCCTCGTGGTTCGGGAAGGTGCCGTCCAGCTCGAAGTACATCGGGACGACGTCCAGCGGCAGCCCGTCGAAGACCGTCGGGACGGTGTGGCCGCCCATGCCGTTGCCCGCGTCGACGACGACCTTCAGGGGGCGGACGGCGGTGAGGTCGACCAGGGACAGCAGGTGGGCCGCGTAGTCCTTCAGCGTCTCGCGCTCCACCAGTCGGCCCGGCGTCGTCGCCGCCTCCGGGGCGCCCTCCTCCTGCCAGCGCTCGACGAGCTCGCGGATCTGCGACAGGCCGGTGTCCTGGCCGACCGGGGCGGCGCCGGCGCGGCACATCTTGATGCCGTTGTACTGGGCCGGGTTGTGCGAGGCGGTGAACATCGCGCCGGGCAGGCCGAGCGCGCCGGAGGCGTAGTACAGCTGGTCGGTCGAGCAGAGACCGATCAGCGTCACGTCGGCGCCGAGCCGGGCCGCACCACGGGCGAACGCGGCGGCGAGGCCGGGCGAAGAGGGGCGCATGTCGTGGCCGATGACGATCGCGTCGGCGTCCACGACCCGCACGAAGGCGGCGCCGAACAGCTCGGCGAGCGCCTCGTCCCACTGATCCGGCACCACCCCGCGGACGTCGTACGCCTTCACGATCTGCGACAGATCAGCAGTCACGGATCAATCCTCCTGAGGTCCCTGAAGTCTCGGCTGCGGGTACGCACGGCTGCGGCGCGCGTACGGAACGCCCAAACTACCCGGGATGGGGGCTTGATCAGTTTTCGGGGGAGCGGAGCACCCGGAGGTGTCCCCGGCGCCCGACCTCCATCGGGTCGCCGCCGCGGCCTCCGCCCTTGCCGCCGGCCTCGGCCGCGCGCTCCTGGGGGCGGGCCGCCTCCCGTACCGCGTTGGCGAGGGCTTCGAGGTCGTCGCCGCTGGGCCGGGCGGGGGCGCTGCCGTCGGAGAGCCGCACGACCTCCCAGCCGCGCGGGGCGGTCAGGCGCTCGCTGTGCTCGGCGCACAGGTCGTAGCAGTGGGGCTCGGCGTAGGTGGCGAGCGGGCCGAGGACCGCAGTCGAGTCGGCATAGACGTACGTCAGTGTCGCGACGGCAGGGCGGCCGCACGCGGTGCGCGAACAGCGACGTACAGGGCTCACGACGTTGGACGGTACCGCACTCTTGAGCGGGCCGCGACGACTCTCCCCCAGGTCACTCCACCGTGTCGCGTTGTGACGTCCGCCACGGACCGGATCCGGTCGCCCGTTCTGACCTGCGGGAGCGGTGCGACACGGGGGCCGGGGCGGTGTGCGATCCGGACAGCGGGAGGGAGAAATCCGGTCAACGACCGCCAGATGGCCGATCCCGGGAGTCTCGGAAATCGAGCTCTTGCCTGGCCGTAATGCTCAACTTCCGACAGCTGGGGGTGCCGCGCACCGGCACGGGCGTTTCCGGAGCCGGGCCGGGAACGGTCCGGGACCGGTCCGGAAGCGGGCCGGAAGCGGCCCGGAACCTCTCCGGGACAGGTCCGGGACGACTCCGCGACCGGTCGTGGACCACCGGAGAGAGTTACGCTGCGTCAGTGACCGACACCACCGACAGCATGGACAGTCCCGCGCCGCGGGTACGGCGGCGCGACCGGCACGGCCGGGGCATGCGGGGGCCGGTCGCCCCGCCGCAGGTCCCGCTGTCCACGAGCCGGGCGGACACCTTCCGCGATCTGGTCCTGGACTCGGTGGAACGGCTCGAGCGGCGCTGGCCGCAGCTGGCGGACGTGGAGTTCCTGGTGATGGAGGTCCCGCCGAGCGTGGCGGGCGAGCCGGTCGTGCCGCTGGGCGGTTCGACCCCGGCGGAGAAGAACGAGCCGGCCCGCGTGGTCGTCTACCGCCGGCCGGTCGAGATCCGCTCGAAGAGCCGTGACGAGCGGGCGCTCCTGGTCCACGAGGTCGTGGTCGAGCAGGTCGCGGACCTCCTCGGCCTCTCCCCCGAGTCCGTCGACCCGCGGTACGGGCAGGACTGACCACCTCAGGGACGCCCCCCTCCGGGACGCCCCACCGCCGCACCACCCGTACGGGCGGCCACACCACCCGAACGGGCGGATGCGCCGTCCGTACGGGGAGGCCCTGCCCTTCCCCCGGCCGCGCGGCGGCAGCCGCCTCTGAGGGCGCCGGGCCGCCCCGGCCGCGCGACCGCATCCGCCCGGGCAGCCCCGCGCCCGCACCACCGCGTACCGAAGCCGCGCGCCGGCCGCCACGGGCCGTCGGGCGGCCACGGGCCGCCCGGCCGTTGGGGTCGTCAGCCGTCGGCTCGTCGATACTTCCAGTCGGCCCCGCCCTCACCGGCGCGCGCCGGGTCGTCGTCCGGCCTCGGCCGTCGACCGTTCGACTGCTCGACCGTTCGACCGCGTCAGTCGGCCGGCACCGCGTCAGTCGTCCAGCACGGACAGGTCCTGCCGCGCCTTCGGCACCTCGACCGTCCCCCGGTCGTCGGCCACGGTCTGGACGGTGAACATGGGGATCCCGTCCTGCGGCAGCTCCAGCATCCGCGCGGCGTGCACGGGGCCGCCCGACAGGTGCTCGACGGTGAGCGCGTAGGAGCCCTTCAGGCCGCCGGGGACCGGTGCCGGGAGGGAGACCGTCGTGCCCGCCTTCACGGTGACGGTCTTGGTGACCTGGGTGCCGCCCTGCGAGCCCGCCGAGGCCGTGATCCGCACCTCGGCGGTGGCGCCGGGGGCGGTCAGGGTGAGGGTGGAGCCCTTGGCGCGGTTGTCGGCGACGGTGCCGCGGCCCTGGACGGCGGCGGTGGCGGGGACGAACGCCACCTCCTGCTGCTCGCCCTTGCCCCGGACCACGCGCAGCGCGGCGACGACCGGTGTGGCCTTCTTCGGGTCGGCCGGGGTCAGGAGCAGTGAGCCGGGCTCGCCGCGGGTGAGCTCCGGCAGGTCGACGGCGGCGGACATGCCGGACTTCACGTGGAGGGCGCCGGCGCTGGCCGGGACGATCGTGCCGGTCGGGGTGACCAGCTGGATCTTCAGGTCGGCGTCGTCGTCGCCGGGCGCGAAGGCCACGAGCCGCACGGAGGTGGCGTCGGCCGGGATGCCGGGCAGGACGGCCGTGCCGGCCGGGTCGGCGGAGGCCGGCAGCCAGTCGCTGCCCAGCTTCTCGTCGGCCGAGCCGACGACGGCGCCGACGCGGCCGCTGCGGGTGGTGACGTGGACGGTGACGTCCTGCTGGGCGGGGTCCGTGGTGAGGGTGGAGAGCAGGACCCGGGCGCTGGAGTGGGCGGGGACGGGAATGCCCTCGGTGATCTGGGTCTTGAGCGCGCCCTCGGGGCCGTAGAGCTCGATGTCGGCGACGGCGGCCGTGTCGTCCGGGTTGGTGAGGTGGACGTAGTCCTGCCGCTGCTTGGCGGTGGACGCGGCCGGGAACCAGAAGTCGGTGTCCGGGGCGGAGCAGCTGAGGCCGAGCAGGCCGCGCGCGCCGCCGGCGGGGACGACGGTGGTCTGCTGGACCGTCCAGCCGGGCGCGAGCGCACCGTTGGCCGAGCCGGTCAGGGCGGGCGCGGTCGGGCCGTGCGCCTCTGCGATGACCGGGGTGCCGGGCTGGGTGACCGTCGCGGGGGCCTTGGGCGGCTTGGCGTTCTTGGCGGGGGCCTCGCCGGGGGCGACGGCCGCCGCGGCGGGCGTCAGCTCGGCCTTCGCGTCGCCCCGGGACTCGCCGCCGGCCTTCGCCGTGCCCTGCGCGGGCGTCCCCTTCGGGGTGTACGAGGTGTACGCGGTCTCGGCGAGCTCCGAGGAGCTGGGCGTCGGGCAGAGCAGGCTGGAGCGCTCTACCGGGAGCGGCACGGCGGCCTTGGTCTCCGGCCGGGTGGTGCCGTCGGGCGCGGTCAGGGCGGCGACGCCGGTGACGGCGGCGAGGGTGGTGGCGACCGCGATCAGAGAGAGGGTGGTGCGCTTCACTGGTTGCTGCTCCCGTCGGGTCGCTGCTGCTCGTAGCCGTACGGGTCGTAGGTCTGCTGCCCGTAGCCGTTGGGGTCGTAGCCGTTCCCGTCGTACCCGTTCGGGTCGTAGCCGTTCCCGTCGTACCCGTTCGGGTCGTACCCGTTCGGGTCGTAGCCGTTCCCGTCGTGGCCGTTCCCGTCGTGGCCGTTGCTCGCCTCGTAGGCGTTCTGCTGCGCGTACGGGTCGTACTGCTGCTGCGCGTACTGCTGGGCGTCGTACTGCTGCTGCGCGTACGGGTCGTAGGTGTACTGCTCCTGGTAGTAGCCCTGCTGCCGGCCGGCGTACTGGCCGTCCCACTCGGGCTGCTGCTCGTACGCGGGCTGCTCCGGCAGGGGGGCGGGTGCGGGCTCGGTGGTCTGCTGCGCCTCGGGTTCCGCCGGCGCCTGCTCGACCGCGACCGCGGCGGCGGCCGCGGCCTGGGCCTCCGCCTCCGCCTCCGCGGCGGCGCGCAGCCGCCGGGCACGGCGGCCGTCGCCCTCCATGGCCTGGGCGGGGATGGCGACCTCCTCGTCGGGCAGGTCGTCGTCGATGTCGCGGCGGCGGCCGGGCAGGGCGAGGACGAGCAGGACGACGCCCAGGAAGACCTGGGTCCAGATCCACACCGTGTGGGTGAACGGCTCCTCGAAGGTGAGGTCGAGGCGGCCTGCTTCGGCGGGCAGGGTGAAGCCCTGGGCCCAGCCGTCCACGGTGGTGGGTTCGAGCTTCTCGCCGTCGAGGGTGGCGGTCCAGCCGGCGTCGGCGCGGTCGGCGATGCGCAGGACGCGGCCGGCGGGTCCGGCCGGGACGTCGGCGTGGGCCTCGACGGGGCCTGCTGCGACGGTGACGGGCTTGCTGTCCGGGGTGGCCGCGGTGTTCTTGCCGCCGCCCGGCACGATCGTGATGCGGGCGACCTCGCGGTCGACCCGCCACAGGGCGCTGCCGTCGAGCTGGCTGAGCCGGGACAGGCCCGGGGTGGCGTCGAGGACGCGGCTCATCGAGCGCGGCGCGCCGTCCCGGACGAGGACGTAGCGGATCGCGAAGCCGCTGAGCTCCTGGGTCTGGTCGGCGCCGGAGCCGGCCACGAGGTGGGCGACGACCTGGTCGAGCCGGGGGTCGCTGCCGCCGGTGACGGCGAGTTCGGCGTCGCCGAGGCGCCCGCCGGAGCCGCGGACCAGGGTGTAGGACACCTCGCCGGGCGAGCTTCCGCCGAGGACGAGGGTGCGGGCCTGGTCGCGGGTGCCGCTCTCCTCGGCGACGAAGGCGGGGACCTGGACCGGGTCGCGGCGGGTGAGCGGGCCGTCGGCGCCGCCGATCATCCAGCCGGCCGCGGCGACGACGGGGCCGAGGGCGCAGGCGAGCGCGATGAGCGCGGCGACGGGCTGGCGCCAGCCGAAGCCGTGGGCGGCGACGCGGGTGCGGCCGCCCTCGGCGCCGATCATGCCCGCGGCGATCAGGGCCGCACCGTAGACGAGGGTGGCGGGGCCGGCCCAGCCGGTGCCGCCGGCGCCGTTGGTGAGGACGGCGAAGAGGAGTCCGCCGAGGGCGGCGGCCCAGGCGGCGCGGACGGCGAGGACGCGCTCCTCGCGCAGCAGGCCAGCGAGTCCGGCGAGCAGCAGGCCGATGAGGACGAGCCCGCCGGTGGCGCCGGGACCGCCGGGGCTGGTGCCGAGCAGGTCGAGGGCGGAGGCGGTGCCGGTCCGGATGTCGAGGCCGGCCTCCCGCAGCAGCGTGGACGGGCTGGTCAGGAGGGACAGCGACCAGGGGGCCAGGACGAGCAGCGGGGTGCCGACGGCGGCGAGGAAGCGCAGCCCGTAGGCGGTGATGTCGTCGCGGCGCAGCACGAGCACGCCGATGCCGAGGAGGACGGCGAGCGGCCAGACGACCGGCGTGAAGGCCGTCGCGAAGGTGAGGAGGAAGGTGTACGCCCAGGTGGCGCGCCAGCTGCCGCGTTCGCCGGCGGGCCGGTCGAGGCCGTGGGCCGCGACGGCGGCGCGGGCGAGCAGCGGCAGCAGGACGGCGAGGACGGCGCTGCCGAGCCGGCCGGTCGCGAGGGCGCCGGTGGCGGCGGGCAGGAACGCGTACGCGACGGCGGCCCAGGCCCGCAGGAGCCGGGACTCGACGATGTCGCGGGAGGCGAGGTACGCGGTGAAGCCGGCCAGCGGGACCGAGCAGACGAGCAGCAGGGTCAGCGCGAAGGAGGTCGAGCCGAGGAAGAGCGCGGACAGCGCGGCCAGGACGGCGAGGTAGGGCGGGGCGGTCTGGGTGCCGCCGCTGCCGATGGCGTGCCAGCCGTCGGCGTACCGCGACCAGAGCTCGGAGACGGTGTCGGGGGCGGGCAGCAGCGCGCCGCCGGCGAGGGATCCGCCGCCGAAGAGGTTGCGGCAGGCGACGACGGAGACGACGAGGAGGAGCACGAAGAGGACCGGCCCGGGCTTGCGGGCGATCTTCTTCAGGCGGGCGAACTGCTCGATCTCCAGGTAGTCGGCGTCGTCGCCGCCGGGTCCGGACTCGACGGCGCCGTGCCGGGAGCCCGCGTCGGCGTCGGAGCCGCCGAAGTGGGAGGCGAACTGCTCGGCGGCGGCCCGGATCGTGGCGCCGGGGGCGGGGAAGAGCGGGCGGAGTTCGCTCGCGGGGACGGGCGGGTTCTTGCGCCGCTTGCGGGCGGCGAGGATCTTCTCGGGCCGCAGGAGGGTGGCGAGCAGACCCATGATCTCGTCGACGGCCTGACCGGGCGCCTTGCCGACGAGGTAGCCGAGGGTGCGCAGGACGGTCCCGACGAGGAGCCGGAGGAAGACGTAGGGCAGGGCGCGGCCGCGGGTGTTGGCGAGCAGCGTGTAGACGGCGCCGGCCTTGTCCACGCGGTGCGGGTTGGCCGCCGAGCGGCCGGCGCAGTCGACGGTGCGGCGTTCGCGGGCGGAGGCCTCGGCGTGGCGCAGCACGGCGTCGGGGGCGACGAGGACGCGGTGGCCGGCGGCGTGGGCTCGCCAGCACAGGTCGACGTCGTCGCGCATCAGGGGCAGTCGGCGGTCGAAGCCGCCGAGCTCCTCGAAGACGTCTCGGCGGACGAGCATGCCGGCGCTGGAGACGGAGAGGACGGAGCGGATCTGGTCGTGCTGGCCCTGGTCCTGCTCGCGGCGGTCGAGTCCGGTCCAGCGGCGGCCGCTGCGGGCGATCGAGACGCCGGCTTCGAGGAGCTGCTTCCTGTCGTACCAGCCGCGCAGCTTGGGGCCGATGACGGCGGCGTACGCGTCGGAGTCGGCGACGCGCAGGAGTTCGGCGAGCGCGCCGGGCTCGGGGGCGCAGTCGTCGTGGAGCAGCCAGAGCCACTGGACGGGCTCGCCGTGCGGGAGTTCGGGCAGGTCGTAGTTCTCGTCCTGCCAGGTGCGGGTGACCGGGTCCCAGCCGCTGGGCCGCTTCAGATAGGGGAGTTCCTCGGGTCCGAGGACGGGCGCGGTGCGCGCGGCCTCCTCGACGGCGGCGCCGAATCCGGTGCGGCGGGCGAGGTGGAGGACGCGGTCGGGCCCGATCGCGTCGGCGAGCAGCCGCGCGGAGTCGTCGGCGCTGCCGGTGTCGGCGGCGACCACGTTCTGTACGGGGCGCTCCTGGGCGAGCAGCCCGGCGAGGGCGTCCGGCAGCCAGCGGGCGCCGTCGTGGGCGACGAGCACGGCGGTGACGACGTGTCGCGGAAACTCAGGGGTTGAGGACATCGAGCTACGGGCCCTCCGGCCGGGGGGGCGCCCCGCGAGGGGCGTGGGTGCGTCTCGGACGGAGGCCCACACTAACGGCAGACAAGGAGGGGCGGCGCGCAGTGCCTCGATGAGGGGCGGTGGTCGGGCGCCGGGAGGTACGAGAACGGTCCGCCGCCTGTGGATGGAGCACAGGGTGCGGACCGTTCGTTGTGTGCGGGTGTGCGCGGTTTGCCGCGCGGGCGGGCGGATGGGTCCGGCGGATGGCCGGATTCGTTCCTCCGTCAGACGGCGGCCTTCTTGAGGCGGCGGCGCTCACGCTCGGACAGACCGCCCCAGATGCCGAAGCGCTCGTCGTTCTGCAGCGCGTACTCGAGGCACTCGGAGCGGACCTCGCAGGCGAGGCAGACCTTTTTCGCCTCGCGGGTCGAGCCGCCCTTCTCGGGGAAGAAGGACTCGGGGTCGGTCTGGGCGCACAGTGCGCGCTCCTGCCAGCCGAGTTCCTCGCCCGCGTCCTCGACCAGCAGTTCCTGGAACAACTCGGTCATGTGCGCCCCTCGTCCGTCTTTTTTGCGTCCCCGTGGTGTTGTCGTCCCGGATCGATGCCGGCCGAACGACACGAGTGAAATTACAAGTTCGTGCTCTGTGCGAGTCAAGCCGAGATCTGCTATTGGGCCCCGTATTCACTCTGCGGCACCAAGCGTATGCGGAAAGTGTTCAAATCACCAAAAACCGTGACACATGCCGCTGGCCTGACCGCTTCGCCGCGCCTTCATGAAGAAGGACGCCCCAAACTTGGATCTTGTTGCGATCCGGCCAAGGAAGCGATCCGGATCACAGTCTGATCACGGGACCCCCACCGCGTTTACGGCGCCGGATGTTGCGCCATGTGTCCCGGCCCGGCGGTGCACAAACCTTTCTCCGCACGCAGTAACCGGATGAGGTGAAACATACCCCCCAAATCGGGCATTGAGTTGACAGTCGGGTGTCCCTCGCGCCACTTTGGTGGCATGCCAGCGACCGCAGCGCCCTCCGCGACCCACGCCCGTGGGTTCCGCCGCGCTGTCCAGGACCGCTGTTGCTGTTGCTGTCCCAGCTGTTGACGCGCGCCCTTCCTCCCAGCGCTCCGGCACTCCCCCGCGCGGCCGTCCCGCCGCCGCACCCCCTTGTTCCCCCCTTGCTCTGCGACCCCCAGCACTCCTGCCGAGGAACCACCGCACCCATGAACATGGACAGCGACCTTCAGATCGCCGGCGACATCCTTGAGGTCCCGCACCTCCTGCAGCCCGCCCGCGAGCACCCGACCACGGTGGCCGAGTTCGTCGGCCTCGCCCGCGAGATCGCGGCCGACCGCGCCCAGTGGGCCCCGTACGTCGAGTACGACGCCACCACCCGCTGGTACCACCGGCTGCGCACCGGCCCCGGTTACGAGGTCTGGCTGCTCTCCTGGCTCCCCGGTCAGGGCAGCGGCCACCACGACCACGGCCCCTCCTCCGGTGTACTCACCCTCCTGGAGGGCGAACTGACGGAGCGTACGGAGCGCGGCGCGCGGAAGCTCGCGGCCGGCGACCAGCGCGTGTTCGCGCCCCACTACGCCCACGAGGTCGTCAACGACTCCCTCGAACCGGCCGTCAGCCTGCACGTCTACCACCCCGGCCTGACCGAGATGCCGATGCACGAGTCGCTGCGCGCCCGGTGCACCCCGGCCCCGCCCGCCCCCGTGGCCCCTGCGGCCCTCTGAGCGGCCGATGCCCGACGGGCCCGCCCGTGGCCCCACCACCCCTCAGCGGATCAGCCCGCGGCTGACAGACTGTTCCCATGCGCATTGTGGTTCTGGCCGGTGGCATCGGTGGTGCCCGCTTCCTTCGCGGCCTCAAGCAGGCCGCGCCCGACGCGGAGATCACGGTCGTCGGCAATACCGGTGACGACATCCATCTCTTCGGCCTCAAGGTCTGCCCCGACCTCGACACCGTGATGTACACCCTCGGCGGTGGCATCAACGAGGAGCAGGGCTGGGGCCGTGAGGACGAGTCCTTCACGGTCAAGGAGGAGCTCGCGGCGTACGGGGTCGGGCCCGAGTGGTTCGGCCTCGGCGACCGCGACTTCGCCACCCACATCGTCCGCACCCAGATGCTGGGCGCCGGCTACCCGCTGAGCGCCGTCACCGAGGCGCTGTGCGCCCGCTGGCAGCCCGGCGTCCGGCTGCTGCCGATGTCCGACGACCGCGTCGAGACGCACGTGGCAGTCGAGGTGGACGGCGAGCAGCGGGCCGTGCACTTCCAGGAGTACTGGGTGAAGCTGCGGGCCTCCGTGGACGCCAAGGCGGTCGTGCCGGTCGGCGCCGAGCAGGCGAAGCCCGCGCCGGGCGTCCTGGAGGCCATCGCCGAGGCGGACGTCATCCTCTTCCCGCCGTCCAACCCCGTCGTGTCCGTCGGCACCATCCTGGCCGTCCCCGGCATCCGCGAAGCCGTCGCCGCCGCCCCGGCGCCGGTGGTCGGCCTCTCCCCCATCGTCGGTGACGCGCCCGTGCGCGGCATGGCCGACAAGGTGCTCGCGGCGGTCGGCGTGGAGTCCACGGCGGCTGCCGTCGCCCGCCACTACGGCTCCGGGCTGATCGACGGCTGGCTCGTCGACACCGTCGACGCCGGCGCGGTCGCGGACGTCGAGGCCGCGGGCATCCGCTGCCGCGCGGTGCCGCTGATGATGACCGACCTGGACGCGACGGCGGAGATGGCGCGCGCGGCCCTGGCGCTCGCCTCGGAGGCCGGCGGGGCCGGCGCATGACGGGCGGGACGACACCCTCGGGCCGGACGGAGCAGGCGGGCACCGGCGTCCGGGCGGGCGCAGGGGCCGAGGCAACCAACAACATCCAGGCGGGCGCCGAGACCGAGGCAACCAGCGGCGTCCAGGCGAGTGCCGGGGCCGAGGCAACCACCGGCGGCCGGGCGAGTGCCGAGGAGCAGGCGGGCAACGGTGTCCAGGCGGGCACCCAGGCGGGCGCCGAGGACGCGGGGCTCGGTGGCCGGGCCGCCGGAGCGCGCTTCGAGGTCTGGGCGCTCGACGGGATTCCCGAGGTCGGGCCCGGGGACGACGTCGCGAAGCTGATCGCCTCGGTCTCGCCGGGCCTCGTCGACGGCGACGTCCTGCTCGTCACGTCGAAGATCGTGAGCAAGGCTGAGGGGCGGGTGATCGCCGCCGCCGACCGCGAGGAGGCGATCGACGCCGAGACGGTACGGGTGGTGGCGCGGCGCGGGGCGCTGCGGATCGTGCAGAACCGGCAGGGCCTCGTCATGGCCGCCGCCGGGGTCGACGCGTCCAACACGCCCGCCGGGACGGTGCTGCTGCTGCCCGAGGACCCGGACGCCTCGGCCCGCCGGATCCGCGAGGGACTGCGCGCGGCGCTCGGCGTCGAGGTCGGCGTCGTGGTCACCGACACCTTCGGGCGGCCCTGGCGCAACGGGCTCACCGACGTGGCCATCGGCGCGGCGGGGGTGCGGGTCCTGGACGACCTGCGGGGCGGGACGGACTCCCACGGCAACGAGCTGAACGTGACCGTGGTCGCCCACGCCGACGAACTCGCCGCCGCCGGCGACCTGGTGAAGGGCAAGGCGGAGGGCCGGCCGGTCGCGGTCGTCCGCGGCCTCGGGCACCTCGTGGGCGGCGACGCGGAGCCGGGCGCACGGGCGCTGGTCCGCGACCCGGCCGAAGACATGTTCCGCCTCGGCACCTCGGAGGCCGTACGGGAGGCGGTGACGCTGCGCCGCACCGTACGGGAGTTCACCGACGACCCGGTCGACCCCGGCGCGGTGCGGCGGGCCGTCGCCGCGGCCGTCACGGCGCCCGCCCCGCACCACACCACGCCGTGGCGGTTCGTGCTCCTGGAGTCGGCGGACGCGCGGCTGCGGCTGCTCGACGCGATGCGGGACGCGTGGGTCGCGGACCTGCGCGCGGACGGCAGGTCCGAGGAGTCGATCGCGAAGCGGATCCGCCGCGGCGACGTCCTGCGCCACGCGCCGTACCTGATCGTGCCCTGCCTCGTCATGGACGGCTCGCACCACTACGGCGACCCGCGCCGGGACGCCGCCGAGCGCGAGATGTTCGTGGTCGCGGCGGGCGCGGGCGTGCAGAACCTGCTGGTCGCGCTGGCCGGGGAACGGCTCGGCTCGGCGTGGGTGTCCTCGACGATGTTCTGCCGCGACGTCGTGCGGGAGGTCCTCGGGCTGCCCGCCGACTGGGACCCGATGGGCGCGGTGGCGGTGGGCCGGCCGGCGGCGGCGCCGAAGGAGCGGCCGGCGCGGCAGGCGGCCCGGTTCATCGAGGTGCGCTGACCCGGGCCCCCGACGGCGCTCTTACAACGCCGCGATGTTGCCGGGCGTCATGCGTGGCGCCCGGCGCGGCGGGACCCGGCCGCTGAGCAGGATCAGTCGGGCGGCGCGGTGGCGCTGGCCCTCGTAGGGGGCGAGCAGCTCCAGCATGGCCGCGTCGTCCGCCGTGCGGTCGCCCGCGAGGGCCCAGCCGACGATGCCGGGGAGGTGGAGGTCGCCGGTGGTGACCTCGTCCGGGGCGCCGTTGCTGCGCTGAATCGTCTCGGCGGAGGTCCACGGGCCGATGCCGGGGATCAGCTCCAGGCGCCTGCGGGCTTCGGCGGGGGCCATTCCGGCGGCCTCCTCCATGCGGTGGGCGACCCGCGCGGCGCGCACGACGGCGGCGGAGCGCTTGCCGTCGACGTTCGCCCGGTGCCACTCCCAGGACGGGATCATCGCCCATGTGCGGGCGTCGGGCATGACGTACATGCCGTCGGGGGCCGGGCCGGGGGCGGGCTCGCCGTACTTCCGTACGAGCAGCCGCCAGGCCCGGTAGGCCTCGTCCGTCGTGACCTTCTGCTCCAGGATCGACGGGATCAGCGACTCCATCACGAGCCCCGTGCGGGTGAGCCGCATGCCGCGGCGGGCGCGGTGGGTGACGGCGAGCAGCTTGTGGCGGGGGACGAAGGCGGCGGGGTCGTCCTCGGCTCCGAGCAGCGCGGGCAGCCCGTCGAGGAGCCAGGGCCCGCCGGGGCCCCACGCCTCCGCGGCGACGGCCCCCGCGCGGATCCGCACGCGCAGGGTGCCGGCTCCGTCCGGGGTGCGGCTGGCCCGCCAGACGGAGCCGTCGGCGGTGGCGCGGAAGGTGGGGTCGGCGGGGCCGCGGCGCAGGGGCCCCAGCGTGAGGCCGAGGTCGAGTTCCAGATGCTGCTCCAGGTCGCGGACCTGAGGCCGGGGCACGGGAACGTGACCGCCCCGCGCCGTGATGCGGGTGGTGGGGGTACGGGGGGCGAAGCGGCCGGCCATACGTATGAGCCTAGCCGGGGTGCGCCGCCCCGCTCCCGTCCCGCACCGCGGCTCCGCGGTCCGCCGGCGCGCCGCTACTGGTCCGAGGAGAAGCGGACCGCTCCGGCCGGGAGGGTGGCGTCGCACCAGATGCGGACGCCGTCCCGGAGTTCGTTGTCCGGGCCGACGTCCGCGCCGTCACCGATGACCGCGCCCGTGAGGACGGTGCGGGCGCCGACTCGGGCGCCGGAGCCGATGAGGGAGTCGGTGACGACGGCGCCGGGTTCGACGACGGCGTTCGCGAGGACCGTGGAGCCGGCGATGCGGGCGCCGGAGCCGATGACCGCGCCGGGGCCGATCACCGTGCCGCCGCTGAGCTTCGCGTCGGGGGCGACGGTCGCCGTCTCCAGGATCAGGCGGTCGCCGCAGCGGCCGGGGACCGCCGGGGACGGGGCGCGGCCGAGGACGAGGTCGGCGGAGCCGCGGACGAAGGCCTGCGGGGTGCCGAGGTCGAGCCAGTACGTGGAGTCGACCATGCCCTGGAGGTGCGCACCGGAGGCGAGCAGCTCGGGGAAGGTCTCGCGTTCGACGGAGACCGGGCGGCCGGCGGGGATGGTGTCGATGACCGAGCGGCGGAAGACGTACGCCCCCGCGTTGATCTGGTCGGTGACGATCTCCTCGGGCGTCTGCGGCTTCTCCAGGAAGGCCGTGACGCGGCCGGTGGCGTCGGTCGGGACGAGCCCGAAGGCCCGCGGGTCCTCGACCCGGGTGAGGTGGAGCGAGACGTCGGCGCCGGACGACTCGTGGGTGGCGACGAGGGCGCGGATGTCCAGGCCGGTGAGGATGTCGCCGTTGAAGATGAGGACCGGGTCCTCGGGCCCCGAGCGGAGGCGCGAGGCGACGTTGCGGATCGCGCCTCCGGTGCCGAGCGGCTCGTCCTCGGTGACGTACTCGATGCTGAGCCCGAGCGCCGAGCCGTCGCCGAAGTGGGGTTCGAAGACCTCGGCGAGGTAGGAGGTGGCGAGGACGATGTGGTCCACGCCGGCGGCCCGGGCCCGTGCCAACTGGTGCGTCAGGAAGGGCACGCCGGCTGCCGGGACCATCGGCTTGGGCGTGTTGACCGTCAGGGGACGCAGTCGGGTGCCTTTGCCACCGACCAGAAGAATCGCTTCGGTCACCTGTCGTCTCTGCTTCCTGTTCGGGTCCGGTCTCCATCGTCCGGGGCAGCGCGTTTCGGCCGTCCGTACGATATGACCGGTCAGTTTATGCAGATGGTTGAGTCCCTGACCCCATCAGCGCCTTCCCTGGTACTTCGCCGAGGCCGACCGGGCGGTGCCGAGCTTGTTGTAGAGGCGCCCGCCCGGGCACTCGGTCGCGAAGCCGTCGCGGTGCCCGGCGATCACGTTGAACCTGACCTTTCTGCCCTTCTTGTAGAGGTTTCCGCCCCCCGATGTGAGATACGTCTTGGCCTTCGGATTCACCCCGTGCAGCCCCAACTTCCACGCGGTCAGCCGTGCGATGGCGGTCAGCGTGGCGGCCGGCGGGCTGGTGGTGCCGTAGCTGCCGAGGACGGCGATGCCCATGCTGTTGGTGTTGAAGCCGAGGGTGTGGGCGCCCATGACCGGCTTGGCCACGCCGCCGGCCCGGCCCTCGTAGATGTTTCCGCACTTGTCGACGGCGAAGTTGTAGCCGAAGTCCCGCCAGCCGCTGCTCTTCACGTGGTAGCGGTAGATGCTGCGCAGCACGGAGGGGGCCTGCTTGCAGGTGTAGCGGTTGCCGGTGGCGCTGTGGTGCACGAAGACGGCCTTGATCGTCTTCGTGTAGACGAAGCCCTTCTCGCGCATCCTTTCGTCGGCGCCCCAGCCCTTGCGCGTGATGATCTTCGGACGCGGGCCGATGAACGGCTTCGCGGCGAGGGCGCGCGTGGTGGCGGCGGGGAGCTCGGCCAGGGTCTGGGCCCTCGTCAGGGCGGGGATGACGTCCGCGCCCACGGGGGCGAGCCCGGCGTTCACACGCGCGGCCTCGGCCTGTTCGGGGGTCGTCGGGGCGGCGGCCGCGGCCTGCGGCGTCCAGACCGCCGGGGTGACCCGGGCTCCCCGCGCGGTGCGCGCCGGCTCCGGTCCGGGGTCGACCAGTTCGAGGCGCAGGCCCGACGGAAGCGGGGCGTCGACGCCCTCGTGCCGCTCCGGGCGTACGCGGACCTCGACGCCGTCCGAGTCGCCGACCCACAGCGGGGCGGTGGAGCCGTGCAGGGCGCCCGAACGGCCCTCCGGCGTGCCGGGGTCGGCGCCGTGCTCGTCGTTGTGGGTCTCGACGTCCTGCCAGTCGGACCAGGAACCGTCCGCGGCGGCCCGGGTGCGGACCTCGACGCTGCCGCGCAGCGGGGCGCGGACGTCGTCCCACACCACGCCGAGGAGCGCGAAGGGTCTGACGTCCCGTCGGCCGAGGCCCTGCCCGGCGGCCGACTCGGCGGCGCCGAAGGAGCGGCCCCATGGCCGGGCGGGGCCGAGGGGTTCGAGGGGCAGTGACTGGGTCGACCCGGCGACGGCGGTGTCGGGCACGGCGGCCGGGTTCGCGGCGGCGGGTGCGGTGACGCCCGGGCCCGCACCCGCGGCCGGGGTCGCGACGGTGAGCGGCAGGGCGAGTGCCGCCGCGCAGGTGACGGCGATCGAGGAGACGAGGTAGGCACGCATGAGGTGATCGTCCGTAGCGGACGGGCGTTCCGCTCGGCGGGAACGGGCAAGGAAACTGACGATCCGTCGGGCCGACCGGTGGACGGGGTCACCGGTACGGCGGACCGGGCGCGCGGCCCCGCGTACCCTTGCCCGCGTGAACGCCAGCGACCGCACCCCCGCCGACCTGCTGCGATCCGCGCTCGCCGCGGACCCGGCCCGCCCCTTGGTCACTTTCTACGACGACGCCACCGGTGAACGCGTGGAATTGTCGGTGGCCACCTTCGCCAATTGGGTGGCCAAGACGGCCAACCTGCTCCAGGGCGAGCTGTCCGCCTCCCCGGGCGACCGGCTCGCGCTGCTGCTGCCCGCGCACTGGCAGACGGCGGTCTGGCTGCTCGCCTGCTCCTCCGTCGGGGTCACCGCGGAGCTGGGCGGCGACCCGGCCGACGCCGACTACGTCGTCGCGGGTCCGGACGGCCTGGAGGCGGGTCTCGCCTGCTCCGGGGACCGGATCGCGCTGTCCCTCGCCCCGCTGGGGCGCCGCTTCCCCGCGCCGCCCGCGGGGTACGCGGACTACGCGGTGGAGGTGCCGAGCCAGGGCGACCGGTTCGCCCCGTTCGTGCCGGTCGATCCCGACGCGCCCGCTCTCGTCGTCGACGGTACGGAACTGACGGGCGCACAGCTCGTCGAGCGCGCCCGTCAGGACGCCGCCGAGCTGGGGCTCGCGCCCGGCGCACGACTGCTCTCGGGGCGCTCGTACGACTCGTGGGCCGGCGTCTCCGCCGGGCTGTACGCGCCGCTGGCCGCCGGCGGCTCGGTCGTGCTGTGCCGCCACCTCGACCGGCTCGACGCGGAGGCCCTGGCCAAGCGGGTCGACAGCGAGCGCGTCACCACCACCCTGACGGACTGAGACCCACCTCCGGGCGCGCCCGACGCGCGGCGCGCCCGGCCCGGGACGGCCCGCGCCGGCGGCGCGCCCTCGCCCGACGCGCGGCGCGCCGGCCCCCGTGACGCCCCGTCCGGGGGCGCACCGCCCCAGGGGGCGGCCCGCGCCGGCGGCGCGCCCGGCCCGGGCGCGGACCCGCGGCGCGCCCGTTCCACCCCCGACCGCGATCCCTCCCACCCGTACGGCCCATCGACGCGCCGCGTAACCCGGCTCCGGACGGCGACTCCGGTACATGATCGGCCGGGGGGTATGCCTTCCGCAGAACCGAGCGCCGGAGTCGACCGTCTACTTCACCGAGACGACGGCCGCCGGTGTCCCGCAGACGCCATCGAGGACGGACGGATCCAGACGTGACGGACAGCGCAGACACGCCCGCGGAGCCCGGCGCCGATGGCAAGGGCGACCGCAAGCGGCACTGGCTGCGCTGGACGGCGCTCGCCGTGGCGGTCCTGGTGCTCGCCGCGGCCGCGACCGGGTGGTGGCTCTACCGCAAGCTGGACTCCAACATCACCACGGACACGACGGCCGCGGAGGAGCTGCTCAAATACGAGAAGGAGCGCCCGTCGCCGGCCGTCAAGGCGGCCCGCAACATCCTGCTCATCGGCTCCGACACGCGCGCGGGTGCCGGGAACCGCAAGTACGGGAAGGACGGGGGCACCCAGCGGTCCGACACCACGATCCTGCTGCACATCTCCGCCGGCGGCGCGAGCGCGACCGCGGTCTCCATCCCGCGCGACCTGATGGTGCGGATCCCCAGCTGCACGAAGCGGGACAAGACGCGCACCGTCGAACAGTTCGCCCAGTTCAACTGGGCCTTCGAGTTCGGCGGTACGGCGTGCACGATCCGCACCCTGGAGAAGCTGACGGGCATCCGGATCGACCACCACATGGTGATCGACTTCCGGGGCTTCAAGAAGATGGTCGACGCCGTGGACGGGGTGGAGGTCTGCCTCAAGGAGCCGATCGACGACGCCGACGCCCATCTGAAGCTGCCCGCGGGACGCCAGGTGCTGCACGGCGAGCAGGCGCTGGGCTTCGTACGCGCCCGCAAGTCGCTCGGCAACGGCAGCGACACGGAGCGGATGGACCGGCAGCAGCAGTTCCTCGGCGCCCTGGTCAACAAGGTGCAGAGCGACGGCGTGCTGCTCAACCCGACCAAGCTCTACCCGGTCCTGGACGCGGCCACGAGGTCGATCACGACCGACCCGGGGCTCGACTCGCTGCGCGACCTGTACGACCTGGCGCGCTCGATGCGGGCCGTGCCGACCGAGAAGGTGCAGTTCCTGACGGTGCCGCGACGCCCGTACACGTACAACGCGAACCGGGACGAACTGGTGCAACCCGCGGCGGACCAGCTCTTCGCACGGCTGCGCGCCGACCAGCCGGTGGTCATCCGGCCCGGCGACAGCGGGGAGCCGGAGGCCGCGACGAACGCTCCGAGCGCCTCCGCGACGCCCTCGTTCTCGGGGCGCAACGCGGCGACGCGGAGCTGCTGATGCGTAAAGGAGGAGCCAAGGGGAGGGAGGCACTGGATGAGGTTTGGGCAAATTGCCCAGTTGTAAGGGGCGTGGAATTTGTCACGGACGTCGCCCCACGCTGAACTGGGCGGATAGTGTGACGCGATCCGGTGCACCGACCACGTGGTCGGGCACGCAGACGGATCGACCGACCGAGCGCCCGAGGGGGAGGCGCCTCGCGTGGCACCGACGGAGGACTCAAGGAACCGTGGACGCGCACAGCCGTGGACGGGCGGACGAGATCGACCCCGCCGACCAGTGGGTACTCAACCCGCAGACCGGCCATTACGAACTGCGACTGGACCGCTCCGCTGGGCAGTCATCGCAGGCCGCCCCGTCCCACCCGCGCCCCCGCACCACCCGTAGTGCCACCCCGCCCCCGGGCCAGAGAAGCCGGTCGGAACACGGAGCGGCCGAGTACGGGGGGCGCGACCGGGCCACCGAGACCGCGCCGCCCGTCCCCGGGCAGCGCCGTCGGCGCGCCCCCGAGCCCGGCGACCGGCCGGTCGCCGCGGGCCGGCGCAAGCGCAAGCCCGCGAAGTCCCGCAAGAAGAAGGTCCTGATGTGGACCGGCGGCACGATGGCCTTCGTGCTCGTGGGCGGCGCCGCCGGCGCGTACGCGCTCTACAAGCACTTCGACAACAACATCAGCACCATCGACGTGGCCGGCGGCAGCACCGGCGGCTTCAAGAAGGACGCCGCCTTCAACATCCTGCTCATCGGCACCGACAAGCGGACCGGCGAGGGCAACGGCGGCTACGGCGACAAGAACAGTCCCGGACACGCCGACACCACGATCCTCTTCCACGTCTCCAAGGACCGGACGAACGCCACGGCGATGTCGATCCCGCGCGACCTGGTCATCGACATCCCCGAGTGCGAGACCAAGCTGCCCGGCGGCAAGGTCAAGACGATCCCCGGCCAGACGGACACCCGTTTCAACGTGAGCCTCGGCCAGTCCGACCGCGACCCCGGCTGCACCATGCGCACGGTCAAGGAGCTCACCGGACTGACCGTGGACCACTTCATGATGGCGGACTTCAATGCCGTCAAGGAGATGACCACGGCCGTCGGCGGCGTGAAGGTCTGCCTGGCCAAGGCGGTCGACGACCCGAAGTCCCACCTCAAGCTGCCCAAGGGCGAGTCGACGATCCAGGGCGAACAGGCCCTGGCCTTCGTCCGCACCCGGCACAGTTTCGGCAACGAGAGCGACCTGGACCGCATCAAGATCCAGCAGCAGTTCCTCAGCTCGATGATCCGTCAGATGAAGTCGGACGACACGCTCACGTCCCCGACCAAGCTGTACGACCTCGCCGACGCCGCCACCAAGGCGCTCACCGTCGACACCGGGATAGGGAGCATCACCAAGCTCAAGTCCCTCGCGGGCGAGCTGGCGCAGATCGACCCGAAGAACATCACCTTCACCACGCTGCCGGTCATCGACAACCCGGCCGAGCCCCGGCCGGTCACGGTCGTGCCGAACCCGGTGGAAGCGCCGCGGCTGTTCGCGATGATGCAGTCCGACACCTCGCTCACCGAGGTGAAGAAGAAGGAGCAGGACGCCAAGAACGCCCAGGCGCAGGCCCAGGCGAAGCTCCTGCAGGGGGAGCGCTCCACCGCCCGCGCGGTCCGTGTCGACGTGTACAACGGCAGTGGCATCACGGGCGCGGCGCAGAAGACCATCGACTGGCTCCAGAACGAGCACGGCGTGACGCGGTCCACCAACAAGAGCAACGCCCCCGAGAAGGCGGCGAGGACCACGCTCACGTACGCACCGAACCAGGCCGACCAGGCCCGCAAGCTCGCGGACCTGATGGGCCTGCCCGCCTCGGCTCTCCAGCCGGGCACGCAGGACGCCGGGGAGCGCGAGCCCATGACGCTCGTTCTCGGCGCGGACTTCAAGGGCGCGGGGGTGCCCCTCACCGGTCCGGCGAAGGCGCCGGAGGGTGCGCAGACGGCAGACAAGCAGGTGTGCGCCAAGTGACCCGGAGCAACCGGGCCTTGGGCCGCACCTGAGTGACGAGGAGACCTGGGGTGGGACAGAGCAGCGTGCGTAGGGGGGAGGGGGCGCGGGAACGCGCCCCGCACGCCCGCGACTTGGGTTGGGACGAGAGTCTCTACGAGGAAGGGGCAGAGGCCGGTTCCGTCGGCACGGGCGAGCGCCCGGGCGGCACCGTGCCGCGCTCGCGCCGCGCCGGCGGCGGCTCCGGCGACGGCGGTGCCGGTGGGGGCCGGCAGGGCCACCGGCGGGGCGGCGCCCCGCGCCGGCGGGCCAAGAAGGCCGGCAAGCGCCGGATACTGCGCTGGGTGGCCATCACGTTGTCCGTGCTGATACTCGGCACGGCCGGCGCCGGATTCCTGTACTACAAGCACCTGAATGACAACCTTCGCGGCGGCAGCCGCGCGGGCGGCGACAGCGGCGTGAAGAAGGCGGCGCCGAACGCGCTGGGCGACACCCCGCTGAACATCCTGCTCATCGGTTCCGACAGCCGCAAGGACGCCAAGAACGTGGCCCTGGGCGGCGGCAAGAACGACCGGGACCGGCCGCCGCTCGCCGACGTGCAGATGCTGCTGCACGTCTCGGCGGACCGGCAGAACGCCTCGATCATCTCGATCCCGCGCGACACGGTCGTCCCGATCCCGAAGTGCAGGGACGGCGCGACGACCTACCCCGCGACCAACAACCGGCCCATCAACGAGACGCTGAGCCGTGGCGGGCCCGGCTGCACCCTCACCACCTGGGAGACCCTCACCGGGGTCTACATCGATCACTGGATGATGATCGACTTCGCGGGTGTGGTGGCCATGGCCGACGAGGTCGGCGGCGTCCCGGTCTGCGTGAAGACCGGCGTCTACGACAAGCCGACGAAGGCCGCACCCGGTGGCTCCGGCCTCAAGCTGCCCGAGGGCACCCACGAGGTCCAGGGCGAGCAGGCGCTCCAGTGGCTGCGCACCCGGCACGCGTTCGGCAGTGACCAGAACCGTGCCAAGGCCCAGCACATGTACATGAACGGCATGATGAAGAAGCTCCAGGGGCAGAACGCCTGGACCGACACCAGCCGTCTCACCGGGCTCGCGGAGACCGCCACGCGGGCCCTCGTGGTCTCCGACGAGATCAAGTCCGTGGCGAAGCTCCTCGATCTGTCGATGCAGCTCAAGAACGTGAAGCTGGACCGCCTCACGACGGCCACCGTGCCGACGACGGAGTACCCGGGGAACCCGAAGGCATGGCTCCAGCCGGTCCCCTCCGCCGCCGACAAGATGTGGGCGATGCTCCGCGACGACATCGCGCTCGACAAGAACGGCGACCCGGCCGGCGCCAAGCCGAAGCCTTCCGCCTCCACGAAGCCGGCGGCCACCGCCGAGGCGCCGGGCTCCTTCGGGATCACCGTCATCAACGGCACCGCGGGCGACGGGCAGTCGGCCGCCGAGGGCCGGGCCGGCACGATCGCCAAGGAGCTTCGGGGCAAGGGCTTCACGCAGGCCGACTCCTCGCGGGACGCCAAGCCGCGCAAGGACACCGTGGTGTTCTACCCGAAGGACGCCGGCGAGCAGGGCAAGGCGAACGCCCTGTCCGTGGCCACTTCGCTCGGCCTGCCCGCCACGGCGGTCCGCGCCGACGCCGAGGCGGAGCAGATCACCCTGGTGATCGGCGCCGACTGGCGTGAGGGCGCCACGTACAAGAAGCCGCAGGTGGCGGCCGGTGACCTGCCCGAGGGCGCCGACGACAAGACGGAGTGCATGGACGTCTACTCGGTCTACAAGTGGGACGGCAAGAGCTGACCCGCGCCGCGTGACGCGGGAGCGACGCGGAAACGGCGGTGGGGGGGGCCCCCCCCCCCCGGCCCCCCCCCCCCCCCCCCGACAAGCGGACGGGGGGGCGCCACGGCGGCCGCCGCGCCCCGCCCCCGCACCCCCCCCGCGGCGAGGCCGAGGG
>NZ_JBFAXU010000045.1:0-25528 GCF_040680975.1 Streptomyces sp. NPDC051921
CTGCCGGTCGGCGGGCAGGAAGCGCACGCCGAGGGCGGTGATCGCGGCGTAACGGATGCTGGTGCCGCGCTGCTCCATGGACACCGCTCGATCAGGCGCAGCTGACGCCCACACAAACGGTGTTGAGGAGCGTCAGCAGGCCGACGCACTCGCAGGTCGCCGCGAACGGCGCTCCGTCGACGCCGACCGGGTCGGTCTCCGGAAGGGCGTGCAGCTGGGCCAGCAGCTCGAGAGCCTGGTTCTCCATGACATTCTCCTTCTCTGTGAGGTGGCGACAGGTTCCCTGTCGCTCAGACCGGCTGCTGGACCATCCAGTGCCGGTGGTCGGTGTGGTGGATCCGCAGGAGGAAGGCCAGGATTCCCGCGGATCCGTCGCTCCAGCTCGTCGAGACGTCCCCGTACTCGTTGGGGAAGACGACGTGCCTGCCGCGGTGGGCCCGTTCGGAGACGATGAGGCGGGCCAGCTCCTCGGCCCCCGCCCGGTAGGCGGGGTCCCCCGTCGCCTCGGCCATGTCGAGGAGGAAGTCACCGTTCCCCGCCAGCCCGTGGCACTGGGTGAGGGCGGCGCGGGAGGCGCGCTCCACGACGGCGTGCGCGGCGCCGCGGGCGAGTTCGACGAACCGCTCGTCGCCGGTGGCCTGCCAGAGCCGGACCAGGAAGGAGCCGATGCCCGCCGAACCGTGGCACCAGTACGGGGCGGTGGGCACGTCCGCGGCCTGGGCCGGCCACTGGGCGGCCTCGCCGACCGTCACGGCGTGGGCCACCAGGAGCTCCCCCGCCGCCACGGCCCGCTCCCGGTGCTCCGGTCTGTTCGAGACGGCCGCGGCCGCGAGGAGGAAGCAGCCGATGCCCGACGCTCCGTGGGCGAAGCCCAGATAGCGTTTCCCGGCCTCCTTGGACACGGCTTCGGCGGGAACCGGCCAGCTCGCTCCGGACGGGTCGCGCTCGGCCGCGGCGGCCAGCCGGTCGGCCGCGTCGACGACCAGGTCGGCGAAGCGCGGGTCACCCGTGCGGTGCCACAGGTGGGCGGCGGCGAGTCCGCTGCCCGCCGTCCCGTGCGTGATGTCATGACTGGGCGTGGGCTCCTGCGGCGCCAGCGCCAGGGCCACCGCGCGGTTCACGAGCGCCCGGTCGGCGACGGCGCGTCCGGCGTCGTACAGCGCCCAGGCGGTTCCGCGGCCGCCGAAGTGCAGGCCCGGACGGACGGGGCGGAGGTCGGTGCGGGCCGCGATCCAGTGGCCCGCGGTGGAGATCAGCCCTGGTAGGCGCGGGTCGCCGGTGAGCTCGAAGTACCGTGTCAGGACCGCCAGGACACCGGCCGCGCCCTGCTGCACGGTGCAGGGATCGGTTTCCCCGGCCGTCGTGGACACGGGCCACAGCCTGCGGTCGTCCGCCGGTGTCATCGCATCGACGAGGTGGTCCACGATCCCGGCCACCGCCGCCTCAGTCGCGGCTCGCGTCGCGGCCCGCGTGGCCGCCCGCGTGGCCGCAGTGGTGTCGTGCGTGCCCGGCGTCGCGGCCCGCGTGGCGTCGTGCGGCTCGTGCCTCGACGCCGGCCCGGTGACGGCCGGGTACGCCGACCGCGCCGTGTCCGTGGCGCGCAGGGCCTCACGTGCCCTGGCGGGGTCCCACCGCTCGGCGGGATCGTCCTTCATCAGTCCGAGGATCATCTCCGGCAGGCCGGCCGGCAGTCGGAGCGAGCCGGTACAGGCGGCCAGCCAGTCGCCGAGCCGCTGTTCCGGAGCCCTGTCGGCGGGCTCCTCGGACAGCAGGTTCGGCACCTTCCCGGCCAGGACGAAGCACACGGTGGCGCCGAGGCTGTAGTAGTCGGCCGTCGGGGAGACGGGTGCGTCCACCAGGCGCTCGGGGGCGCTGAAGCCCGGTGTTCCCACCCGCGTCGGCAGCGGCACGTCGCCCTCCAGGACGGCGAGCTCCAGGTCGATGAGGCGCAGTTCACCGTCGGGGCGGACCATGACGTTGCCCGGTGTGAAGTCCCGCAGCACGCAGCCGCGGGCGTGGGCCGCCGCGACGAGGTCCACCAGACGTCCGACCTGCGCCAGCGCGTCGGCGCGGTAGCGCACGCTCCCGACGTCGCGGAAGCGCTCGGCGACCCAGGTGCGCAGCGGCACGCCCGGCACCTCCTCCTGGGCCAGGAACAGGTGACCGGCGTGCTCGAACACCGCGAGCGGCTCCGGTGCGAGTCCCGTGCCCTTGAGCTCGTCCAGCGTGCGGGCCTCGGCACGCAGCCAGTCGCGGACGTCGCTGCCCGACGCGTCGGCCTCCACGTGGGGCCGGGCTTCCTTGATCACCACGGGCGCGCCCGTCGAGACGTCCGTGCCCCGGTAGACGCCGCCCTTGTTGGTGTGCCGGATCGCCTCCCGCACGGAGAAGCGGCCTCCGATGACCACCGGGCGGCGCGCCGCCTCCTCCGTACGCGGCGGCAGCGGCACCGACGCGGGGAAGGGACAGACCGCCCAGGAGGGCGGGGAGTACTGCCCGGTGCGCTTGTCCTCCACGGCGTTGCCGTCGGGGTCCTCGATGTACCAGACGAGCAGCCCCTCGTCGGACAGGCGCCGCCGGCCGACGAAGGCGCCGTAGCGGTAGTGCACCAGGCTGTGTGCGGCGTACGGCTGGTCGGACAGGATCCGGGGACCGGCCAGGCCCGCCGTGGCCCGGTGCAGGTCCCGCGCGATCCGGGCCGCGTCGGCGTCGGAGCGCGGGTACACGGTGACGAACTTGCCCGAACTCCCCCGCGGGGTGGCACGGGAGTTGAGCGCGCTCACCTGCTCCAGCGACCGGGCGAACTTGAACGCCGACCCCTCTCGCAGCAGCACGTCCAGGGCCTTCGTGAGCACCTCCGGCGCGGAGGCGGCCGTCGCCGATACGTGCAGCTTCCAACCCTGTTTGCGCCGCATCCCGGACCGGGGTGTGAGGCGGCACCACATCTCGTCCGCGTCGGCCGTCCATCGCCCGCCCGTACCCGTGCTCCGCAGCGCCCGGGCGAGGAGGTCTTCGAGGTCAGTTTCGGTTGCGTGGCTCATCATGCGTGTCCCTCTCAACGGTGAGCACCGCTGGTTGGAATATGCCTTTGGCCATATGAACGTACAACGCGCCCCGGACGGACGTCACTTGATCCGGCGGGCGCAAAGGTGTCTTTCCAGAACCGGTCGGCGCGTACCGGCGCAAGAAAGGAGGCGCATCGGCCGACTCCCGGGGCAGATCTATGGCCGGAATTCATCCGACTCGATTCCCGTCCGCCCCGAAGTCCGCCACGACCAGGGCAAAGACCCCCGGTCGCGCACCCGCCACATTTCGGCCGCACGGGTATGCTTCGGTGACCCCGGAATCGCGCAATCGCGTTCTCGTGATTCCGCGCCGGCGGCGAACCGGCCGAACTCCCGCCCGAAACTCACGGGTGTGTTCGCTTTTCTCGAGAAAAAGGAAGGCCCATGGCGCGGGATCACCGGCGTCGGTCGGGGACGCCGGTGGGGGACGCCGGTCACGGACGTCAGTCGAGGAGAACTCCCGGGTTGAGCACCCGGTGCGGGTCGAGGGCGTCCTTGGCGGCCCGGAGCGCGATCGCGAAGGGTTCCGGGCGCTGGAGGTCGTAGCCGGGACGGTGGTCGCGCCCCACCGCGTGATGGTGGGTGATCGTGGCCCGGTGGCGGTTCAGCACGTCGGACGCCGCGGCCTTGATGTCGTCCCAGATCCGGACCTCGTCGCCGGGTCGGCCGGCCACGGCGACGGTGAAGTAGGGGGCCGCGCCGTCGGGATAGACGTGGGTGAGGCGGCAGTTGACGGTCGCCGGGTGTCCGGTGGCCTTCAGGGCGGCGGCGCCGACCTCGGTACGCACGGCGTCGATCAGCGCCGGGATCCGGTCCCAGGTGGCGGCGGTCTCGAAGGTCTCGACGACCGCGCCCATACGGGCCAGACCGTCACGCAGGTAGGGCATGCGCAGGAACGCCGAGCGCCAGGCACCGACGGCCGAGTCGGCCCCCGCACCGCGGTCGGTCCCCGGCGCCTCACCGCGGCCGCCGTGCGCACGGGCCAGGTCGAGGGCCGTCTCGAGACGGTCGTCGACACGGGTGACGGCGGACTCGAAGCCCAGGACGAGAACGGCCGAGCCGTCGTGCGAGGCACCGGACAGGAGCGCCTCGCCGGGGTCGAGCAGACGGCAGTTGGCCGGGGCGAGGTCGGACTGGGCGATGGCCCGCACCGCGTCCAGCGCGCGCGGGAGACCGGCGAAGGCCACGGACGCCGAGGCCTTGAACCGGGGGCGTTCCTGCAGCCGCATCCAGGCCTCGGTGATGACGCCGAGCGAGCCTTCGGAGCCGAGGAACAGGCGGTCGGGGGACGGTCCGGCACCGGACGCGGGGAGCCGCCAGGACGCGCTGGTACCGGCGGGGGTGACCACGCGCAGGGACTGTACGAAGTCGTCGATGCGGGTGTGGACGGTGGCGTAGTGGCCGCCGGCCCGGGTGGCGAGCCAGCCGCCGAGGGTGGAGAACTCGAAGCTCTGCGGGAAGTGGCGCAGGGTCAGCCCGTGCGGTCGCAGCTGCCCTTCCAGGACGGGCCCGAGCGCTCCGGCCTGGATGAGGGCGGAGCGGCTCGCGGTGTCGATCTCCAGGACCCGGTCCATGGCGGTCAGGTCGAGGGACAGCACGGCGCGGTGGGCGTCGCCGCGGTACTCCACTCCGCCGACCACGGAGGAACCGCCGCCGAAGGGGACGACGGCCACGGCGTGCTCGCCGGCCCAGTCGAGCAGGTCGGCCACCTCCTGGTCGGCGGTCGGACGGGCGACCAGGTCGGGGATGCGGCCGGGCCGGCCGCGCAGGGCGCGGATGACGTCGCGGTAGGCCTTGCCCATGGCGTGGGCGGCACGCTCGTCGGGATCGGCGGTGACGAGGTGCGCGAGGGAGGGCGGGGGTGTCGCGGCCGGACCGCCGATGGTGAGGTCGGCGATGCGGGGCAGCGGCAACGGGCGGGCCAGGGTGCCCGGCAGCAGGGCGCCCAGCGCGACGCATTCGGCGTCGTCGGGGTGGGCGTCGGCGTGGCCCCAGCCCCACCAGGAGCGGGGGCGGGCGGCGTGGGGGTCGGTCGCGATGGCAGGCATGCGTGCTCCCGGCGGGATCCGGTGAATTTACCCAACGGTAAATTACCCTAGGGTAAGATGGTGGGCATGACAATGCCTCCCTCCAAGGCCGGAACCAAGGGCGTGCCGAGAGCCGAACGCGAACGACAGGTCCTCACCGCCGCCACCGAGGAGTTCGGCCGGCACGGCTACGAGGCCACCACCATGGCGGCCGTCGCCGCGCGCGTCGGCGTCACCAAACCGCTGCTGCACCAGTACTTCGGCGGGAAGCAGGACCTCTACCTCGCCTGCCTGGAACCCGTCGGCGAGCGGCTGCTGGGAGCCGTCCGCACCGCGATGGCCGAACACTCCACCGAAGCGCCGCCCACTCCCCTGCGCGTCCTGGACGCCCTGTTCCACGCCCTCGACGGGCAGCGCGAGGCCTGGTTCGTGCTCTACGACCCCACGCTGCCGCCCGACAGCGACGCCGCCCGCCGCGCCGCCCGTTACCGCGGCGCGATCGACGACCTCGCGGCGACCGGCACCGCCGACCTCCTGCACACCGCCGGATCCGGCGACCCACTGGACGCCGACGCCCTCATGTACGCCTGGCGCGGTCTGTGCACGGCGCTGGTCCGCTGGTGGATCCGCCACCCCGACCAGTCGCCCGACGCCATGACGCGGCGCTGCGCCCGGATCTTCGCCGCCGCGCGCGCCGCCGCGGCCGGCGAAGAAGGGGACGGCGGCAGCGGCAGTGGCGACGACGACGCGGACGACAGCGGCGACGCCCGAGGGGTCAGGCCAGGACGTTCAGAGCGGCGGGCATCACCCTGAGGGTCACCGGAAGGGTCGCGTCGACCTCGCCGTCCGCGCCGTACGGGAGCGGGCGGTCGGCCTCGATCCGGATCTCCTTGCCGCGCAGGATCTCGACCTCGGGTCGACGCACGTGCGCGCCCGTCTTCAGCTCGTTCATCATGGCGAAGAAGAGGCGCTTCGGCGCCTGCTTGACGACCACGACGTCGAGCAGCCCGTCGTCGACGCGCGCGTCCGGCGCGACCTTCCTCCCGAAGCCGTAGAAGCCGGAGTTGGCCGCGACCACCGTGTAGCCGGTGCGCTCGTGCCGGATCCCGTCGATCGTGATCCGGTACACGGCGGGCTTCCAGGCGAGGACCGCCCGGAGACCGCCGGCGTAGTAGGACGCCGCGCCGCGCAGCAGGCGGGAGGCGTTGGCGTGGCGGTTGGCCACCGCGTCGACGCCCGCGTACACGCTGCCGAGGACGCAGGTCCGCGCGTGCGTGGCGGACTCCACCTCGATGGTGTCGACGGCCCGCGGCTCGGCTTCGAGCAGGATCCGGGCGAGCCGCGGGGCGTCGGTGGGCAGGCCCAGGGCACGGGCGAAGTCGTTGCCCCGGCCCGCGGGGACCAGGCCGAAGACCGTGTCCGTACCGCTGAGCGCGCCGCCGACGCAGCCGGCCATCCCGTCGCCGCCGACGGCGAGCACCACGTGCCCCTGCGCTCCGGCGGCCCGGGCGAGCTCCTGCGCGTGTTCCAGACTGCGGCTGTAGACGGTGTCGAGCCCCGCACCCGCCTCCCGCAGCAGCCGGGCCAGCGGGAGCAGGCCCGCCGTGCCGCTGGAACCCCCTGCGGTGGGGTTGACGACGGCGGTGAACTGTCGCATGGATCTGGCCTCCGGGCAGCAGAAGAAGGGGTTCAGCGGACGGGGATGAGGACTCCGGGGCTCAGCACGCCGGACGGGTCGACCTCGGCCTTGACGGCCTGCAGCATGCGGATGCCGAGGGGGCCGATCTCGCGGGCGTACCAGTCGCGGTGGTCCGTGCCGACGCCGTGGTGGTGGCTGATGGTGCCGCCCGCCGCCAGGATCGCGTCGTTGGCCGCCCGCTTCACCGGCGCCCAGTGTGCGACGGCGTCCTCGCCCTGCGCGGAGACGACGGTGAAGTAGAGCGAGGCGCCGTTCTCGTACGTGTGCGAGATGTGGCACATGACCAGCGGCGGGGTGCCGGCCTCGGTGAGCGTGCTCGTCAGCGCGTCGCGCACCGCCGTGTACAGGCCGGGGACCGCGGACCAGAAGGCCGCCGTCTCCAGCGTCTCGGCGAACGCTCCGGCGTCGAGCAGCGCGTCGCGCAGGTAGGGCGCGTCGTACCGGCCGTGCTGCCACTTGTCGCCGGGCTCCTCGCCGATGAACTCGCCGTCGCAGGCGAGCAGGACCTCACGGGCCGCGGCGCGCCGGGCGGCCGTCTCCGCCTCGGTGCCCTCGTAGCCGACGATGGCCATGCAGCCGGGGTTCTGCGGGGGTTCGGTGCTGCCGATGGCGTCCGGCTGCGCCAGCCCGATGAAGGTCTCCGACTCGTCCGACAGGCGCAGCACCGTGGGCCGCGGGCCGTCCTGGGCGAGCCGGCGCAGCGCCGCCGTGCCGGCCTCGAAGGAGGCGAAGCGCCAGCCTTCGTAGATCCGTACGGCCGGCAGCGGGCGGATCCGCACGGTCACCGCGGTGATCACTCCGAGGGCGCCCTCGGAGCCGAGGATCAGCTGGCGCAGGTCGGGGCCGGCCGCGGAGCGCGGGGCCCGGCCGGTCTCCAGGGTGCCTTCGGGGGTGGCGACCGTCAGACCGAGGACCATCTCGTCGAAGCGGCCGTAGCCGGCCGACGCCTGGCCGCTGGAGCGGGCCGCGGCGAAGCCGCCCACGGACGCCCACTCGAAGGACTGCGGGAAGTGGCCGAGCGTCCAGCCCTGCTCGTTGAGCAGCGCCTCGCACTGCGGGCCGCGCAGGCCGGGCTGCAGCGTCGCGGTGCGGGACACCTCGTCGACGGCGAGCAGCTGGTCGAGCCGCCGCAGGTCGAGGGCGACGAACGGGCGCTTGGTGGTGGGCGCGAGACCGCCGACGACGGAGGTGCCACCGCCGAACGGGACGGCGGCGAGGCCGTGGGCGGCACACGTGCGCAGGACGGCGAGGACCTCGTCATGGCTGCCGGGCAGTACGACGGCGGCGGGGATGTCGTCGACCTCGCCGGCCCGGATGCGCAGCAGGTCGGGGGTCGACTTGCCGCGGGTGTGCCGGATGCGGCTCTCGGCGTCGTCGCGCAGGGCG
This sequence comes from Streptomyces sp. NPDC051921, assembly GCF_040680975.1. Classification (NCBI taxonomy): domain Bacteria; kingdom Bacillati; phylum Actinomycetota; class Actinomycetes; order Kitasatosporales; family Streptomycetaceae; genus Streptomyces; species Streptomyces sp. NPDC051921. The sequence continues at coordinate 8,178 of NZ_JBFAXU010000045.1, forward strand.
TCCGGCGCGGCGAGGGCCGCGCTCAGCGCGGTGCGCGCCTCGTCGGTCAGCGCCGCGGCGGGCGCCTCGATGTCGGCGAGGGCGGACGGGCCGCTCTCGCGCGGGGTGACGCCGAGCAGGTCCCGCAGCAGTCCGGTCACCGAGTCGGGCAGGGGCGCCGCCTTGGCCGGGTCGCCCCAGCCGCTCCACAACATGTCCACTTCGAAGGGTTCCTCACGGTCTGTTTCACGGACGGCGCTGCCGCTCGGCCCGCACTGGCATTACACTGTGACAGATGACGCCCATTCGTCACAACCATGCGGACGCAGATCCCGTGCTCGACGCCGCACGCGACTGCGTGCTCGCCGTCGGCGTACGCCGGACCACCCTCACCGACGTCGCCCGCCGGGCCGGCGTGTCGCGGATGACGCTGTACCGGCGCTGGCCCGACGTGCGCAGCCTCGTCGGTGACCTGATGACCCGTGAGTGGATCGCCGTCGCGGCCGACGCCATGCCGACCGCCGGCGACGACGGGCCGGTACGGGCGCGGATCGTCGAAGGACTGGTCGCGGGAGCGGCCGCCTTCCGGGCCCACCCGCTCTTCCACAAGATCCTCGACGTGGACCCCGAGCTGCTGCTGCCGTACGTCCTCGACCGGCGGGGCGCCAGCCAGGACGCCTTCCTCGGGCTCCTGGTCACGGCGCTCGACGAAGGCCACGCGGACGGCTCCGTACGCCCCTCGCGGACCGACCTGCAGGCCAGGTCCCTGCTGCTCGTCGTCCAGTCCTTCACGCTCTCGCTGCGCACCATGACCGACGAGACCGATCCCGAACTGAGCGAAGCCGCCTTCCTGGACGAGCTGCGCACCCTGCTGGAGAGGACCCTCACCCCATGAACCCCACGAGCGGCACCGCCCTGCCCGGCTCCTCCCTCGACGCCGAGCGACGCCGGCGCGAACTGGGCCGACTCGCCGACGGCACCGTCGTCGACGTCCTGGTCGTCGGTCTCGGCGCCACCGGCGCCGGCGCCGCGCTCGACGCGGCCACCCGAGGACTCAGCGTCGCCGCGATCGACGCCCACGACCTCGCCTTCGGCACGTCCCGCTGGAGCTCCAAGCTCATCCACGGCGGACTGCGCTACCTCGCCTCCGGACAGCTCGACGTCGCGCACGAGAGCGCCGTCGAACGCGGCATCCTCATGGAGCGCACCGCTCCCCACCTCGTCCGCGCGCAGCCCTTCGTGCTGCCCCTCACCCCGCTCGTCAGCCGCGGTCAGGCCGCCCTCGCCCGCGCCGGCTTCCTCGCGGGCGACCTGCTGCGCGTCGGCGCGCGCACCTCGCGCCGCACCCTGCCCCAGCCCCGCACGCTCTCCGCCGTCGAGACCCGGCACCTCGCCCCGGCCCTGCGTCCCACCGGGCTGCGCGGCGGACTGCTGTCCTGGGACGGGCGGCTCTGCGACGACGCGCGCCTGGTGACCGCCGTCGCGCGCACCGCGGCCGCCCACGGCGCCCGCGTCCTCACCCGCGTCCGCGCCCTGGAACTCCGCGGCGACGGCGCGCTGGTCCGCGACGAGACCACCGGCCAGGAGCTGCGCGTCCGCGCCCGCACCGTCATCAACGCGGCCGGGGTCTGGGCGGGCGGCCTCGTGGACGACGTACGCCTGCGGCCCTCGCGCGGCACCCATCTCGTCCTGCGCTCCGAAACCCTCGGCCGCCTCTCCGCCGGTCTGCACATCCCGATCCCCGGCGAGACGAACCGCTTCGTCCTGGTCCTGCCGCAGGGAGACGGACGCGTGTACGTCGGCCTCACCGACGAGCCCGTCGACGGGCCCGTCCCCGACGTGCCGGACGTCCCCGAGACCGACATCGGCTTCCTCCTCGACGTGCTCGGCTCCGCCCTGGACGTCACGGTCCACCGCGCCGACGTGGTCGGGGCCTTCGCCGGCCTGCGCCCTCTGCTCGACACCCGGGACGCGGAGGGCCGGACCGCCGACATCTCCCGCAAGCACGCCGTGCTCACCTCGCCCGACGGCATCGTCACCGTGGTCGGCGGCAAGCTGACGACCTACCGCCGCATGGCCCAGGACGCCGTCGACGCGGCCGTGGCCGCCCGCGGCCTGTCCGCCGGCGCGTGCCGGACCGCGTCCCTCCCCCTCGTCGGCGCGGCCCGGCCGCAGACCCTCGCCGGGCTCGACGTCCCGTCCCGTCTCGTGCACCGCTACGGCTCCGAGGCGCCGGCCGTGCACGCCCTGGGCGTCGAGGACCCCGCGCTCGCCCGGCCCGTCGTCCCCGGCCACCCGGTCACGGGCGCCGAACTGCTGTGGGCCGTCCGCCACGAAGGCGCCCTCGACACCTCCGACCTCCTCGACCGGCGCACCCGCATCGGCCTCGTCCCGCACGACCGCGCCGCGGCCGAGGAAGCGGCCCGCGACGCCCTCGCCCGCGTCGCCCGGGTGTAGGCGACGACCGGGCCTCACCGCCGATCGAGCACACCGCGCGCCTTCAGCGGCCGGGAGCTTCCCGCACGGGGTGCTTGCTGAGGATCGAGACCCGGTTGAAGGCGTTGATGGCGATGGCCACCCAGATCACGGCGGAGACCTCGTCGTCGTCGAACACCTCCCGCGCCTCGCCGTACGCCCGCTCCTGGGCGAGGGCGTCGGCGGGATGCGTGGTGGCCTCGGCGAGGGCCAGGGCCGCGCGCTCGCGGGCGGTGAACAGTTCGGTGTCACGCCACGCGGCGAGCACGCCCAGGCGCCGCGTGGTCTCCCCGGCGCGCAGCGCGGCCCGGGTGTGCACGTCGAGGCAGAAGGCGCAGCCGTTGAGCTGGGACACGCGCAGGTTGACCAGCTCGACCAGGATCCGGTCGAGCCCCGCGTCCGCGGCCGTCGCCCGGACGGCGTCGGCGGTCTCCACCAGGGCCCGGTAGGCGGCGGGGCTCCGCTTGTCGAGGTAGATCCGCCCGTTCGCCGTCCGGGCCCCCGTGACCTGTACCGTCTCGCTCACCGCGTGCTCCTCCGCCGGTTGTCGTGGGTCGTCGTCGGGACTATGATCACCCATAATTGTTGAAAGTAAAACTACATGGGGGAGAGAGGGCCGGGAGATGGACCACACGGAGGTCGAGATCCTCACCGCCCGGGACGTCCCGCTGGGCGGCCCGCGCGCGATGACCGTACGACGCACCCTGCCGCAGCGGGCCCGGACGCTCATCGGCGCCTGGTGCTTCGCCGACCACTACGGCCCCGACCGGGTCGCGGAGTCCGGCGGCATGGACGTGGCCCCGCACCCGCACACCGGGCTGCAGACGGTCAGCTGGCTCTTCAGCGGCGAGATCGAGCACCGCGACAGCCTCGGCACCCACGCCTCCGTGCGCCCGGGCGAGATCAACCTCATGACCGGCGGCCACGGCATCAGCCACACCGAGGTCTCCACCCCCGACACCACCGTCCTGCACGGCGTCCAGCTCTGGGTGGCACTCCCCGACGCACACCGGCACGCCCCGCGCGACTTCCAGCACCACGCCCCGCGGCCGTTCCGCGTCGACGGCGCGGAGGTCAGGGTGTTCCTGGGCACGCTGGCCGGCGCCACCTCTCCCGTCCGCACCTTCACCCCGCTCCTCGGCGCCGAGGTGGTGATCGACGCCGGAGCCGCCGTCGCCCTCGACGTCGACCCGGACTTCGAACACGGCCTCCTCGTCGACGACGGCGACGTCCACCTCGACGGCACCCCGGTGCGCCCCGCGGACCTCGGCTACACGGCCCCCGGCCGCACCACCCTCCTGCTGCGGAACACCTCCGACCGCCCGGCCCGGACGGTCCTGCTCGGCGGCACGCCGTTCGAGGAGGAGATCGTGATGTGGTGGAACTTCATCGGGCGCAGCCACCAGGACATCGTCGAGGCGCGCGAGGCGTGGGAACGCGCCTCCGACCGCTTCGGCAGCGTCGACGGCTACCCCGGCGACCGCCTCCCGGCGCCCGCCCTGCCGAACGCCGTCATCACGCCCCGCAAGAACCCCGCCCGCCGCTGACCCCCCGCCCGAACCGACCTCCCCACCCGGAAGGACCACCATGAGCGAGCCGACCACCACCCCCGTCGTCCGTCGCGTCGACGCCCGCCACCGCTACGAGATCCTCGTCGACGACAAGCGCGCCGGCCTCACCGCCTACCGCGACCGCGACGACCGCCGGGTCTTCTTCCACACCGAGATCGACGACGCCTACGCGGGCCAGGGGCTCGCCTCGATCCTCGTCGAGCAGGCCCTGACCGACGTCCGCGCCGCCGGCCTGCGGATCGTCCCCGTCTGCCCGTACGTGGCCAAGTTCCTCAAGAAGCACGAGGAGTTCGCGGACATCACCGATCCCGTGACCCCCGAGGTCCTCTCGTGGCTCGACGCCCAGCTGGGGCGCTGACACACCGGGCGGGCGGCTCGGGCGGGGCGCGGGGGCGTAGAGTGTGGGCGGGCGCGGTGTGATCATGAGGAGTATGTGTGACCGCGGTCAGCCTTGAGCACGCCACCGTCCCCGCCGACGCGGGCGAGGTGACCCTCCTGATAGCCCGCCGGGTGGAGCCCGGCTACGAAGCGGCCTTCGAACGGTGGGCGAGGGGAATCCTCGAGAGCGCCGCCGCCTTTCCCGGTCACCTCGGATACGGACTCTTCCGCTCCTCCGGCGGGGACTCCCCGTGGTTCCTCGTCCATCGTTTCCGGGACGCGGGAGCCTGCCGGGCCTGGCAGGAGTCGCCCGAGCGGGCGGCGTGGTTCGCCGACTGCGAGGGTCACCACCACACCGAGATCGCCCGGCGCGAACTGACCGGCATGGAGACCTGGTTCGCCAAGCCGGGGTCGACCCGCCCCGCGCCGCCGCGATGGAAGATGGCGATCAGCGCGACCCTGGCGATCTACCCGATCTCCGTGTTCGGCAGCCTCTTCCTGATCCCCCACCTGACCGCGCTCCCGCTCCTGCTCAGCAGCGCGGTCGTCGCCTGCGTCTTCAACGTGCTCATGACCTACGTGGCGATGCCCGCCGTGAGCAGGCTCCTGCGGGGCTGGCTCACGCCGTAGCGGCGGCCGCCCCTCCCCGAACCGCGACCCCGGCGGCGCCACGCCGTCACCGTCGCGCGCGATGATCCATGTCACTGTTGCCGGACCTTCAGAAGGCCGCCGGGCAGCCCGTAGCGTTGCCGAAACGAGCCGGGCACGACGCGGCCGAGTGACGTGCCCACGGCGGTGCGCACTCGACCGGTGTCGCCGTCCTAGGGTGCTCATCACCGGCAGGGTGAAGGGATCAGGATGTTCCGCAAGGTGCTGGTGGCCAACCGCGGGGAGATCGCGATTCGCGCGTTCCGCGCAGGCTACGAACTGGGTGCGCGCACGGTAGCCGTCTTCCCGCACGAGGACCGCAACTCGCTGCACCGGCTGAAGGCCGACGAGGCGTACGAGATCGGGGAGCCCGGGCATCCGGTGCGGGCCTACCTGTCCGTGGAGGAGATCATCGGGGCGGCCCGCCGGGCCGGTGCCGACGCCGTCTACCCGGGTTACGGATTCCTGTCCGAGAACCCGGAGCTGGCGCGCGCGTGCGAGGAGGCGGGCATCACGTTCGTGGGCCCGTCCGTGCAGACCCTGGAGCTGACCGGTAACAAGGCGCGCGCCGTGGCCGCCGCCCGGGAGGCCCGCGTTCCGGTGCTCGGCTCCTCGGCGCCCTCCACCGACGTCGACGAACTCGTCGCGGCCGCCGAGGACATCGGCTTCCCGGTGTTCGTCAAGGCGGTCGCGGGCGGCGGCGGCCGTGGCATGCGGCGGGTCGAGGACCGGGCGACGCTGCGCGAGGCGATCGAGGCGGCGGCCCGGGAGGCCGAGTCCGCCTTCGGCGACGCCACCGTCTTCCTGGAGAAGGCCGTCGTCGACCCGCGCCACATCGAGGTGCAGATCCTCGCCGACGGCGAGGGCAACGTCATCCACCTCTTCGAGCGCGACTGCTCGGTGCAGCGCCGCCACCAGAAGGTGATCGAGCTCGCGCCCGCCCCGAACCTGGACCCCGTGGTGCGGCAGCGCATCTGCGACGACGCCGTGCGGTTCGCCCGCGAGATCGGCTACCGCAACGCGGGCACGGTGGAGTTCCTGCTCGACCGGGACGGCAACCACGTCTTCATCGAGATGAATCCGCGCATCCAGGTCGAGCACACGGTGACCGAGGAGGTCACCGACGTCGACCTGGTGCAGTCGCAGCTGCGCATCGCCGCCGGGGAGACGCTCGCCGACCTCGGGCTGGCGCAGGAGTCGGTCGTGCTGCGCGGCGCCGCGCTGCAGTGCCGCATCACCACCGAGGACCCGGCGAACGGCTTCCGCCCGGACACCGGCATGATCAGCGCCTACCGCTCACCGGGCGGCTCCGGCATCCGGCTCGACGGCGGCACCACGCACGCCGGCACGGAGGTCAGCGCCCACTTCGACTCGATGCTGGTCAAGCTGACCTGCCGGGGCCGGGACTTCCAGGCCGCCGTCGGCAGGGCCCGGCGCGCCGTCGCCGAGTTCCGCATCCGGGGCGTGTCGACCAACATCCCCTTCCTGCAGGCCGTGCTCGACGACCCCGACTTCCGGTCCGGGAACGTCACGACGGCCTTCATCGAGCAGCGGCCCCACCTGCTCACCGCGCGCCACTCGGCCGACCGCGGCACGAAGCTGCTCACCTACCTCGCCGACGTCACCGTGAACAAGCCGCACGGCCCGCGGCCGGAGCTGATCGCCCCCGCGACCAAGCTGCCCGCCCTGCCCGCCGGCGCGCCGCCCGCCGGCTCCCGGCAGCGGCTCGCCGCGCTCGGGCCGGAGGGCTTCGCCCGGCACCTGCGCGAGTCGCCGACCATCGGCGTCACCGACACCACCTTCCGCGACGCCCACCAGTCGCTCCTCGCCACCCGGGTCCGTACCAAGGACCTGCTGGCCGTCGCCCCGGCGGTGGCGCACACCCTGCCGCAGCTGCTCTCCCTCGAGTGCTGGGGCGGCGCCACCTACGACGTGGCGCTGCGCTTCCTCGCGGAGGACCCCTGGGAGCGGCTGGCCGCGCTGCGCGAGGCCGTGCCGAACATCTGCCTCCAGATGCTGCTCCGGGGCCGCAACACCGTCGGGTACACCCCGTACCCGACCGAGGTGACCGACGCCTTCGTGCAGGAGGCCGCCGCCACCGGCATCGACGTCTTCCGCATCTTCGACGCGCTCAACGACGTGCGGCAGATGCGGCCCGCGATCGACGCCGTACGGGAGACCGGGACGGCGATCGCCGAGGTCGCGCTGTGCTACACCTCCGACCTCTCCGACCCGTCGGAGCAGCTGTACACCCTGGACTACTACCTGCGGCTGGCGGAGGAGATCGTCGCCGCGGGTGCGCACGTCCTCGCGATCAAGGACATGGCCGGACTGCTGCGCGCCCCCGCCGCGGCCAAGCTGGTCTCGGCGCTGCGCAGGGAGTTCGACCTGCCGGTGCACCTCCACACCCACGACACGGCCGGCGGCCAGCTCGCCACCTACCTCGCGGCGATCCAGGCCGGGGCGGACGCCGTGGACGGCGCGGTGGCCTCCATGGCCGGCACCACCTCGCAGCCCTCGCTGTCGGCGATCGTCGCGGCGACCGACCACTCCGACCGGCCCACCGGGCTCGACCTGCAGGCGGTCGGCGACCTGGAGCCGTACTGGGAGAGCGTCCGGAAGATCTACGCCCCCTTCGAGGCGGGTCTCGACTCGCCGACGGGGCGCGTGTACCACCACGAGATCCCCGGTGGGCAGCTCTCCAACCTGCGCACCCAGGCCGTGGCCCTCGGCCTCGGCGACCGCTTCGAGGACGTCGAGTCCACCTACGCCGCCGCGGACCGGATGCTGGGCCGGCTGGTGAAGGTCACGCCGTCGTCGAAGGTGGTGGGCGACCTCGCGCTGCACCTCGTGGGCGCCGGGGTGTCGCCGGCGGAGTTCGAGGCGACGCCGAACCGGTTCGACATCCCCGACTCGGTCGTCGGCTTCCTGCACGGCGAACTGGGCACGCCTCCCGGCGGCTGGCCGGAGCCGTTCCGTACCAAGGCGCTCGAGGGCCGCGCCGGCCCCAAGCCGGTCCAGGACCTGACCGACGCGGACCGCGAGGGTCTCGACAAGGACCGCCGGGCGACGCTGAACCGCCTCCTCTTCCCCGGCCCGACGCAGGCGTTCGAGGCGCACCGCCAGGCGTACGGCGACACCAGCGTGCTCGACAGCAAGGACTTCTTCTACGGGCTGCGCCCCGGGAAGGAGTACACGGTCGACTTCGGGCCCGGCGTGCGCCTGCTGATCGAACTGGAGGCCGTCGGCGAGGCCGACGAGCGCGGCATGCGCACCGTGCTGTCCACGCTGAACGGCCAACTGCGGCCGATCCAGGTGCGCGACAAGGCGGCCGCCGCCGACCTCCCCGTGACCGAGAAGGCCGACCGGTCCGACCCCGGCCACGTCGCGGCCCCGTTCGCCGGCGTGGTCACGCTGACCGTCGCCGAGGGGGACGAGGTCGCGGCGGGGGCGACGGTGGCCACGATCGAGGCCATGAAGATGGAGGCGTCGATCACCGCTCCGAAGGACGGCCGGGTGTCCCGCCTGGCCATCACCCGGATCCAGCAGGTGGAAGGCGGAGACCTGCTCGTCGAGATCGTCTGAGCCCGGCGGCCGGGACGCCTCACCACGCGTCCCGGCCCGAAGGTTCTCCGGACGTTCCGGGAAGCGGGCACACCCGCGGGCCGAGCCGCTACGAGCGGTGGCGGCGGTCGTGCTTGATCGAGTCCATGACGCCTTCGGCGCGGTGTCGCATGCTCGACATCTTCTCCCGGACCTTGCCCTTCGTCTGGTCCGCCTTGCCCTCGCTCTCGAGGCGCTCGTGGCCGGTGACCTTTCCGGCGATCTCCTTGAGTCGGCCCTTGGCCTTGTCCATCGCGCCACTCATGTCCCTGGTCCCTCCGTCATGTCGGCACCCACCCTCCAGGTTAGGTTCGTGCGTCCCGGGGTGCTCGTCGCACAGCCGACGGCGCTGCCGGACCGGGCGGGACCTCGGGGCACGCCGGTGGCCTAGAGTGAGCTCGTGCCGTCGTACAGCATTGGGCAGGCCGCGGAGCTGCTCGGAGTGAGTTCGGAGACCGTTCGCCGGTGGGCGGACGGCGGCAAGCTGGGCATGCAGCGGGACGGGGCCGGCAAGCGCGTGATCGAGGGGGCCGCCCTGGCCCGGTTCGCGCAGGAACGGGGGGCGGGTCTGCACGCCGTTCCGGAGGACGACGTGCCGACCTCCGTCCGGAACTCGTTCGTGGGGCTCGTGACGGGCCTACGGGTCGACGACGTGGCGGCGCAGGTGGAGGTCCAGTCGGGCCCGCACCGGCTGGTGTCGCTGGTGACGCGGGAGGCCGTCGAGGAGCTCGGGCTCGACGTCGGCGTCACGGTCACCGCCCGGGTGAAGTCGACGAGCGTGCACATCGACGTGCCCTGACCCGTCCGCTTCGCCGGTCCTCAGGCGCACAGGAGTGCGGCGCGCAGGTCCGCCCTTGGTCGAGGCGGGACAGGTCCCGGCCGGTGAGCGCCTCGACGCGGTGGACCCGGCCGGCACCCCACCGTCGCCTACCTGCGACGGGACTGGGAGCAGCACCGCGCCGAGGTCGTCTTCGACTGCGCCATGGCAGGGCCTCAGCGCCAACCTTCCTCGGGCCGTCCTGCTCGCCACCCGCATGAGACGACGAGCAGCTCGCCGGGGCCGGCACCCAGCTGGTCGTGCCCTCCGACCGTTGCGGGGCACCGGTACGTCAGCGCCGCCACCGGGATCTGGATCGGCGCCCACCGGCTCGCCGGCGCGCCTCCGTCCGAGGGCTGAGACCACGGGGCCCCGTCCTCGTACCTTCACACGACCGACCTCTCACCAGCAGTGGAGAGTCCCACGTCTTTGTTGCAGATGAGAGCGCGTTCGGCCTAACGTGGCGCATATGCAGTCCTACACCATCGGGCAGACCGCACGTCTGCTGGGCGTCAGCCCGGACACCGCGCGGCGCTGGACGGACGCGGTCGGGGTCGCGACCCGTCGCGACGAGAGCGGTCGGCGCGTGATCGACGGCACGTCGCCGGCCGCGTTCTCGGTGGAGATCGCGCAGGGCGACGACGACGAGACCTCGTACACGTCGGCGCGCAACGCGTTCCCGGGCATCGTCACGGCGATCGAGCCCGGTGAGATCGCGGCCCAGGTCACCGTCCAGGCCGGACCGCACCGGCTCGTCTCCCTCCTCACCCGGGAGGCCGTGGAGGAGCTGGGACCGGAAGTCGGCATGCAGGCCACCGCCCGCGTGAAGTCGACCAGCGTGCACATCGACCGCACCTGATCATCCCCTCACGTACCACCGAGACGTCTCGGCCGTCGGCGCGACCGGCCTCTTCCCCGCACTTCCCTTTCGTCCCCAGGAGCTCAGACCCTCATGTCCCTCAGCCTCACCCCCGCCGGACGTCGTGCCGCCGCCACGGTCCTGACCGCCGCGCTGCTCGTGCCGCTCGCGGCCTGTTCGAGCGACGACACCCAGAAGAACACGGCCGGGTCCACGGCCGACGGCTCCGCGGGCGCCGCGCCGCGGGCCGACCTGACCGTGCTCGCCGCGGCCTCCCTCACCGACGTCTTCAGGACCGCCGGCGCGGCCTACGAGAAGTCCCACCCCGGCACGAAGATCACGTTCTCCTTCGCCGGCTCGCAGGAGCTCGTCGCCCAGGTCTCGCAGGGCTCCCCCGCAGACGTCCTGGTCACCGCCGACACCAAGAGCATGGGCAAGGTCGAGGCCGACACGAGCGCGCCGACGGTCATCGCGAAGAACCGGCTCGTCATCGCCACCGGCGAGGGCAACCCGCACAAGGTCGCCGGCCTGAAGGACCTCGCGGACCCCAAGCTCAAGGTCGTCCTCGCGGCCCCCGAGGTGCCCGTCGGCAAGTACAGCAAGCAGATCCTGGACGCGCAGAGGATCACGGTGAAGCCGGTCTCCCAGGAGCCCAACGTGCGTGCGGTGCTGAGCAAGGTCGAGCTGGGCGAGGCCGACGCCGGTCTCGTCTACAAGACCGACGCCGAGAGCGCCGAGGACAAGGTGGACGCTGTCGAGATCCCCGACGCCCAGAACGCCGTCGCCACGTACCCGGCCGCCACGCTGAAGGGCTCGAAGAACGCCGGGGCCGCCGCCGCGTTCGTCGCCTGGCTGTCCTCGCCCGAGGGCCAGAAGATCCTCCAGGACGCCGGCTTCCAGAAGCCGTGACCGACGGGATCGTCTCGATCGCGCGGGGCTGTCCGTACCGGGGGGGGAACGGACAGCCCCTGCGCCTCATGTCCCCCTCCATCGCTTCGGGATCATCCATGAAACGAGCAGGCGTACGCACCTCCGGCGCCCGTCCGCCCCTCCTGCTGGCGCTGCCCGCGCTCGCGGCCGTGGTCTTCCTGGCCCTGCCGCTGGTCGGCATCCTGGTACGGACGGAGTGGAGCGGGCTCGCCGACCACCTGAGCTCCCCCGGCACCGTCCAGGCGTTGCGGCTCTCGCTCCTCGTCTCCTTCTGGGCCCTCGGACTGTCGCTGCTGCTCGGCGTCCCCCTGGCCTGGCTGCTCGCCCGGGTGCCCTTCCCCGGCAAGGCGTTCGTCCGCTCGCTCGTCCTGCTGCCCATGGTGCTGCCGCCGACGGTCGGCGGCGTCGCGCTCCTGCTCGCCTTCGGCCGCCGCGGGCTCCTCGGACCGTGGCTGGAGAACACCTTCGGCATCACGCTGCCGTTCCACACGTCCGGAGCCGTCCTCGCGGCCACCTTCGTCGCCATGCCCTTCCTGATCATCAGCCTGGAGGGTGCGCTCGGCGGACTGCGCCCGCGCTACGAGGAGACGGCGGCCTCGCTGGGCGCCTCACCCGTGCGCGTCTTCTTCACCGTCACCCTGCCCATGGTGGCGCCGGGCGTCGTCGCCGGCGCGGCCCTGACCTGGGCACGGGCGCTCGGCGAGTTCGGCGCCACGATCACCTTCGCCGGCAACCTGCCCGGCACCACCCAGACCCTGCCGCTCCAGGTCTACCTGCTCCTCCAGGACGAGCCGGAGGCGGCCACCTCCGTCTCGCTGCTGCTCCTCGCCATCGCGATGGCCGTGCTGATCGCCCTGCGGGGACGGTGGACCGGCACTCCGGTCGACCGTGCCCGCCGCGCCACCGCCCCGGAGGCCGGTACGGAGCCGACTGCCACCGGCCCCGCCACGGGCCCGGCCGCCACCGACCCGACCGCCCAGAAGCCGTTCGCCACGGGCCGCCTCGTGGCGGGGCATCCCGGTCCGGCCGACCGGCCGGAGGGGGCCGGACCCCCGGCCCCCTCCGGCGAACGCTGGGCGCTGCACGCCGAGGTCACCGGCTTCACCCGGCTCACCCTGGACGCCGAACCGGGCACGACCATCGCCGTCGTGGGGCCCAACGGCGCCGGCAAGTCCACCCTGCTCCGGGCCCTCCTCGGCCTCACCCCGCGCGCCCACGCGGAGCTCGCCCTCGGCGACACCGACGTCACCACTCTGCCCCCGCACCGGCGGCGGGTCGCGTGGGTGCCGCAGGACGGCGCCCTCTTCCCGCACATGACGGCCCTCGCCAACACCGCGTACGGGCTTCGCGCCCAGGGCGTCCCCCGCACCGAGGCCCGCCGGGTGGCCCAGACCTGGCTCGACCGCCTCGGGGTCGGCCACCTCGCCCACCGCAAGCCGACGCAGCTGTCCGGCGGGCAGGCGGGGCGCGTCGCCCTGGCCCGCGCGTTGGCCGCCCGCCCGCGCCTCCTGGTCCTCGACGAGCCGCTCGCCGCGCTCGACCAGACCACCCGCGCCCACGTCCGCCACACCCTGCGCAGCCACCTGGCCGACTTCGCGGGCGTGTGCCTGATCGTCACGCACGATCCGGTCGAGGCCGTCTCGCTCGCCGACCGCGTGCTCGTCCTCGACGAGGGCCGGGCGCTGCAGGACGCCACGCCCACCGAGGTCACGCGCCACCCCCGCTCCCCGTGGGTGGCCCGGATGCTGGGCCGCAACGCCTGGCCGGGCACGGCCACCGCGGAGGGCCTCGCGCTCGACGGCGGCGGGGTCCTGGTCGCGGCGGATCCGCCGGCGGCCGGCATCCCGGCGCTCGCGATCGTGGCGCCCGAGGCGGTGTCCGTCCACCGCGAGAAGCCCCTCGGCAGCCCCCGCAACGTCTGGCCCGGCACCGTACGCGAGATCACCGGCAGCGGCAGCCGCCTTCGCGTCCTGATCACCTCGGACGTGGCTCCCGACCTCGTCGCCGAGATCACCCCGCAGGCCGCCGCCGAACTCGGCCTCGCCGAAGGGGTGTCCGTCTGGACGAGCGTGAAGGCCACCGAGACGACGGTCGTCGCCCTCTGATCCTCTCGGCGGACGGGGAACGCCGTGGGAGCGCGACGGCTACGAGCCGCGTGCGGAAGGCGCCGGTCAGGCGGCGGAGAGGGCGATCTCGGTCGACTTGATGAGCGCGACGACGGACGTGCCGGCGGCGAGGCCGAGGTCCTCGACCGCGTCCTTGGTGATCGCGGCGGTCAGTTGCCCGCCCTCGACGGTGACCTTCACCGAGCCCATGGCACCGCCGGTCGAGACCTCGGTGACGGAGCCGGCGAGCTGGTTGCGGATGGAGATGCCCTCGACGGGGCCGGTCGCGAGGGCGACCTCGGTGGACTTCACGAGGGCCTTCACCGCGGAGCCCTCGGCCAGGCCCAGGTCCTTGACGGCATCGGCGGTGATGGCGGCGGTGATGTCCTGACCGCCCGCCAGGCGCACCTTCACCGACGCCATGGCCTCGCCCATGGTGACGGCGGTGACGGTGCCGGGGAGCTGGTTGCGCAGGGACAGGGTCATGGAAACACGCCTCACAGAGCCGGGAACGAGCAGTCGTCACGGAGGTGACCTGCATCACGGCCGACGCTACCGGAAGGAGGATCGCGTTCGGCCCCGTGCGTCGCGGCCACCAGCCGAATGGACGCGACGTCCTCGCGCATGCCGTGAGGAGTCCCCCGTGGCCTGGTGGGCGTCGCGGGCCGCGGTTCGTGTCCGCCGCCCGCGACGGCGCAGCGGCTACCGCGTGAACACCGGCGTCATGGACACACGGGTGCACCACCACGAGGTGGCGGGCCCGACGGGTGAGGCACCGCACGGCGCCGCCGCACGCCCTCGGGCCCGGTCGCGGTGACCGGGCCCGAGGAGGTGGTTCCGGAACGGGCGTCTCCGTCTGTCGGTGGCTCAGCCGACGTTGACCGCGCTCCACGCCGCTGCCACGGTGGCGTACTCGGGGCCGGTGGCGCCGTAGAGGTCCTTCGCCGCGTTCAGGGTCGCGGTGCGGGCCCCCTTGTAGTCCGTGGTGGAGGTCATGTAGACGGTGAGCGCCCGGTACCAGATGGCGGCGGCCTTCTGGTTGCCGATGCCGGTGACGGTGGAGCCGTTGTAGGTCGGGCTGTTGTACGTGACGCCGTTGATCGTCTTGGTTCCGCTGCCCTCGCTGGCGAGGTAGAACCAGTGGTTGCCGACGCCCGAGGAGTTGTGCACGTCGAGCCGGCCGACGGACTTCGACCAGTAGTCGGCGGAGCGGCCGTCCAGGGACGGCTTGTCCATCCGGCGCAGCCACGGCGGGGTGGACTGGTCGCTGAAGAGGTAGTCGGGGGTGTCGATCGAGTTGTTGGCGTACCACTCGACCATCGTGCCGAAGATGTCGCTGGTGGCCTCGTTCAGGCCGCCGGACTCACCGCTGTAGCGCAGGTTGGCGGTGGCCGAGGTGACGCCGTGGGTCATCTCGTGGCCCATGGTGTCGAGGTCGACCTGCTCGGGGTCGACGGTGCCGTTGCCGTCGCCGGTCATCATGCAGAAGCAGGAGTCGGACCACTGGGCGTTGTCCCAGTTGGTGCCGACGTGGACGAAGACGGTGGCGCCGCGCCCGTCGTTCTTGATGCCGCTCCGGCCGAAGGTCGACTTGTAGTAGTCGTACGTCTTGGCGGTGTTGGCGTGCGCGTCGACGGCTGCGGTGGAGCGGTCCGTGGAGAACTTACGGCCGTCGCCCCAGATGTTGTCGGCGTCGGTGAACAGCGTGCCCGAGGAGCTGTTCAGGGACGAGGCCGAGGCGTTGCGCGCGTCCTTGGTGACGTGCTTGCGCACCGGGTCGATCAGGGCGAAGGTGCCGTCGGCCTGCTGGGTGGTGTCGATCGTGATGTCGCCGGTGTACTCGGAGTGGCCCGTGCCGGCGGCCTCGCGCTCGGTGTCGTAGTTCTCGATCGCGGCGCCGGTGGTGGCGTCGGTGACGAAGACCTCGCCGTGCGGCTGGCCCTTGTCGCCCAGACCCTGCACGGTGGTGCGCCAGGCCAGTCGGGGGGTGCCGTCGGCCGCCCACACGATCAGCTCGGGGGTGGACGTGGCGTCGCTGACCAGGCCCTGGGAGCGCTTCAGGGCGCCGGCCGCGGTGCCCTTGGCGTCGACGGCCGGGGTGACGGACGCGAGGGCCACCTTGTGGGCCTTGGCGTGGCTGGATCCCTTCAGCGCCCCGTCGGCCTTCTGGTGGACGACGAAGTCGCCGCCGACGACGGGCAGGCCCCGGTAGGTCCGCTCGAAGCGGACGTGCTGGGTGCCGTCGGCGTCGATCACGACGTCCTTGACCTGGAGGGCCTGGCCCGCCCCGAAGCCGAAGGTGTCGGCGTGCCGGGTCACGTTCGCCTGGGCCCGGGATATCGCCGTGTCGCGGACGGAGATCCCCTGCTGCGCCGCCTGGGGCTGCGAGTACGCCGGTACGGCCAGCGCGCCGGTGGTGAGGACACCGGCGGCGACCATCGTGGAAAGGGCAAGGAGGTGACGGGGCATGACGCGGTGTTTCCTTCGCTCGTCGTGGGGGTGACGACGTCCTCGGACGTTGACGCGAAGTGTTCACCAGGTGACATGTTCCTGACGTGATCCCATGTGGGATACAACCGGGGTGCTATAGGGGGTGGGGAACCGGGGCCCCGGGCGTCCGCACGCAGCCCCGCGCGGTCACCCGTCCGCGCCGAGGGCGAACTCCTCGCCGCCGACCTCCCACCAGGCCAGGTACTGCGGCCGCTGCCGCACCAGCGCCAGATAGGCACCCAGGAGGCGCGCGCCGGCCGCGTCGACGAGTTCGGGCGGGACCGACTCCGTGTTCCAGGCCAGTTGCAACCGGCGGTGGAACGGGACGTCCACGAGCGGGCGCTGCACGGTGCCCTCCGGCGGGACGTCGGCGGTCGGCCACACACCGCAGACGGCACGCCGGCCGGCGACGAGGATGCGTGCCACGGACAGGTCCGAGGTCACGTGCGCGATGCGCGGGGTGAATCCCGCCGACTGGCAGGTGAGATGGAGGTACGCGTGCACACCGCTCTCGTCCGCCTCCGGCATGACCCACTCCTCGTCCCGGAGGTCATGCAGACCGACCGTCTCCTGGCGGGCCAGCGGATGGTCCTCGGCGAGCAGGACGAAGACCGGTTCCCGCAGCAGGGTGCGCGTCGCCACCGACTCGCCGACGGGAAGGGGGAAGCCCGGGAACTCGCCGAACACCGCTATGTCGCATTTCGACTGGCTCAGCGCTTTCATCAGGGTGTGCACGGAACGCCGGGCGTCGATGGTGAGCCTGCGCTCCGGGACGAGTTCGAACAGGGCGGAGATCAGCAGCGACACCAGGGGGCCGGCGGTTCCCCCCGCCCGCAACGGAGCGGCCGTCTCCCGGTCGGTCTCGGCCGCCGAACGCGCGTGCTCGCGCAGCCGGTCGAAGCCGACGACGAGGTCACGTGCGCAGCGGAGGACGTACTGACCGTTCTCGTTCGGTTTGACCCCTTCCGGGCTGCGGATGAAGAGGGGACCGCCCAACTCCTGCTCGATCCGCTTCAGCTGAGCGCTCGTGGCCGGCTGGGAGAGCTGCAGCCGCGCGGCCGCTTTGCGGATGCTGCCGGCCTCGGCGACGGTGAGCAGGACACGGAGGTGGCGGAACTCGAGGTGCATGAACTTTCCCCGCTCAGGGCGGAGGGCCCCTGTGCACCCCCCGTGACCAGCAGTACCAGTTGCCCGAGGGCATGGTGACCAAGAGTCTGACGGACCCGTCGGAGCGGCAACCACGGGAGGGCAAAATCTCCGTGCGCAGGCCACGGCTTTGCACCGGCACCGCGCCCCCGGCCGGCCCCGAAGGCGCCGGCCGGGGGCCCGCGGGCGGGGGCCCGGCCGGGGCCGGCGGGGGGGGGGGCGGCGCGCCCCCGGCCGGCGCCCCCCGCGCCGGCCCCCCGCGACGGTGTCCCGGACGAGGTCGTAGGTGCTGTTGTGCTCCTCGACCAGGGCCAGGAGCTCCGCCTCCGCCTCCGGCTTGGTGTCCTTCG
>NZ_JBFAXU010000046.1:0-21285 GCF_040680975.1 Streptomyces sp. NPDC051921
GTGCCGGCGGCGGTGTTGGGGCTTTGTTTGTTGGTCGGGGTGGCGCTGCTTCTGTGCGGTGTGGTGGTGTTGCTCCTGCGGCCGATCGGCCGCAACGACGCCTCCGGCGGATACCGCCGCTACGCCTGGACCGCGGCCGACGCCGACTGCCGCCTGTGGTTCCGCATGCAGGCCGAGGCCCGGCGCCTCGACGTCGAGACCGACCGCAACGGCAACCAGTGGGCCTGGCTCGGCGACCCGGCCGCCGGTGACGCCGTCGTCACCGGCTCCCACCTGGACTCCGTGCCCGACGGCGGTGCCTTCGACGGCCCCCTCGGCGTCGTGTCCGCCTTCGCCGCCCTCGACGAACTCCGCGCCCGCGGCGTCTCGTTCAAGCGGCCCCTCGCCATCGTCAACTTCGGCGACGAGGAGGGCGCCCGCTTCGGGCTCGCCTGCGTCGGCTCCCGGCTCACCTCCGGTCAGCTGACCAAGGAGAAGGCCTTCGAGCTGCGCGACGCCGACGGAATCAGCCTCCCTCAGGCGATGGAGGCGGCCGGGTACGACCCCGAGGCCATCGGCCACGACCCCGAGCGCCTCGGCCGCGTCGGCGCCTTCGTCGAGCTGCACGTCGAGCAGGGCCGCGCCCTGGACCTGTCCGGGGACCCCGTCGGCATCGCCTCCGCCATCTGGCCGCACGGCCGCTGGCGGTACGACTTCCACGGCGAGGCCAACCACGCGGGCACCACCCGGCTCGTCGACCGGCGCGACCCGATGCTGCCGTACGCGGAGACCGTCCTCTCCGCCCGGCGCGAGGCCGAGCTCGCCGGTGCCGTCGCCACCTTCGGCAAGATCGCGGTCGAGCCGAACGGCGTCAACGCCATCCCGTCGCTCGTCCGCGGCTGGCTCGACGCCCGCGCCGCCGACCAGGAGTCCCTGGACACCGTCGTCGCAGGCATCGAGGCCGCCGCCCGCGCGCACGCCGTCCGACAGGGCGTCGACCTCGCGGTCGTCCGGGAGTCGTTCACCCCGGTCGTCGAGTTCGGGCACGCCCTGCGGGACGAGATGAGCCGGCTCCTCGGCGAGTCGACGGGCGACAAGGTCCCGGTCCTGGGAACGGGCGCGGGACACGACGCGGGTATTTTGTCCGCCTCCATCCCGACCGCCATGCTGTTCGTACGCAACCCCACGGGCGTCTCGCACTCCCCGGCCGAGTTCGCGGCCGAGGACGACTGCGTGGCGGGCGTCCGCGCACTCGCCGACGTACTGGAGGGCCTGGCGTGCACGTGACCACTTACTGGCTGGAGCACGCCTGGCTCGACACGAACGTCGAGCCGGGCGTGGCCCTGGACGTGGCCGACGGCCGGATCACCGCCGTGCGGACCGGGGTCGAGGCCCCGCCGCCCGGCGCCGTCGTCCTGCGCGGCTTCACCCTCCCGGGCCTCGCGAACGCCCACTCGCACGCCTTCCACCGCGCGCTGCGCGGCACCGTCCAGGTCGGCTCCGGCACCTTCTGGACGTGGCGCGAGGTCATGTACACCGTCGCCCAGCGGCTCACGCCGGACAGCTACTTCGCGCTGGCGCGCGCGGTGTACGCGGAGATGGCGCTGGCCGGCGTCACCTCCGTCGGCGAGTTCCACTACCTGCACCACGCGCCCGGCGGCGCCCCGTACGCCGACCCCAACGCCATGGGCGAGGCACTGATCGCGGCCGCCGCCGAGGCCGGCGTCCGCCTCACCCTCCTCGACACGGCCTATCTCTCCTCCGGCTTCGGCGCGGCCCCCGAGCCGCACCAGCTCCGCTTCACGGACGGCACGGCGGACACCTGGGCCGAGCGCGTCTCCGCGCTCAAGGAGCGGGAGGGCGTCCGGATCGGCGCGGCCGTCCACTCCGTACGGGCGGTCCCGGCGGACCAGCTGAGCACGGTGGCCCGATGGGCGCAGGGCCGTCAGGCCCCGCTCCACGTCCACCTCTCCGAGCAGACCGCCGAGAACGACGCCTGCCTGGCGGCCCACGGGATGACCCCGACCCAACTGCTCGCCGAGCACGGCGTCCTCGGCCCCCGGACCACGGGCGTCCACAACACGCACATGACGGACGGGGACATCGCGCTCATCGGCGGGTCCGCCACCGGCACCTGCATGTGCCCGACGACGGAACGCGACCTCGCCGACGGCATCGGCCCGGCCGTCGCCCTCCAGCGCGCCGGCTCCCCGCTGTCCCTGGGCAGCGACAGCCACGCCGTCATCGACCTCCTGGAGGAGGCGCGGGCGATGGAACTCGACGAGCGCCTGCGCACCCGCACCCGCGGCCACTGGACGGCCGCCGCCCTCCTGCGCGCCGCCACCGCCGACGGCCACGCGGCCCTCGGCTGGGACGACGCCGGCAGTCTGGAGGCAGGCGCCCTGGCCGACTTCACGACCATCGCGCTCGACTCCGTCAGGACAGCGGGGCCGGTGCCGCGTCTGGCAGCAGAGACGGCGGTATTCGCAGCGTCGGCCGCGGACGTGCGGCACACGGTCGTGGGCGGCCGTCACGTGGTACAGGACGGGGTCCACCGGTCCGTCCCGGACGTGGGGCAGGCCCTCGCGGCCTCGATCGCCGCCCTGCGCGGCTGAAGGAGACACCTCTCATCATGGAAACGAGCCCCGCGGCGACGAACAACCCGGCGCCCACCTCCGCGCCCACGAGCGCGAACAGCGCCGTGGCCACGGCCGCCACGGCCATCGTCAACATCGCCAGCCTCGTCACCAACGATCCCTCCCTCGGTGATGGAACCCCCCTGGGCCTGATCCAGGACGCGGCCGTCGTCATCGAGGGCGACCGCGTCGTCTGGGTCGGTGAGTCGAGCAAAGCACCCGCCACTGACAACCGGGTCGACGCGGCGGGCCGGGCGGTGGTCCCCGGCTTCGTCGACTCCCACTCCCACCTCGTCTTCGCGGGCGACCGCACCGCCGAGTTCAACGCCCGCATGTCCGGCCAGCCGTACAAGGCGGGCGGCATCCGCACCACCGTCGCGGCCACCCGCGCCGCGACGGACGCCGAACTCTCCGCGAACGTCGCCCGCTTCATGCGGGAGGCCCTCCGCCAGGGCACCACCACCTTCGAGACGAAGTCCGGCTACGGCCTCACGGTCGAGGACGAGGCCCGCGCGCTCCGCATCGCCGCCGAGCACACGGACGAGGTCACCTACCTCGGCGCCCACATCGTGTCCCCGGACTACGCCGACGACCCGGCGGCGTACGTGGAGCTGGTGACGGGCGAGATGCTCGACGCCTGCGCCCCCTACGCGCGCTGGGTCGACGTCTTCTGCGAGAAGGGCGCCTTCGACGGCGACCAGGCCCGCGCGATCCTCACGGCGGGCAAGGCGAAGGGCCTGCACCCCCGCGTGCACGCCAACCAGCTGTCGTACGGCCCCGGAGTGCAGCTCGCGGTGGAGCTCGACGCGGCGAGCGCGGACCACTGCACGCACCTGACGGACGCGGACGTGGACGCCCTGGCCTCGGGCGACACGGTCGCCACGCTGCTGCCCGGCGCGGAGTTCTCCACCCGGGCGGAGTGGCCGGACGCCCGCCGCCTGCTCGACGCGGGCGTGACCGTGGCGCTGTCCACGGACTGCAACCCGGGCTCCTCCTTCACCTCCTCCGTCCCCTTCTGCATCGCGCTCGCGGTCCGCGACATGCGCATGACCCCGGACGAGGCCCTCTGGTCCGCCACCGCCGGCGGCGCGGCGGCCCTCCGCCGCACCGACATCGGCCGCCTGACCGCGGGCGCCCGCGCCGACCTCGCGATCCTCGACGCCCCGTCCCACGTCCACCTTGCCTACCGCCCGGGCGTGCCGCTGGTGGCGGAGGTCTGGCGCCAGGGCGTGCGCCGGGGTTAGGGGGCCACGGCCCGTCCCCCGGCCGCCGCGAGCCCTGTCACCAGGGCTCCGGCCGCCGGGACCGCCGCGCGTTCGTCCGCCGACAGGTGCGGGTCCGCCGCGCGCAGCGCCGTCGCCTCCGGGACGTACGGGGCGACGGGGGCGTCGAGGCGGGCCAGCAGCGAGGTCAGGGCCTCGTGGGCGGCGGGTGCGTGGGGGGCGTCGGAGAGGGACGCCTCGGCCAGGAGGAGCGCGGACATCGCGCGGTCCAGTCCCGCCGGGCCCTCGCGGGCGGTGCGCCAGTCGATGACGACGGGGCCCGCCTCGGTGAGGACGACGTTGCCCGGGTGGAGGTCCAGGTGGATCCACGGGGTGGCGTGCAGCCGGCGCAGGAGGTCGGCCAGCAGGGTGCCCGCGGCCTCGGGGGCGACCGTGCCCGCGAGGGCCGCGTCCAGGAGGGTCGGCCCGGTCAGGCGTTCCATGACCAGGTCGGGGCCGGCCGAGGAGCGCACGCGCGGGACCGGGTAGCCATGGGCGGCGAGGTCCCGCATGAGCGCGGCCTCCCGGTCGGCGTCGCCGCCGTCGCGGTACCGGCGCAGCACCCAGGCGCCGGCCGGCCCGCCCAGTTCGTACACGTCGGCGGACCGTCCCCGCCCGATCGGTTCACCCGTCGTCATGGGCGTCAACGGTACGCGGGCGCACCGGACTTCACTCGTCGAGCGTGAGACCCTTGCGCAGCCGCGCCAGCGTCCGCGCCAGCAGCCGCGACACGTGCATCTGGGAGATGCCGAGTTCCTCGCCGATCTCCGACTGGGTGAGGCCCGCGGTGAACCGGAGCGAGAGGATGCGGCGTTCGCGGGCCGGGAGCGAGGCGATCATCGGCTTGAGGGACTCGACGTACTCGATGCCCTCGATGCCGTGGTCCTCGTAGCCGAGCCGGTCGGCGAGGGTGGCGCCGTCGGTGTCGAGCTCCTCGGGCGGCGCGTCGAGGGAGCTCGCGGTGTACGCGTTGGCCGCGGCCATGCCCTCGACGACCTCGTCCGTCCCGATGCCCAGTTCGTGCGCGAGTTCGTGGACCGTCGGGGCGCGGTCCAGGCGCTGGGAGAGTTCGTCGCCGGCCTTGGCGAGGTCGATGCGGAGTTCCTGGAGCCTGCGCGGGACGTGCACCGACCACGAGGTGTCGCGGAAGAAGCGCTTGATCTCGCCGATGATCGTCGGCATCGCGAAGGTGGGGAACTCGACGCCGCGGGCCAGTTCGAAGCGGTCGATCGCCTTGATCAGGCCGATCGTGCCGACCTGGACGATGTCCTCCATCGGCTCGCTGCGCGTGCGGAACCGGGAGGCGGCGAACTTCACCAGGGCCAGGTTGAGTTCGATCAGGGTGTTGCGTACGTACGCGTACTCGTGGGTGCCCTCCTCCAGGTCGCCCAGGCGGGCGAAGAGGGTCTTCGACAGGGCGCGCGCGTCGTGCGGCGCGATCTCGTCGGCGGGCGGGATCCGCGGGAGTTCCGCGAGGTCCGTGACCGCGAGGTCCGGTACGTCGAGCCGGGGGGACATGATCTCCTCCATCGTTGTCTCGCTGCGGTTTGCGGCGCCTCCAGAGCCGGCCAAGTGGAAGGTGTCCTTCTAGGCCTACCGGTTCCACCGGGATGGTTGCAAGTGGCAATTGTCCGCTTCGTTACGTTTGGGCGTGGAGGTTGTGTGCGGCGGACGGTGGTGCGCTTGTATGGTTCGAGGCATGTACCGCCAGCACATCGGCAGCGCACCCGGGCGATTCCGGGTCGAGGTCCGGACCGTGGGGGCGAGCGAGGTGCTCACCCCGGTGGGTGAGCTCGATCACCACACCGCCGAACTGTTGCGTGCGCCACTCGACGACGCGCTCGACCAGGGCCGGACACGCCTCGTACTCGACTGTTCACGGCTCGAGTTCTGCGACTCCACCGGACTCAACGTCCTGCTCGGTGCCCGGCTGAGGGCGGACGCCGCGGGCGGCGGAGTCCATCTGGTGGCGATGCGGCCGCCGGTGGCCCGGGTCTTCGAGATCACCGGAGCGGACGCCGTCTTCACGCTCCACGACTCGCTCGACTCCGCCCTCCCCGGCTGAGCGCGCCGCCGTCCGCCCCGCGCTCCGGGCCCCCGGCCCTGCCCCGTGTCCTGAACTCGTCAATCGGTTGAAACGGTGAGGTGAAGCGTTGAAGGAGACCGCCTCCGGCGACCTCGAGGTCCGCACCCTCGCCCTCGGCGCGGCCAGTGGCACCGTTCCGCTCGCCCGCGACTTCACCCGGCAGGCGCTCCACGACTGGGGCTGGCTGCCCGCCGCCACCGCGGACCGCCGCGCCGCCGCCGAGGACGTCCTGCTCGTGGTCTCCGAGCTCGTCACCAACGCCTGCCTGCATGCCGAGGGCCCCGAGAGCCTGCGCGTGCTGCGCCTCGCCGAGGTGCTGCGCCTCGAAGTCGTCGACCGCGGTGCCGGTCAGCCCGCCCCGCGCACCCCGCACCGTGCCGGACGGCCGGGCGGCCACGGCATGTTCATCGTCCAGCGCCTGTGTCGCGCCTGGGGCATCGACCGGGTGCCCGGCGCCCCCGGCAAGACGGTCTGGGCCGAGCTGGCCGCGCCCGCGTAGGACTTTCACCACCTTCTCTCTTCCCTCTGCAACGCCCCCGGCGTACCTTGACGGCCAATCTGATAGACCGTCAGCAACTTTGCGGTGAGGGGTGCTCGAGGTGCCGTACCGGAGGAGAACAGCCTGTGCGCTGACGGCGGCGGTGGCGGTGGCGGGCTCGACCGTCCTGCTCTCCGCGCCCGCCGCCCAGGCCGAGGTCATCGACGTCAACTACGCCTGCGAGACCAAGATCGGCCCCAAGAGCGCCGTCTCGCCCGTCGACATCAAGGCCGTCAAGAGCGGCGGCGCGTACACGATCACCATGTCCTTCGAGAAGGGCGTCTCCGACAGCCCGGTCGACCTCCCCAAGGGCGTGATGACCCCGCGCGCCGAGCTGGTCCTCGGTGGCGCCGAGAGCGGCGAGGTCCAGGTCAAGGGCGTCCCGAACGCGGCCCTCATCCCCGCCAACACCCCGATCAAGATCGGCCAGTTGACGGGCACGTACACCCCGAAGAAGAGCGGCAGGGTCACCTTCACGGCCGGCACGCTCACCGTCCACGCCCTCGGGATGGACGCGGCCGTCTGCAAGCCCACGAACAGTCCCCGGCCCGCACTCGAACTCGACGTCACGGCGGCGGGCGGATCGGGCGGATCGGGCGGGTCCGGTGGCTCCGACGACTCCTCGGGCGGTACGGGCACGGGCGACGAGCTGCCCAAGACCGGCCCGCTCGACTCGGCGACCGCCCTCGGCACCCTCGGCGGCACCGTCCTGCTGACCGGCGCGGCCGGGGTGCTCTGGCTCACCCGGCGCACGGCACGGCACACGGCACGCTGATGCGGGGGGCACGGGCCGGGTACGCGGCCACGGCTGCCGCCCTGCTCGCGGCGCTGGCGACGACCGGGCCCGGGGCCGGTCCCGCCGCGGCCGCCGGGCCGGCCCGGGCGGCGGCCCGGACGACCCCCGACCGTGCCGGCCCGCCGCCCGCCCCCGCCTCCGGGTGGAGCGTGACGCCCGCCGCCGGGCGGCCGTACGTCTATCTGGAGGGTGCGGTGGGCAGCGTGCTGCAGGACACCCTGTCGCTGACCAACGCCGGGACGAAGCCGCTCACCGTGCGGCTCAGCGGGGAGGGCGCGCCCGTCGCGTTCGCCGCGCGCACCGTGACCGTGCCCGCCAGGACCCGGGCGGACGTTCCGTTCGCCGTCACCGTGACGGCCGACACCCCGCCCGGCGACCACCGGGGCTCCGTACGGGCCGGCGCCGCCGGACGCGAGACGGTCGTCCCGCTGCACCTGCGGGTCAGCGGGCCGCGGCTCGCCGCGCTCACCGTCGAGGACGTCCGCGTCGAGCCCACCGGCACCCTGCGCTACACCCTGGTCAACCGGGGCAACACCGTCCTCGCCCCGCGCCTCGCCGTGCGCGCCGAGGGCCACCTCGGCACCGTGCTCGACCGGCCCGAACGCGCCCTCCCGCTCGTCCTCCGCCCCGGCGAACGCGTCACCCGCACCGAACCCTGGCCCGACCCGCCCGCGCTCGACTCGGTCACCGTCCACCTGACGGCCGGCGCGCCGGGAGCCGCGCCCGCGAGCGCCCGCGCGGACGCCTCCTTCGCCTCGCCCGCGGGCGTCGGCGCCCTGGCGGCCGTCCTCCTCGCAGCGGCGGGCACGGCCACGTACGCGATACGGAGGAGACGATGACGTACCTGCGTACGGCGGCGGGCGCGCTGCTCGCCGCGCTGCTGCTCGCCCTGCTGCCGGCCACCGCCGACGCGGCCGAGCGGCCCGGCGTCGCGCTCTCGCAGAGCCAGGGCGGCAAGGGCGGCGAGATCACCGTCAGCGGCTCCGGATGGAAACCCGGCGCCCTGCTCATGCTGCTGGTCTGCGGCCAGGGCACCCCCGGCAAGGGCGTCATCGGCGGCACCAACTCCTGTGCCAACACCGACGGCCGGGCCGCCACCGTCGACGCCAAGGGCGCCTTCAGCCAGAAGCTGCCGGTCGCCGAGCCGCCCAAGCCCTGCCCCTGCGTCGTCCACGTCGCCGGCGTCACCGGCCAACAGGACGTCGTCGACGTCGCGTTCACGGTCGCCGGGCATCCGACCGCCCCGCTGCCCGAGTCCTCGGGACCCGGCGCGCTGCGGGTGCTCACCTCGGCGCGGCTCGAAGGCTCCAGCGGGATCCTCGTCCGGTTCGGCGCACCCGCCCGCCGCGAGGTGGTCGTCACCCTCGGCAATCTGGGCCAGGCGGCGATCAAGGACCCCGTCTTCGAAGTCGGCACCAGCCACGGGGTGTTCGCGGCGCAGTACGAGGAGCGGCAGTGGCGCGGCACCATCGAGCCGGGACGCAAGGCCCTGGTGAAACTGCCCGTCGAGCTGACCCCGGGCGCCCACGGCGACTACCAGGTGTCCGTGCGGTACGGCGGGCAGGTGATCGTCGAGCAGCCCTGGGGCGTCGGACGCCCGTGGGGCGTGACCCTGTTCTGGCTGCTGCTCGCGGTCGTCGTCCCGGCAGCCCTGTTCCGCATCGGCATGGCGGTCGTCGACCGGGTCCGCCCGCCGGGCCCGCGCCGGCCCCGGCGGAGCGGTCGGGCCGGGCAGAGCCACCGGCCCGGTCGGCCCCCGCGCGCCGCGGGCCGTGAGGCCCGCCCCGCATCCGTACCGGCGGCCACCGCCGGCGACGAACCGACCGCGGTCCTGCCGTGGTTCACCCCCGACTCCGCACCGTCAGAGAACAGTCCGACGACGAAGGGACAGTCGTGAGCCCGACACGCACGGCACGGAGGATCAGCGCGGCCGGCGTCGCCCTGATGCTCGGCGGCGCGGGGATCCTGCTGGCCGCCGGCCCCGCCATGGCGGCGGAGGTCGCGTACAAGACCGAGTGCATCCCGCCCTCCATCTCCGGTCTCCCGCCGGTGCAGGGCACCACCAAGGTGCAGATCGCCGCGCCGGCCGAGGCCAAGGTCGGCGACGAGGTCGAAGTGGTCTGGAAGACGGTCGAGGCCGCCTCCAAGAACCCCGACATCCTCGACCTGGACAAGGACACGGTGAAGCCGACCGGCGTCATCAAGCTCGGCGGCGCCGCGAGCGGCACGCTGGCGATGGAGGGGCCGCGGCAGAACCCGCCGATCAAGAAGAACAGCCCGATGGTCCTGCCGGACATGAAGGGCAAGCTGAAGCTGGAGAAGGCGGGCGAGATCACGCTGACGCCCGACAAGTACACGATCAACGTCTCCAAGCCGATGTCGACGGACACCAAGTGCTCTCCGAAGGAGACGGTCGCGGTCGGCGCCACGATCAAGGTGACGGCCGGGGGCGGCACCACGTCGTCCGGCGGCACGACCTCCTCGGGCGGCACCACGTCGTCCGGCGGCACCACGTCCGGCGGCACCACGTCCTCGGGCGGCACCACGTCGTCCGGCGGCACCACGTCCTCGGGCGGCACCACCTCCTCCGGCGGCACCACGTCCTCCGGCGGCAGCACGTCCGGCAGCACGTCCGGCGGCACGTCCGGCGGTGGCGGCGGGCAGACCGACTTCCGCGGCAAGGAGGTCGCGGTGAGCTTCTCCTGCCAGGCGCCCGGCCCGGACTCGATCACCTCCAAGGTGACCATCGACGCCAAGAAGGACGGCGGTTCCTACCGCCTCACCGTCAAGACCGCCAAGGGCGTCATGAACAGCCCGGCCGCCCTCCCCAAGGGCGCGCTCAAGCCGTCCATGGCCGTGAAGATCGGCGGCGCCGACAGCGGCACGGTCACGGTCACCGGCGCCCCGAACCCGGCTCCCCTGGAGGCGGGCAAGCCGGTCGACCTGACCGACATGACCGGCACGTACAAGCCGGGGGCGAGCGGCAAGGCCACGCTCAGCCCGGGCAAGCTGACCATCAGCGTCTCGCTGGGCGGTTCGCCCATCGTGATCCCCTGTGAGGTCAAGGGGTCGGTGCAGTCCTCGCTGACCCTCGACACCGAGAAGCAGGCCGGCGGCGCCGCCGGGGGCGGCGGCAGCGCCTCGGGCGGTCCGGGCGGCGAGCTCCCCCAGACCGGTGCCGGGGACGACGGCGCCCTGCGCGCCCTCGCCCTCGTCGCGGGCACGGCGATCCTGCTCGGCGGAGCGGTGTTCACGTTCACCCCGTGGGCCCGGCTGCGCAGGTAGCGCCACGGAAGCGCGAAACGGCGGAGGCCGCCGCACCGAACCCGGTGCGGCGGCCTCCGCCTCGTACGAACGGACGCGTCAGTGGACGCTGCCCATGAGGGCCTGGACCTTCTTGCGGTAGGCCCAGACCGCGAATCCGGCGAGGACGGCGCCCGCCGCCTGCAGGCCGATGATCCCTGTGCCGTTCAGGTCCACACCGGCCAGCGAGAGCAGACCCGTGGTGCAGTCACCGGCGGTGACGGCGAGGAACCAGACACCCATCATCTGGGAGGCGTACTTCTGCGGGGCCATCTTCGTGGTGACGGAGAGGCCGACCGGAGAGAGGCACAGCTCACCGATGGTCTGGATCATGTAGATCGAGACGAGCCACATGGGGGAGACCTTGGTGCCGTCGCCTGCCATGTTCATCGGGACGATGAACACGAAGAAGGACGCGCCGACCAGGACCAGGCCCATCGCGAACTTCACGATGGTGTTCGGCTCCTGGTTCTTGCGGGACAGCCACAGCCACAGCCAGGCGAACACCGGAGCCAGCGCCATGACGAACAGCGGGTTCAGGGACTGGTACCAGGTGGCCGGGAAGCCGAGGCCGAAGACGGTGTCGGCGGTCTTGTCGTCGGCGAACAGCGACAGGGTCGAGCCACCCTGGTCGTAGATCATCCAGAAGACGGCGGCGGCGACGAAGAACCAGATGTACGCGGTCATCTTCGACTGCTCGGTCTTGTCGAGGTCCTTGTCGCGCTTGATGCGGACGAGGACGGCGACCGGGATGATCAGACCGGCGAGGGTGATCGGGACGAGGGCCCAGTTCAGGGTGTACATGCCGAGGGCGACGACGACGCCGTAGAAGACGGCGGCGGCGACCAGCACCAGGCAGACCTTGACCAGGACGTTCTTGCGCTCGGCGGCGCTGAGCGGGTTCGGGACCAGGTTGCTCTTCGGGCTGAGGTTCTTGGTGCCGATGAGGAACTGCAGCAGACCGAGGCCCATGCCGACCGCGGCGAGCGCGAAGCCGAGGTGCCAGTTGACCTTCTCGCCGACGGTGCCGACGACGAAGGGCGCGACGAAGGCACCGAGGTTGATGCCGATGTAGAAGAGCGTGAAGCCACCGTCACGGCGCGGGTCGTCCGGGCCGTCGTAGAGGTGGCCCACCATCGTCGAGATGTTGGCCTTCAGCAGACCGGAACCGGCGGCGACGAGCGCCAGACCGACGAAGAACATCGCCTGGCCCGGGATGGCGAGCGAGGCGTGACCGGCCATGATCACGAAGCCGGCGACGGTGACCGTCTTGCGGGCGCCCCAGACGCGGTCGCCGAACCAGCCGCCGGGCATGGCCATCAGGTAGACCATCGACACGTACACGGAGTAGATCGCCGTGGCCGTGGCGGCCGTCATGGCCAGGCCGCCGCCCTGGCTGCCCGTGGCGGCGTCGGCGCCGCCGGAGACCAGGTACAGGACCAGAAGGGCCCGCATGCCGTAGTAGGAGAAGCGCTCCCACATCTCGGTCATGAAGAGGGTGGCCAGGCCGCGGGGGTGGCCGAAGAAGGTCTTCTCGGAACCAGAGGTTCCGGCGGAACCTCCGGGACCGGAGGAAGCCGTCGTCAGGCTGGACGCCATGTCGATCCTTGCTCTGTCGGGACGCGCGCTTCGTGAGCGGGATGCGCCCGGTGGGGGAGGCCGGCACCGGCGGGGAGCGGTCGCACCCCTCCGGGATCCACGCCCTGACGCTTTTCGCGTCGCAGGACCCGGCCCACAGGTCATTCACTGTCCTCAAGGCTGCCGAGGCCGCCTTGTGCAGAAAAGAGACCCTTGGCTCACCTACACGGCCAAAGGTCCCCGATTACCGCTACAGAACTCTCGACACCATACGACACGACAGTGCCCGATTAGGAAGGACTTGAGAGATGGATCACAGGTGACACTGGAACCAACTTCCTTCTTTCGAAGGTCATCAGGAGGTTACGCGCCAAGATCCAGAGGTACCGCAGTCGCCCTGTGGATCACGCCCCGGCCCCGCGTCCGTGCGGACTACCATCACCTCATGACCCGTGTACTGCTCGCCGAGGACGACGCCTCCATCTCGGAACCGCTGGCCCGCGCCCTGCGGCGGGAGGGGTACGAGGTCGAAGTCAGGGAGGACGGCCCGACCGCCCTCGACGCCGGTCTCCAGGGCGGAGTCGACCTGGTCGTGCTCGACCTCGGCCTGCCCGGCATGGACGGCCTGGAGGTCGCCCGGAGGCTGCGCGCCGACGGCCACACGGTGCCGATCCTGGTGCTCACCGCCCGCGCCGACGAGGTCGACACGGTCGTGGGCCTCGACGCCGGCGCCGACGACTACGTGACCAAGCCCTTCCGGCTCGCCGAGCTGCTCGCCCGCGTCCGGGCCCTGCTGCGGCGCGGCGCCACCGAGCCCGCCGCCGCGCCCACCACGCACGGCGTGCGGATCGACGTCGAGTCGCACCGCGCCTGGATGGGCGACGAGGAGCTGCAGCTCACCGCCAAGGAGTTCGACCTGCTGAGGGTCCTGGTCCGGGACGCGGGCCGGGTGGTCACCCGCGACCAGCTGATGCGCGAGGTCTGGGACACCACCTGGTGGTCCTCCACCAAGACCCTCGACATGCACATCTCCTGGCTCCGCAAGAAGCTCGGCGACGACGCGGCGAACCCGCGCTACATCGCCACGGTCCGGGGCGTGGGCTTCCGCTTCGAGAAGAGCTAGGACTTGATCCGCACATCACCAAAGGGTGAGTTGCGGACTGCGCGCCGGTCGGGTGCCGGACGCTCCAGCGTGGTCGCGCACATGGCGCGGCTCATCTGGGGTTGCTCGGTCCCGTTGTTCGGCGGTTCGGTGAGCAGAGGTCGCCCGCTGGGCGGGGACTGCCACGCGACCAGCATCCCGTGGGGTGTGTCGTCGTGGCGCCGTCCTCCGGAGGAGCCCCGCGCCCCTTCAGGCCCTTGCGACACTGGTCCTCGTCAAGCCACCCTCCGGAGGATCCGTGCGTCGCCGTCTGATCAACTCCACGCTCGCCGTGGTGCTCGTCGTCATCGCCGTCTTCGGCGGTTCCCTCGTGATCGTCGAGACCCGCACGGCCTCCAGCAGCGCCCAGGAGAGCGTGGACTCGGAGGCGCTGCGGATCGTGTCCATCGTGGACAGCCGTCTGATCGGCGGCGAGCCGGTCAGCCCCGCGATCCTGGCCGACCAGAGCGGCGCCAAGCGGTACGCGCGGGTCCAGATCCCCGGCCGCGATCCCATCGAGATCGGCACCCGCCCTTCCGGCAGCGTCATCCGGGGCCTCGCCGAGGGCGAGCGCGGCGAGACCGTGATCGTGGAGGAGGCCCGCTCGGTCGTCATGGCCGAGGTGGGGCGGACGCTGCTGATCATCGCCGGCGTGGCGCTGCTGTGCGTGGTGGCCGCCGTGCTGCTCGCCGTACGGGCGGCCAACAAGCTGTCCTCGCCGCTCACCGACCTCGCCGAGACCGCCGAGCGGCTCGGTTCCGGAGACCCGCGCCCCCGGCACAAGCGCTACGGGGTGCCGGAGCTCGACCGGGTCGCGGACGTGCTCGACGCCTCCGCCGAACGGATCGCACGGATGCTCACCGCCGAGCGCCGGCTCGCCGCCGACGCCTCCCACCAGCTCCGCACGCCCCTCACCGCGCTCTCGATGCGCCTGGAGGAGGTCGCCGTGGCCGACGACCTCGCCACGGTCCGGGAGGAGGCGACGATCGCCCTCACCCAGGTCGAGCGGCTCACGGACGTGGTCGAGCGGCTGCTCACGAACTCGCGCGACCCGCGGACGGGCTCCGCCGTCGCCTTCGACCTGGACGAGGTCATCAAGCAGCAGATCGAGGAGTGGCGGCCGGCCTACCGCAGCGCGGGCCGGGCCATCGTGCACTCCGGCAAGCAGGGCATGCGGGCCGTCGGCACCCCCGGCGCGGTCGCCCAGGTGCTCGCGGCCCTGATCGAGAACTCGCTCATGCACGGCGGCGGCACCGTCGCGCTGCGCACCCGGGTCACCGGCAACCAGTCCGTGATCGAGGTGACCGACGAGGGGCCGGGCGTGCCGGCCGACCTGGGGGCGCGGATCTTCGAGCGGGCGGTCAGCGGCCGCAGCTCCACGGGCATCGGCCTGGCGGTCGCGCGGGACCTCGCGGAGGCGGACGGCGGGCGTCTGGAGCTGCTCCAGCAGCAGCCGCCGGTGTTCGCGCTGTTCCTGGGCCGCGAGGTCAGGAGCCGTAAGGAGCGGGAGTCGGAGCCGGAGCGCCCGGTCCGATAGCGATCGCGCAAGACCGCGGGCTCGGCGGGATCGCGCGGGAGAGTGGGCTCAGACCCGGTCGGGCTGCCTGCGGGTGGCCTGCTGGGGCGCCTGCTCCAGGAAGGACTCGGCGGTCTGCACCGCCTCCTTCGCCGGCAGGGCGCGGAAGACCCAGGTGCGGTACGACCAGAAGCGGAACAGGGTCGCGACGCCGATGCCGAAGAACTTGAAGAAGTTGCTCTGCAGCGGGGTGTCCCAGCCGAAGCCGTACGTCGCCGCGTAGAGCACACCGTTCTCGATCACCATGCCGACGACGCTGAACAGCAGGAACAGGACGAGTTCCTTGGTGCGCCCGGACTTGTCGCGGTCGCGGTACGTGAAGTAACGGAACCCCACGTAGTTGAAGAGGATCGCCACGACGGTGGCGATGATGCTCGCCCGCACCACCGGAAGCTCGGTGACCTGGCGGACCAGGTTGAAGACGGCCAGGTTCACCAGGACGCCGAGTCCGCCGACCACGCCGAACTTGGCGACCTCGCGGACGAGCCGGTCCATCCGCATGCGCAACGCGCCGGGTTCACTCATCGTGATCGGTCTGTCCCGTCCGTTTCGGAGGTGTTCCGCCGACGCCCGGACGACGTCAACCAAGCCATGCTAACCACCCCTCCTGTCACCCGCCTGTGTTGTCCCCGATCCATGTGCGATCCGTGTGCGAGTCCACTCCGGACTGTGACAAAACACAGCCGGACGAGGTTCCGTAACTTGTGCGGATACCCTAAGAGGGTGACGTTCCCGGTAGTCGGCATGGTCGGTGGCGGTCAGCTCGCCCGTATGACCCACGAGGCGGGCATCCCCCTCGGCATCAAGTTCAAGCTCCTCAGTGACACCCCGCAGGACTCGGCGGCCCAGGTGGTCAGCGACGTCGTCATCGGCGACTATCGCGACCTGGACACGCTGCGTGACTTCGCGCGCGGCTGCGACGTGATCACCTTCGATCACGAGCACGTGCCCGCGGAGCACCTGGCGGCCCTGGAGGCGGACGGCGTCGTCGTCCGGCCCGGCCGCGGGGCCCTCGCGCACGCCCAGGACAAGGGGGTGATGCGGGCGAAGCTCGACGAGATCGGCGCGCCGAGCCCACGGCACCGCATCGTGGCCGATCCGGCCGACGCGGCGGTCTTCGCCGCCGAGGTCGGCGGCTTCCCGATCATCCTCAAGACCGTGCGCGGCGGCTACGACGGCAAGGGCGTCTGGTTCGTCCGCACGGAAGAGGACGCCCACGACGCCTTCAGGGCCGGTGTGGCGGTGCTCGCCGAGGAGAAGGTCGACTTCGCCCGTGAGCTCGCCGCGAACATCGTGCGCTCCCCGCACGGACAGGCCGTCGCCTACCCGGTGGTCGAGTCGCGGCAGGTCGACGGGGTCTGCGACACGGTGATCGCGCCCGCGCCGGACCTCGCCGACGAGCTGGCCGGCCAGGCGCAGGAGCTGGCCCTGCGGATCGCCAAGGAGCTCGACGTCGTCGGGCACCTGGCCGTGGAGCTGTTCGAGACCCGCGACGGCCGGATCCTCGTCAACGAGCTCGCCATGCGTCCGCACAACTCCGGCCACTGGACCCAGGACGGCGCGGTCACCTCGCAGTTCGCCAACCACGTCCGGGCCGTGCTGGACCTTCCGCTGGGCGATCCGCGCCCGCGCGCCAAGTGGACCGTGATGTGCAATGTTCTCGGTGGCGACTTCCCGGACATGTATCAGGCGTATCTGCACTGCATGGCCCGCGACCCTCAGCTCAAGATCCACATGTACGGCAAGGACGTGAAGCCCGGCCGCAAGGTGGGCCACGTCAACACCTACGGCGACGACCTGGACGAGGTGCTGGAGCGCGCCCGTCACGCCGCCGACTACCTGCGAGGAACGATCGTTGAGTAACCCGGCTGCTTCGACCCCGCTCGTCGGCATCGCCATGGGGTCCGACTCGGACTGGACCGTCATGGAGGCCGCGGCGCAGGCCCTGGACGAGTTCGAGATCGCGTACGAGGTGAACGTCCTCTCGGCGCACCGCATGCCGCGCGAGATGATCGCGTACGGCGAGGAGGCCGCCGACCGCGGTCTGAAGGCGCTCATCGCGGGCGCCGGCGGCGCCGCCCACCTGCCGGGCATGCTCGCCTCGGTCACGCCGCTGCCGGTCATCGGCGTGCCGGTGCCGCTGAAGTACCTCGACGGCATGGACTCGCTCCTCTCGATCGTGCAGATGCCGGCCGGTGTGCCCGTCGCCACCGTCTCGGTCGCCGGCGCCCGCAACGCGGGCCTGCTCGCCGCCCGGATGCTCGCGGCGCACGACCCCGAGCTGCTCGGCCGGATGAAGGAGTTCCAGCAGGAGCTCAACGACCAGGCCACGGAGAAGGGCAAGCGGCTGCGGCAGAAGGTCGAGGGGTCGGGCTCCTTCGGGTTCGCCCAGTGAGCACGGCGGCCGACCGTCTGGCGGAGGCGCGGGAACTCCTCGCCTCCGCCCCCGTCGTCGACGGCCACAACGACCTGCCCTGGGCGCTGCGCGAGCACTGCGGCTACGACCTCGACCGGCTCGACATCGCGGGCGACCAGCGCGGCGCGCTCCACACCGACCTCGCCCGACTGCGGGCCGGCGGCGTCGGCGCCCAGTTCTGGTCGGTCTACGTGCCCGGCCGGCTGGCCGGTGACCACGCGGTGAGCGCCACCCTGGAGCAGATCGACGTCGTCGACCAGCTCCTCGTGCGGTACGCGGCGGACCTCGCGCCCGCGCTGACGGCCGACGACATGGAGGCGGCCCGCAAGGAGGGCCGGATCGCCTCCCTCAAGGGCGCCGAGGGCGGCCACTCGATCAACAACTCCCTCGCCACCCTGCGCGCCCTGCACACCCTGGGCGTGCGATACATGACGCTCACCCACAACGAGAACAACGACTGGGCGGACTCGGCCACCGACGAGCCCCGGCACGGCGGCCTGACCGCCTTCGGCCGCGAGGTCGTCCGCGAGATGAACCGCAGCGGCATGCTCGTCGACCTCTCGCACGTCGCGGCGACGACCATGCGGGACGCGCTGGACACCACGGCCGCCCCGGTGGTCTTCTCGCACTCCTCGGCCCGCGCGGTCTGCGACCACCCGCGCAACGTCCCGGACGACGTCCTGGAGCGGCTGCCCGCCAACGGCGGCGTGGCGATGGCGACCTTCGTGCCGAAGTTCATCCTGCCGGCGGCCGTCGACTGGACGGCCCGCGCGGACGAGAACCTGCGCGCCCACGGCCTGCACCACCTCGCCACGACCCCCGATGCGATGGCGATCCACCGCGCCTTCGAGGCGGAGAACCCGCGCCCGATCGCGACGGCGGTCACGGTCGCCGATCACCTCGACCACATGCGCGAGGTCGCGGGCATCGACCACATCGGCATCGGCGGCGACTTCGACGGCACCGCGTTCACCCCGGAGGGCCTGGACGACGTCGCCGGCTACCCGAACCTGATCGCGGAGCTCCTCACCCGCGGCTGGTCGCACGCGGACCTGGCGAAGCTGACCTGGTCCAACGCGGTCCGGGTGCTCCGGGACGCCGAGGCGGTGGCGCGCGAGCAGCGCGCGCTGCGGGGCCCGTCCGTCGCGACGATCGAGTCCCTCGGCGAGCAGGCACCGCGAGGGAAGTGACGGAACATCACGGGGGGCTCGCCGCGGCGGGCCCCTCGTCGTCCGGTCCGGGGGCCCCGCGGCGCCCGTCCCCCGGACGGCCCAGCCCACCGCGCCCGGCGCGGCGGGCGGTGGCACGGTGGCCGTACTGCCTAGTAGTACGGAGTGAGTCACCCATGGCAGATCTGCTCGACGATCCCGTCACCACGCCGTTCAGCGTCGCCCGCGCCCCGTCCGAGGGCGACCTCGATCTTCCCGAACATCCCCGGCCCCTCGACGAGTCGACCCGGGCGCGCGCCCTGCTCGCGGCGCAGCCGGTCGTCGAGGGGCACACGCAACCGCCGCACGTGATCGCCCCTGACCCGGAGGACCTTCCGCCGGCCCGGGCAGCGGAGGCGGGAGCCCAGCTCTGGTCGCTGCGGGTGGAGGCCGACGAGGGCGTCCTCGGCACCCTGCGCCGGATCGACGCGGTCCGGGCGCTCGTGGCGGCCTGCCCCGAGGACCTGCGCGTCGCCTCCACCACCTCGGAGATGGAGCACGCCCGCAACTGCGGCCGGGTCGCCGTCGTCCTCGGTGCGGTGAGCTGGTCGGCCGTCGGCGGTTCGCCTGCGACCCTACGGGCGTACCACGCCCTCGGCGTACGAGCGGTCAACCTCACCCGCTACGACCGCTTCGCCCGTGAGGCGGTCCGTGAGATGAACCGCCTCGGCCTGACCGTGGACCTCGCGGGCGCCGACCCCGACACGGTCTCCCAGGTCCTCGCGGTGAGCCGGGCCCCGGTGCTGCTCACCCGCGCGGAGCCGGACGGCCCGCTGCCGGACGACGTGCTGCGCCTGCTCGGGGAGAAGAGCGGTGCGTGCCTGGTCCCGGCCGGCCCGGACCCGACCGCCGCGGCCGACGCCCTGGACCGGATCCGCACCCTGGCGGGTCCCCGGTCCGTCGGCCTCGCCGGCACCGCGGACCCCGGCACCGGCTACGTCCCCCTCTTCGCGGAGCTCATCCGCCGGGACTGGCCCGCACCGGACCTGGTCGGTCTCGCCCACGGCAACGTCACGCGCGTGCTGCGGGAGACCGAGTTCCGGGCGCGGGCGGCCCGGGCGAAGGCGGCGTAGTCCGTCGTGCGGAGCAGGCCGGTCAGCGGAAACGGCGTGGGCCCGGCTCGCACCTCCGAGGTGCGAGCCGGGCCCCGCGTGCGCATCCGGGCGGGTCAGGCCTGCGGGCGGCCCATCGCGCGGTAGGTCCAGCCGGCCTCGCGCCAGCGGGCCGGGTCGAGGGCGTTGCGGCCGTCGAGGATGACGGGGGACGCGACCGCACGGGCCAGCTCCGCCGGGTCGAGCGCCTCGCGGAACTCGCGCCACTCGGTCAGATGGAGCACCACGTCCGCGCCGCGCACCGCGTCGAGGGCCGTCGGCGCGTAGCCGAGGGTCGGGAAGAGCCGACGGGCGTTCTCCATGCCCTTGGGGTCGTAGACGGTGACCTGGCCGCCCTGGAGGTGGATCTGACCGGCCACGTTCAGTGCGGGGGAGTCGCGGACATCGTCCGAGTCCGGCTTGAAGGTCGCGCCGAGGACCGCCACCCGCTTGCCGAGGAAGCCGCCGCCCAGTGCCTCGCGGGCCATCTCGACCATGGACGCGCGCCGTCGCATGTTGATGGAGTCGATCTCGCGCAGGAAGGTCAGCGCCTGGTCGGCGCCCAGCTCGCCGGCCCGTGCCATGAAGGCCCGGATGTCCTTGGGCAGGCAGCCGCCGCCGAAGCCGATGCCGGCCCGCAGGAACTTGTTGCCGATCCGCTCGTCGTGCCCGATCGCCTCGGCCAGCTTGGCGACGTCGCCGCCGGCGGCCTCGCACACCTCGGCCATCGCGTTGATGAAGGAGATCTTCGTGGCGAGGAAGGAGTTGGCGGAGGTCTTCACCAGCTCCGCGGTCGGGTAGTCGGTCACCACGAACGGCGAGCCCTCGGCCACCGGCACCGCGTACACCTCCCGCAGCAGCTTCTCGGCCCGGTCCCCGCGCGCCCCCTCGGGCACGCCGATCACGACCCGGTCAGGGCGCAGGGTGTCCTGCACGGCGAAGCCCTCGCGGAGGAACTCCGGGTTCCATGCCAGGTCGACGCCCTCGGGCAGCACGCCGGCGAGCCGCTCGGCCGAGCCGACGGGCACGGTCGACTTGCCGACCACCAGGGCGCCCTGCCGGACGACCGCGGCGAGGGAGGTGAAGGCGGCGTCGACGTACGACATGTCGCAGGCGTACTCGCCGTGCTTCTGCGGGGTGTTCACGCAGACGAAGTGGACGTCGCCGAAGGCGCCGACCTCCTCCCAGGAGGTCGTGAACCGCAGTCGCCCGCTGGAGCCCTCGATCCCTTCGACATGCCGGGCGAGCAGCTCCTCCAGGCCGGGCTCGTACATGGGGACGCGCCCGCTCGACAGCATCTCGATCTTCTCGGGTACGACGTCGAGCCCGAGGACCTCGAAGCCCAGTTCCGCCATGGCCGCGGCGTGCGTGGCGCCGAGGTAGCCGGTGCCGATCACGGTGATCTTCAGGGCCATGCGGTCTCCAGTGAGGAGTCGAGGTCGGGCGGAATGCCTGCCCGAGCATAGTCGGGGCCTGGATCGGGGCCCGGTCTCGCCCTACCATTTGGGTTACTTAACGGTAGTTAGCAAGCGTGGGAGTGAGTGACCGTGGCGCCGGGGAAGAACAACACAGCTGCTGATTTCGACCTGTATCGCCCGTCGGAGGAGCACGAGATGCTCCGCGAGACGGTCCGTGCGCTGGCGGAGGCGAAGATCACGCCGTTCGCCGCGGCGGT
>NZ_JBFAXU010000047.1:0-19521 GCF_040680975.1 Streptomyces sp. NPDC051921
GAGTCGGGCGGTGTCGTCGGTGTCGAGTTGTTCGGCTGATACCGGGCGGCCGGCGACCGATCCCACCGACAACACCCCCCGACCCACACCATCGGCCGCGTCCAGAACCAGGGTGTGGGCCTGCGTGCGGTCGATGCGTACGCGCAACTCCGTGGCGCCGACGGCGTAGAGGGACACGTCGCTCCACACGAACGGCAGCACCGGCTCGCCCTCGACGACCTCGCCGTCGGCGACCAGGGCCACATGCATCGCGGCGTCGAGCAGCGCGGGATGCAGGCCGAAACGCTGGGCCTCTTCGTGCTCCCGCTCGGAGAGCGCGACCTCCGCGAACAGTTCCTCACCACGCGCCCATGCCCGCTTCAGGCCCTGGAAGGACGAGCCGTAACGGTACCCCTGGCGGAGCAGCAGTTCGTACGCGTTCGAGACGTCCAGCTCCGCCGCGTCGGCGGGAGGCCACTCCGCCAGGTCGAACCCGGCCTCCGCCGCTACGGAGGCCGAGGCGACGACGCCCTCGGCGTGCAGCGTCCACGCAGCCTCCCCGTCTTCCGGGCGGGAGTGGATCGTCACCGTACGGTCACCCGCCTCGTCGGCGGGTCCGACCATCACCTGCACCTGAAGGCCGTCCCTCTCGGGAAGCATCATCGGGGCCTGCAGTGCCAGCTCGCGCAGCACC
Organism: Streptomyces sp. NPDC051921; assembly: GCF_040680975.1. Taxonomy (NCBI): domain Bacteria; kingdom Bacillati; phylum Actinomycetota; class Actinomycetes; order Kitasatosporales; family Streptomycetaceae; genus Streptomyces; species Streptomyces sp. NPDC051921. Next base: position 674 of record NZ_JBFAXU010000047.1, read on the forward strand.
CCGCACCCGACGTGGTCACCGGCCTGGACCGCCAGCTCGACGAAGCCCGTTCCCGGGAGCAGCACGGAGCCGAGGACCTCATGGTCGGCGATCCACTGGTGTTCGGCCCGCGAGAAACGGCCGGTGAACACGACCGTGTCGTCCTGCGGCAGCCTGACCACTGCCCCCAGCAGGGGGTGTTCCGCCGCATCGAGTCCGGCGGCGCGGAGATCGACGACGTCACCGCCGAACCAGAAGTCGGCCAGGTACTCGGGCGCGGCGAGCCAGAACTCCGTGCGCTGGAAGGCGTAGGTGGGCAGGTCGACGCGCCGTGCACCCGTACCGGAACCGGTGAAGAAGGCCGTCCAGTCGACGGCGGCGCCGGCGGCGTGGAGCCGGCCCAGCGCGGTGACGAGCGCGGTGGGCTCGTCCAGCGTCCGGCGCAGGGCCGGGACCGCGTGGTCGGAGTCGATGAGCGGGGTGAGTACGGCGTCGGGGCCGATCTCCAGGAAACGGGTCACGCCCTGGGCGGTGAGGGTGGTGACGGCGTCGGCGAAGCGGACCGCGTCACGCACCTGCCGCACCCAGTACGCGGGCGAGTCCAGCTCCTCAGCCGTCTCACCGGTGACGGTCGAGATGACCGGGATACGGGCGGAGCCGTACGTGAGCCCGTCCAGGACCGTGCGGAACTCCTCCAGCATCGGCTCCATCAACACCGAGTGGAACGCGTGCGAGACCTTCAGCCGCGACGTACGAACACCCCGCTCCGTGAAGTGCGCCGCGATCCGCAGGACTTCGCCCTCGACACCCGAAACGACCACCGACGACGGGCCGTTGACCGCCGCAATGCCCACGCCCTCGGTCAAAAGGGGAAGGACGTCGGCCTCGGAGGCGGCGACGGCAACCATCGCACCGCCCTCCGGCAGCGCCTGCATCAACCGCCCACGCGCCGCCACCAACACCGAGGCATCCGCCAGGGACAGCACCCCGGACACGTGCGCGGCAGCGATCTCCCCCACCGAGTGACCGGCGAGAGCATCCGGCCGGACACCCCACGACTCCACCAGCCGGAACAGCGCCACCTCGACCGCGAAGAGTGCGGCCTGCGCGAACACCGTCTGATTCAGCAGACCGGCGTCCTCACCCCACATCACCTCCCGCAACGGACGCTCAAGATGCCCATCGAGCTCAGCAACCACCGCGTCCAGCGCTTGGGCGAACACCGGGAAGGAGGAATGGAGTTCACGCCCCATCCCCAGACGCTGAGCACCCTGACCCGAGAACACGAACCCCGTCCGGCCCCCGCCGCGTGTCTGCACGGGCTGAACCGAGCCGAGCTGCGCGAGCAGCTCCTCCCGGTTCGCGCCGACCACGACAGCCCGGTGCTCCAGCGCCGCGCGCGCAGTAGCCAGCGAGAAGCCGACGTCCACCGGCGACAGGTCCGGCCGCTCGTGCATGAAGTCGGCCAGGCGCTCGGCCTGGGCCGCCAGCCCTTCCGCGGAACGCGCCGAGATCACCCAGGGCACCACCGGCAACGAACCACCCACCGAAGCGACGGCCGTCGGCTCCGGCTCCGGGGCCTGCTCGATGATCACGTGCGCGTTCGTGCCGCTCAACCCGAACGACGACACACCGGCCCGGCGGGGCCGCTCCCCCGCCGGCCACGGACGGTTCTCCCGCAGGAGCTCGACCGCGCCCGCCTCCCAGTCCACCTGGGACGACGGCGCATCGACATGCAGCGTCCGCGGCATGACCCCCTCCCGCAGGGCCATCACCATCTTCATCACGCCGCCGACACCGGCGGCCGCCTGCGTGTGCCCGATGTTCGACTTCAACGACCCCAGCCACAACGGCCGGTCGTCCTCGCGGTCCTGCCCGTAGGTGGCGATCAGCGCCTGCGCCTCGATCGGGTCACCCAGCGTCGTCCCCGTCCCGTGGCCTTCCACCACGTCCACGTCCGTCACCGACAGACCGGCACTCGCCAGTGCTTGGAGAATCACCCGCTGCTGCGAGGGGCCGTTCGGTGCCGTCAGACCGTTCGACGCTCCGTCCTGGTTGACCGCACTGCCCCGTACGACGGCCAGGACCTCGTGCCCGTTGCGCCGGGCGTCCGACAGGCGCTCCAGGACCAGCATGCCGACGCCCTCGCCCCAAGCTGTGCCGTCCGCCGCATCCGCGTACGACCGGCAGCGGCCGTCGCGCGACAGACCGCGCTGACGCGAGAACTCCACGAACACCTCGGGCGTCGACATCACCGCCGCGCCCCCCGCGAGCGCCAGCGAGCACTCGCCGCTGCGCAGCGCCTGCGCCGCCAGGTGCAGGGTCACCAGTGACGACGAGCACGCCGTGTCCACCGTCATCGCCGGACCCTCAAGGCCCAACGTGTAGGAGACGCGGCCGGAGGCGATGGCGCCCGTACTGTTGTTCGCCGCATAGTCGTGGTACATGAGTCCGGCGAAGACGCCGGTCGCGCTGCCCTTCAGCGACGTCGGATCGAGTCCGGCCCGCTCCAGCGCCTCCCACGAGCACTCCAGCAGCAACCGCTGCTGGGGATCCATCACCAAAGCTTCATTCGGACTGATCCCGAAGAACGCCGGATCGAACTCGCCCGCGTCATGAAGGAAGCCGCCCTCGTGCGCGTACGACGTGTTCGCACGCTCCCCGCTCGGGTCGTACAACCGGCCCAGATCCCACCCCCGGTTCACCGGGAACTCCGAGACCGCGTCCACACCCTCCGACACCAGCCGCCACAACCCCTCGGGAGAGGTCACCCCGCCCGGATAACGGCACGCCATCCCCACGATCACGATCGGCTCGTCGGCGTACGCCGCGGCTGCCGCCGGCGCGGCCGGGATGCGCGTACGTGCGCCGGGGTGCGACACCTCGGCGAGCAGATACTCGGCGAGAACGGCGGCCGTGGGGTAGTCGAACACGAGGGTTGCCGGCAGACGGAGTCCGGTGGCCGTCCCCAGGGCGTTGCGGAACTCCACCGACATGAGCGAGTCGAAGCCCTGCTCCTGGAAGGTGCGGGCGGGGTCGACCGACTCCGGTCCGGGGTATCCCATGACGACGGCGACCTGGCGCAGGACGACGTCGAGCAGCGCCTGCGGCCACTCCTCCTCGGGAAGGCCGGCCAACGTCCGGTACAGGGCGCCCTGTTCGGAGCCCCGTGACGAACCCGCGCTGCGGCGGCGCGCGCCGCGCACCAGTCCGTGGAACAGGGGCGGAAGCTCCTCGGCGGCGGACCGCAGGGCGCCGAGGTCGAGTCTGGCGGTGACCACCGCGGCCTCTCCCGTGGCGCGGGCGGCGTCGAAGAGGGCCAGGCCGCCGACGGCGTCGAGCGCGATCACGCCGCTGCGTGACAGACGCGACTGGTCGGTGCCCGCCAAGGCACCGGCCATGCCGTCCTCCTGTGCCCACAGGCCCCAGGCGAGGGACTGCGCGGGCAGCCCCTGCGCGTGCCGGTACGCGGCGAGGGCATCGAGGAAGGCGTTGGCGGCGGCGTAGTTGCCCTGCCCGGGTGCCCCGAGGACGCCGGAGGCGGAGGAGAACAGCACGAAGGCCGTCAGGTCCATTTCGCGGGTGAGTTCGTGCAGGTTCAGCGCCGCGTCGACCTTGGGGCGAAGGACCCCGTCGAGCCGGTCGGGGGTGAGGGATCCGATCACTCCGTCGTCGACGACGCCGGCCAGGTGGACCACCCCGGACAGGTGGACACCTTCGAGGAGTGCGGACAGGGCCTCCCGGTCCGCCGCGTCGCAGGCGGCCAGCGTGACCTGCGCTCCGAGCTCCGCCAGCTCGGCGCGCAGAGCGGCGGCACCCGGGGCCTCCGCGCCGCGACGGCTGAGCAGGAGGAGGTTCCGTGCCCCGTGCTCGGTCACCAGGTGACGAGCGAGGAGCCGGCCGAGCGTGCCGGTGGCTCCGGTGATCAGCAGCGGACGGCCCGGGTCCGGGACCTCGGCCGAGATGCGGGTGTCGCCCGGTGCGCTGCCAGTTCCGGTGCCGGTACTGGTGCTGGTGCTGGTGCTGGTGTCGCTGTCGCTGCCGTTGCTGATGTCGCCACCGCCGACGTCGCCGCCGCTGCCTGCGGCCGGGACGCGGGCGAGCCGGGCGGCGTACCAGGAGCCCTCGCGCACGACGAGTTGGGGTTCGGTGCCGGAGGCGGCCGTCGCGATGTCGAGGGCTTCCCGGTCGTCGGTGTCGACCAGGACGATCCGGCCGGGGTTCTCGGCCTGTGCGGAGCGGACCAGGCCCCAGACGGCGGCGCCGGCCAGATCCGTGGCTCCGGTCCCGTCCGGCGACACCGCCCGCCGGGTGACGACGAGCAGCCGGGAGGTGTCGAAGCGCTCGTCGGCCAGCCAGCGCTGCAGGGCCTCCAGGGTCTCCCGCAGGGCCGTACGCACGGCAGGGGCGTCATGGCCGCCTCGTACGTCGAGGACGAGGACGTCCGGTGCCGGGCCGTCGAGGTCGTGAGGACCCTCGGAGCCGTGGTGGCCGTCCAAGTGACCGGAGCCGGACCACGCGGCCCAGCTGAGGGACTCCGGCGTGCCGGGGGCGACCGGTGACCAGTCCACCCGGAACAGCGCGTCGTGGAACTCGGACCGGGCTGCCCGGAGCTGATCGCCGGAGACGGGCCGCAGCATCAGGCTCGCGACCGAAGCCACCGGCCGTCCCTCGCCGTCCGCCACGTCCAGGGCGACGCTCTTCTCGGCACCGGTCGGCGCGAGCCTCACCCGAAGGGTGGCCGCACCCGAGGCGTGCAGAGTCACCCCCTGCCAGGCGAAGGGCAACGCGCCCTCGTCACCGAGGGCCTCGGTGAAGACGGCCGCGTGGAGGCACGCATCGAGAAGCGCGGGGTGCAGGCCGAGGCGCTGCGCGACGATGCGCTCCGTCTCCGGCAGGTCCACCTCCGCGAACACGTCCTTGCCGCGCTTCCACACCGCGCGCAGACCCTGGAAGGCCGGACCGTACGCCATGCCGCCCTCGGCGAGCCGGTCGTAGAGGCCGTCCAGCGGGACGGCGACGGCACCGGCCGGCGGCCACTGCTCCAGGTCCGCGCCACCGGCGCGGGTCTCGGCCGTGACCAGCACTCCGGTGGCGTGGCGGGTCCACGGCATGCTGCCGAGCTCGTCCTCGGGCCGCGCGTACACGGTCACGGTGCGTGCACCCGCCCCGTCGGCGGCGCCGACTGCCACCTGGACCTGCACACCGCCCTGCTCGGGCAACGCCAGCGGGGTCTCCAGGGTGAGCTCGTCGATCACGTCGCAGCCGACCTGGTCGCCGGCCCGGACGGCCAGCTCCAGGAAGCCCGTTCCCGGGAAGAGGACCGTCTGGCCGACCACGTGGTCGGCCAGCCAGGGCTGGGCGTCGACGGACAGCCGGCCGGTGAGGACCACGCCGTCCGTGTCGGCCAGGACCATCGCGGCACCGAGCAGCGCGTGGTCCGCCGTACGCAGGCCCACTGAGGACAGGTCGGTGACGCGGGACGCCACGTCACCGGCCCAGTAGCGCCGACGCTGGAACGCGTACGTCGGAAGGTCGACGCGCCGTGCGCCCGTGCCGGAACCGGTGAAGAAGGCCGTCCAGTCGACTGCGGCTCCGGTCGCGTGGAGGCGCGCCAAGGCCGTGACCAGGGCCGTCGGCTCGTCCTGGGAACGACGCAGGGCCGGGACCGCGTGATCGGAGTCGATGAGGGGCGTGAGTACGGCGTCGGGGCCGATCTCCAGGAAACGGGTCACACCCTGGGCGGTAAGGGTGGTGACGGCGTCGGCGAAGCGCACCGCCTCACGCACCTGCCGCACCCAGTACGCCGGCGAGTCCAGCTCCGCAGCCGTCTCACCCGTGACGGTCGACACGACCGGGATACGGGCGGAACCGTACGCCAGCCCGTCCAGGACCGTGCGGAACTCCTCCAGCATCGGCTCCATCAACACCGAGTGGAACGCGTGCGAAACCTTCAACCGCGACGTACGAACACCCCGCTCGGCGAAATGCTCGGCGATCCGCAGGACTTCGCCCTCGACACCCGAAACGACCACCGACGACGGGCTGTTGACCGCCGCAATACCGACGCCATCCGTCAGCAGAGGAAGGACGTCGGCCTCGGAGGCGCCGACAGCGACCATCGCACCGCCCTCCGGCAGCGCCTGCATCAACCGCCCACGCGCCGCCACCAACACCGAGGCATCCGCCAGAGACAACACCCCCGACACGTGCGCGGCAGCGACCTCCCCCACCGAGTGACCGGCAAGAGCGTCCGGTCGGACACCCCACGACTCCACCAGCCGGAACAGCGCCACCTCGACCGCGAACAACGCGGCCTGCGCGAACACCGTCTGATTCAGCAGACCGGCGTCCTCACCCCACATCACCTCCCGCAACGGACGCTCAAGATGCACATCAAGCTCAGCCACCACCGCGTCCAAAGCCTCCGCGAACACCGGGAACGACGCATACAGCTCACGCCCCATCCCCAGCCGCTGAGCACCCTGACCCGAGAACACGAAGGCAGTACCGCCGTCACTCCGCGCCTGCACCGGCTGAACCGAACCGAGCTGCGCGAGCAGCTCCTCACGACCCGCACCCACCACCACAGCCCGGTGCTCCAGCGCCGCACGACCCGTCGCCAGCGAGAAGCCGACATCAACCGGCGACAACTCCGGCCGCTCGTCCATGAAGTCGGCCAGGCGCTCCACCTGAGCCGCCAGCCCCTCCGCCGACCGCGCCGAGATCACCCAGGGCACCACCGGCAACGAACCACCCACCGAAGCGACGGCCGTCGGCTCCGGCTCCGGCTCCGGGGCCTGCTCGATGATCACGTGCGCGTTCGTGCCGCTCAACCCGAACGACGACACGCCGGCCCGGCGGGGCCGCTCCCCCGCCGGCCACGGACGGCTCTCCCGCAGCAGCTCGACCGCGCCCGCCTCCCAGTCCACCTGGGACGACGGCGCATCGACATGCAGCGTCCGCGGCATGACCCCCTCCCGCAGGGCCATCACCATCTTCATCACGCCACCCACACCGGCAGCCGCCTGGGCATGCCCGATGTTCGACTTCAACGACCCGAGCCACAACGGCCGGTCGTCCGCACGCCCCTGTCCGTACGTGGCGATCAGCGCCTGCGCCTCGATCGGGTCACCCAGCGTCGTCCCCGTCCCGTGCCCCTCCACCACGTCCACGTCCGTCACCGACAGACCGGCACTCGCCAGCGCCTGCCGGATCACCCGCTGCTGCGAAGGACCGTTCGGCGCCGTCAGACCGTTCGACGCACCGTCCTGGTTCACCGCGGAACCCCGCACCACGGCCAGCACCTCGTGCCCGTTCCGACGCGCGTCCGACAGCCGCTCCAGCACCAGGACGCCGGCGCCCTCGCTCCATCCGGTGCCGTCCGCGGAGTCCGAGAAGGCCTTGCAGCGGCCGTCGAGGGCAAGGCCGCTCTGGCGGGAGAAGGCCACGAAGGGGGCGGGGGTCGCCATCACCATGACGCCGCCCGCGAGCGCCAGGGTGCACTCGCGGTCCTCCAAGGACCTGGCGGCCAGGTGGAGGGCGACGAGCGAGGAGGAGCAGGCGGTGTCGACGGTCATCGCCGGGCCTTCCAGGCCCAGCGTGTAGGCGACCCGGCCGGAGATCACCGACGCGGCGCTCGCCGTGGCCATGTAGGCCTCGGCGATCTCGGGGGCCGCGTCGAGGAGGTCCTCGTAGTCCTGGATGCCGGAGCCCGCGAAGACGCCGACCTGTCCGCCGCGCAGCGATTCGGGGTCGATGCCGGCGCGTTCGAGGGCCTCCCACGAGCACTCGACCATCAGACGCTGCTGCGGGTCGATGGCGATGGCCTCGCGGGGGCTGATGCCGAAGAACTCGGCGTCGAAGCCGGCCGGGTCGTCGACGAAGCCGCCTTCGTGGACGGTGCCGGTCGTGGTCGTCCGGCCGTCGCCCTTGAGGCGGCTCAGGTCCCATCCTCGGTCCGTCGGGAACGGCGAGACCGCGTCCCTGCCCTCGGCGACGAGGTGCCAGAGGTCCTCCGGGGAGTTCACTCCACCCGGGTAACGGCAGGCCATGCCGACGATCGCGATCGGTTCGCGTTCCTCGTTCTCCGCCTCCTGCAGGCGCTGCCGCGTCTCGTGCAGGTCGGCCGTGACCCGCTTGAGGTAGTCGAGGAGCTTCTCCTCGTTCGACATGTCGGTGTCCCCCAGTCCTTGTCCGCGGGGGCCTTCGACGTACCTGTTCAGGCAGGGCCGAGCCCCATGTCATCAGTCAGTGGATACGGTGCGTGTGCAGGAGTGAGCGCCGGGCCGTCGCGGGGGGTGCCCGCTCTGTCCGGCCCGGCGACTCGCATGCGTACGGTCAGCCGGCGGCGTTCGCGTCGCCCGCGCCGGCCTGGGTGTCGGCGTCGCCGTCGGCGTCGGGGGCCGGCGGCATGAACTGCTCCGGCCACTGCTCGAAGTCGGTGTGGATCTCGTAGCCGGAGACGTCCTCCGTGTTCGGCACGATCCGGCTCAGGGCGGTCTGGATGGGGACGGCGAGTCGCTCGGCCTTGGCGGCCTCGCGGGCCTCGCGGCGCTCGACGAACTCGGGCATGACCTCGCGGGCGAAGAGCTCGAGGGACTCCACGATGTGCTCGTGCTTGTTGGCGCCGAGCTGCACCTGGAAGATGATCTGGTCGACGCCGGCCTCTTCCTGGACCCGGATCAGCTCGCGCAGCTTCTGCGGCGTGCCGACGGCCTGGCGGACGGCGCCGTCCATGCGGGCGAGGTTCTCCTCGGGGAGGGCCTCCTTCGCCGCGAAGTTCGCCTGGAGGTCGGTGATGCCGGGCTTGTGCGTGCCGCTCACGTAGAAGTGCATGAAGGAGTTCACGTAGAAGTCGATTCCGCCGAGGGCGCGGTCGTAGGCCGTCTGCTCGTCCTCGTGGCAGAAGAACGGCATCGCGACGGCGAAGTTGGCGTTGACCGCCTTGCCGATCGGGGTGACCTCTCCGGACTCGAGCGTCCGGTAGTACGCGGCGACGCGCTCGGCGCCTTCCTCGGGAGTCGTGAAGGCGAAGGAGAGCGCGCCCAGGCCCAGCCGGGCGGCCTTCTCGATGGTCGTCGGCATGCTGCAGGCGAGCCAGGCCGGCGGGTGCGGCTTCTGCTTCGGCTTGGGCAGGACGTTGCGCGGGGGCACGTCGAGCCAGTCGCCCTTGTAGCCGGTGAACGGGACCTCGCTCAGCATCCGGAGAATCGCTTCGAGCGATTCCTTCCACTGCTCGCTCTTGGTCGCCCGGTCCACTCCGAAGGCGCCGAGTTCGTGCTGGGTGCTTCCCTGGCCGGTGCCGAGGTCGACGCGGCCGCCGGATATCAGGTCGAGGGTGGCGATGCGCTCGGCGACTCGCGCGGGGTGGTTGACCGCCGGCGGCAGCGAGACGATGCCGTGGGCGAGACGGATGTTCTTCGTGCGCGCCGCGGCGGCGGCCAGGAATACCTCAGGAGCCGAGGAATGCGAGTACTCGTCGAGGAAGTGGTGCTCGGCCGCCCAGGCGTAGTCGAAACCCAGCTTGTCAGCGAGTTCGATCTGCTCCAGCGCCTCATTGATGACGCGCTCTTCGCTGTCCTCGGTCCACGGCCGCGGCGTCTGCAGAAGGTAGATGACTCCGAATCGCAACGCGCACTCCTTTGTTTTGACACCCGGCCCGCCGACGCTGACCTGATCGATGGCCAACGTAACGGCGGCGTCGGAGGGGCGAACCCCCTAAGCGCCCCCTTAAGGACTCCGTGGCGCCCTTAGCTTCTCCGGTTCGTTCCGTGGATCCTCCCCGGGGGAATTCCCTGCCGGTGTGCGGTCGCGGCGGCGGCGGTAGGGGTTGACCACGGGCGCGGCGACGGGCCGGCGACGGCCGCGGAGACCGGCCGGCGACGACAGCGTCGGCCACCGGCCGACGACAGCCGCGGCGACCGGATCGACCGGGTGTCGAGCACCCGGCCGGGCCGGTCGCCGCGGCCGGCGCCTTCGCCTCGCGGCGCGCCGCACCGCGCCGCGCGAGGGCGGTCAGGGGGAGCCGAACTCCTGGTCGATGAAGGCGAAGAGGTCTTCGGCGTCCGCGCCGTCGATCCGCTCGCTCACCTCGGCCCGGGCGGGGGCGGCGGGGGTCCGGTCCAGCCTGCCCAGGAGGATCTGGAGCCTGGCGGGGAGGCCGGTGCGGACGATCTCCTCGTCCGGCAGTCCGTCGACGGCTCCTTCGAGCCGGTCGAGGAGCGCGGTCACCGACTCGTCGGCGGGCGCGGGCGGACGCAGTTCCCCGTGGAGGAACTCGGCGAGGGCGGCGGGGGTCGCGTAGTCGAAGACCATGCTGGCCGGCAGCTTGCGACCGGTGGCGGTGACCAGCCGGGTCCGCAGGTCGACGGCGGCGACCGAGTCGAAGCCGAGGTCGTTGAAGCTGCGCTTCGGCGGGACGGCCCCGGCCTCGTCGTACCCGAGCAGCGCCGCCACCTGGGTGTTGACCAACTCCAGTACGGCTCGGCGCTGTTCGGCGGGAGGCAAGGACGCCAGGCGGGCGGCGAAGCCGGGGTCGGCAGCCGGTGCGGTGGTGCCGCCCGCGCTGTCGCCGCCTCCCTCCAGGGCCTCGCGCACTTCGGGCAGGGCGTCGAGGAGCGGACGGGGTCGGGCGAAGGTGTAGGCGGGCGCGAAGCGCTGCCAGTCGAGGTCGGCCACGACGAGGCCGCGGTCGCCGTGGACGAGGACCTGGCGGAGGGCCGCCAGGGCCAGGCGCGGTTCCATGGGCGCGGCGCCCATGCGGCGCAGGCCCGCGGCGAGTTCGGCGTCGACGAGGCCGCTGTCCCACGAGCCCCAGGCGATCGAGGAGGCGGGACGGCCCCGGCCTTCGCGCTCACGGGCCAGGGCGTCCAGGCTCGCGTTCGCCGCGGCGTACGCGGTCTGGCCGGCGCTGCCCCAGACGGCTGATCCGGAGGAGAACAGCACGAACGCGTCCAGCGGCCGGTCGCCCAGCAGTTCGTCGAGGTGCAGGGCGCCGAGGATCTTGGCGCGGCCGACCTCGGCGAACTCCTCCAGGGTCAGCTCCTCCAGCGTGGCGAGGCGCTGTCCGACCCCCGCCGCGTGCACCACGGCGGTGAGCGGGTGCTCGTCCGGGATGGCCGCGATCACCTTGGCGAGCGACTCCTTGTCGGCGACGTCGCAGGCGGCGACGGTCACCTGAGTGCCGAGCCGGCGGAGTTCGCCGGCCAGCTCCGCCGCCCCGTCGGCGGTCTCGCCGCGGCGGCTGGTCAGGACGAGGTGGTCGGCGCCGGAAGCGGCGAGCATGCGCGCCACGTGCGTGCCGAGGCCGCCCGTGCCACCGGTGATGAGGGTGGTGCCACGTGGCCGCCAGGACCGGTCGGCGTGCGTGCCGTCGAAGAACGCGCCCTCTCCGAGGCGGGCCCGCACCATGCGGCGCGCGAAGACCCCGTTGGGCCGGATCGCGAGCTGGTCCTCGCGGTGCTGGTCCTCGCGGTGCCGGTCCTCCCGCTCCCGGCTTCCGTCGTCGGGCCCGGTCGCCTCGGCTCTCCCGGCGGCGAGTGCGGTGCACAGGCGGGTCAGCGCCCCCTCGTCGACGATGGCGGGGAGGTCGACGAGGCCGCCCCAGGTCGCCGCCCGGTCGAGGGCGAGTCCCGCACCGAGGCCCCACACGGCCGCCGACAGCGGGTGGGTCAGGCGGTCGGCGGAGTCCACCGCGACGGCGCCGGAGGTGACGCACCACTGGGGTGCCGTGATGCCCGCGTTCCCGAGGGCCTGCGCCAGTGCGACGGTCGCCGCGGCGCCCCGGGTGAGCGTCGGGTGGTCGGGGTGGGTGCGGTCGTCGAGCGACAGGAGGGAGAGCACGCCGGCGGCGGTCGCCGCATCGGGGTGCTCGCGCAGCCGTTCGGCGAGGGCGGTGCGGTCCGCGTCGGCGACCTCGAAGGGCACGACGCGCACCCCGCGCGCGGCCAGCCCGCGCACGATCCGCCCGACGGTCTCGCCCCACGACCCGACGGCGGCGCCGGACACCGGTCCGGACTCGGATACGGCTGCGGCTGCGGCTGCGGCTGCGGCTGCGGCTGCGGCTGCGGACTCTAGTTCGGGAACGGGTTCGGACTCGGTCACGGGAACGGGTGCGGACTCGGGTACGGCGACGATCCAGGTGCCCGCCGGGACGGCCGGAGCCCGATCGGCGCGTTCGACGACCGGCTTCCACACCACCCGGTAACGCCACGCGTCGACGGTGGCATGCTCGCGGTAGCGCCGGCGCCAGGCGGAGAGCGCCGGGACGACCGTGTCGACCGCCGCCGGCTCCACTCCCAGCCCGTCGGCGAGGGCGGCCGTTTCCCGGCTCTCCAGCGCGTCCCAGAACGCGCCGTCGCCCGGCTCCCGCCGGACGTCGGCGGGGTCCGTACCGGCGTCCGGCAGCCAGTAGGAGCGGCGTTGGAACGCGTACGTGGGCAGGTCGATCCGCCGGCCGCCCCGGCCGGCGGCGTACGCGGCCCAGTCGACGGGGGTACCGCGGGTGAACGCCCGCGCCAGCGCGGACACGAGAGAGCGTTCCTCGTCCTGGTCGCGCCGTGCGGTCGGGACGAAGGCCGTCGCGGTGTCGTCCTCGACGCAGTCGGCGCCCATGGGCGACAGGGCGGCGTCGGGGCCCAGTTCGAGGAAGGTGGTGACGTTCCGGGACTCCAGGTGGCGGACGGCGTCGGCGAAGCGGACGGTGCCGCGGGCGTGCCGCACCCAGTGGTCGGCCGATCCGAGTTCGTGGGCGTCGGCCGGGGCGCCGGTGACGTCGGAGATCATCGCGATGCGGGGCGGGGAGTACGTCACGCTCTCCGCGACCGTACGGAACTCCTCCAGCATGGGTTCGACGAGCGGGGAGTGGAAGGCGTGGGAGACGCGCAGCCGGGTCGTCCGGCGGCCCTGCTCCTCGAACCGGCGCGCCACCGCCAGGACCTCGTCCTCGTCCCCCGAGACGACCACCGAGCCGCGCCCGTTGACGGCCGCGAGGGAGGTACGGGTACCGAGCAGGGGCGTGACCTCGGCCTCGGTCGCCTGTACGGCGACCATGGCGCCGCCGGCCGGCAGGGCCTGCATCAGGCGTCCTCGTGCCGCGACCAGACGGGCCGCGTCGGGCAGGGACAGGACTCCCGAGGCGTGGGCGGCGGACAGCGCGCCGATGGAGTGTCCGACCACGTAGTCGGGGCGTACGCCCCAGGACTCCAGCAGCCGGAACAGAGCGACCTCGAAGGCGAACAGGCCGGCCTGGGCGTGGACCGTCCGGTCCAGCAGCTCCTGGTCCTCGCCCCAGACGACGTCCCGGAGGGATCCGGCCAGGTGCTCGTCCAGCGCGGCGACCGCCGCGTCGAAGGCGTCCGCGAAGGCGGGGAAGGCGCGGTGCAGGTCCCGTCCCATGCCCAGCCGCTGGGCGCCCTGTCCGGTGAACAGGAACGCCGTACGGCCTTCGGTGACCGCACCGCCGAAGGCACCGGTCGCGGCGCCGGGTGCGGCTTCGCCGACGGCTCCGGGGGCGGCCGCGGACGGCGTGGCCCCGTCCGCGACGGCCCGCAGCCCGCGCAGCAGTTCGTCGGCGTCGGTACCGACGACGACCGCCCGGTGGTCGAGCACGGCCCGCCCGGTGGCGAGGGAGTGCTGGACGTCCACCGGTTCCGTCGCGGGGGACGCCGTGACGTACGCGGCCAGCCGCCGGGCCTGCTCGCGCAGGGCGTCGGCGCTCCTGGCGGACACCGGCCAGGCCGTCACCCGCGGCCCGGGGACACGGGCGGAGACGGCGGTGCCGGGGCCTGCGCCGTTCCTTCCGTCCGCGGCGCCGTTCCTTCCGTCCGCGGCGCCGTCCATCCCGTCCGCGGCGCCGGGCTCCTCGGCGGGCGGCGCCTCCTCCAGGATCACGTGCGCGTTGGTGCCGCTCAAGCCGAAGGCGGAGATGCCGGTGCGGCGCGGTCGTTCGCCCTTCGGCCAGGGGCGCGCCTCGACGAGCAGCTCGACGTCCCCGGCCGTCCAGTCGACCTCGGGCGAGGGCGCGTCCACGTGCAGCGTCCTGGGCAGCGTCTCCCGCTGGAGGGCCATCACCATTTTGATGAGGCCACTGACGCCGGCCGCGCCCTGCGCGTGCCCGATGTTGGACTTGACCGAGCCGAGCCACAGCGGCCGGCCCGCCGGACGGCCCTGACCGTAGGTGGCGAGCAGGGCCTGCGCCTCGATGGGGTCGCCCAGCGTGGTGCCGGTGCCGTGGCCCTCCACGGCGTCGATCTGGTCCGGGGTCAGGCGGGCGTCCGCCAGGGCCTGCCGGATGACCCGCTGCTGGGACGGGCCGTTGGGGGCGGTGAGCCCGTTGCTCGCGCCGTCCGAGTTGACCGCACTGCCCTGGACGACGGCGAGCACGGGGTGGCCGTGGCGCCGGGCGTCGGAGAGCCGCTCGACCAGCAGCAGTCCGGCGCCCTCGCTCCAGGTCGTGCCGTCGGCCGCCGCGGCGAACGCCTTGCACCGGCCGTCCGGGGCCAGGCCCCGGTCCTGGCTGAAGCCGACGAACGACACCGGGCTCGGCATCACCGTCACCCCGCCGGCCAGTGCCATCGTGCAGTCTCCGGCCCTCAGGGCCTGGATGGCGGAGTGCAGGGCGACCAGGGACGAGGAGCACGCGGTGTCCACGGTCACCGCGGGCCCTTCGAGTCCGAGGGTGTACGCGATCCGGCCGGAGGCGACGCTGGCGAGCCCGCCGGTCCCGCTGCCCTGCGTGTACCCGTGGTAGACGACCCCGGCGAAGACGCCGGTGCGGCTTCCCTTGAGCGAGGAGGGGTCGATGCCCGCCCGCTCCAGCGCCTCCCACGCCAACTCCAGGAGCAGCCTCTGCTGCGGGTCCATGTCCCGGGCCTCGCGCGGGCTGATCTTGAAGAAGTCGGCGTCGAACAGGTCGGCGTCGTGCAGGAACCCGCCCTCTCGGCAGTACGTCCTGCCGGGGGTCGCGGGCACCGGATCGTAGAGTTCCTCGGTGTTCCAGCCGCGGTTCTCCGGGAAGAAGCTGATCGCGTCACGGCCCTCCGCGACGAGGTCCCACAGCTCCTCCGGGGAGCCGACCTCACCGGGGAAGCGGCAGCTCATCGCGACGATGGCGATCGGCTCGTGCCGGGCGTCCTCCAGCTCCCTCAGGCGTCCCTTGGTCTGCTGCAGCTCAGAGGTCGCCCGCTTGAGGTAATCCCGCAGCCTGTCGTCGTTCCCCATCCACCTCAACCCATCTCGAACCGTGTGTACGCGCCGGCCGCCCTGCCTCAGGCGGAACCGAGCTCCTTGTCCAGGACCTGGAACAGTTCGTCGTCCGTGGCCTCTTCGATGCCCGCCCCGGCTTCCGTGCCGGTCCCGGGGGTTTCGCGCCATCCGCGTGCCAGCCGCTCCAGCCGTCCGGTGACGAGACCGTGCTTGTCGTCGGCGGGGGCGAGGCGGGAAAGCACCGCTTCCAGGCGGTCGAGCTCCGCGAGCGCCGACCGGATCTCGTCCTCCTGCCCGGGGGCGAGGAGAGTGCCCAGCTGCCCGGCGACCGCCCGGGCGGACGGGTGGTCGAAGACGAGCGTGGCGGGGAGGGCGAGCCCGGTGGCGGCGCTCAGGCGCTTGCGCAGGTCGACGGCGGCGAGCGAGTCGAAGCCCAGCTCCTGGAAGGCCCGGTCGGGCTCGACGTCCGCACCGGTCGCGTGCCCGAGCACGGCCGCCACCTGGGTCCGTACGAGCTCCAGCACGACCCGTTCCCGCTCGTCCTCCGGCAGCCCGGCGAGCCGCTGCTTCAGCTGGGGGCCGGCGTCCTGTGCGGTTGCGGGCCGCGCGGGCAGACGGACCAGCCCGCGCAGAACGGCGGGCAGGTCGTCCGGCCGCGCCGCGAGCCCCCGGCGGTCCAGTCGGACCGGCACCGCGTGGGCGTCGCCCAGGCCGATGGCACGGTCGAACGCGGCCAGCCCTTCACCGGCGGACAGCGTGCCGACGCCGAGCCGGCTCAAGCGCTGCCGGTACGCGTCGTCCGGCGCGGAGCCGGGCTCGGCGTCGGACGGGGCCACGTCCCAGGGGCCGTAGGTCAGGGAGGTCGCGGTCATGCCGGAGGCACGGCGGTGCCGGGCCAGCGCGTCGAGATAGGCGCCGCTCGCGGCGAGGTTGGCCTGGCCCAGACCGTGGAAGAGGCCGGTGGAGGAGGACAGGAGCACGAAGGCCGTCAACGGCAGGCCGACGGTCAGCTCGTGCAGGTTCCGGGCCCCGTCCGCGACGGGGCCGAGCACCCGCGCGAACTGCTCGTCGGTCAGCTCGCCGGCCAGCCCCGGATCGGTCGCGGAGACCGCGTGCACCACCGCCGTGAGCGGATGGGCCTCCGGCACGTCGGCGAGCACCTTCTCCAGCGCGGCGCGGTCCGCGACGTCGCACGGGGCGACGGTGACGTCGGCACCGAGGGCCGTCAGTTCCGCCACCAGGGCGTCCGCGTCGGAGTCGCCGGGCGTGCCGCCGGTGTCGGACGCGCCGGCCGCGGCCGTGAGCAGCAGCCGCCGCGCACCGTGGCCGGCGACCAGGTGCCGGGCGAGCAGAGCGCCGACCGGGCCGGTCCCTCCAGTGACCAGCACCGTGCCGTCGGAGGAGAACGCCGCAGGGGCGGCGGCCTCGGGTTCCCCGTCCGCTCCGCTCAGCCGGGGCAGCAGCACCGCGCCCTCGCGCAGGGCGAGTTCGGCCTCACCGGTGGCCACGGCCGCCGGGAGGGCCCGCCGGGACTCCGTGGATCCGTCGAGGTCGACCAGGACGAACCGGTCGGGGTGCTCGGCCTGCACGGAGCGGATCAGTCCCCAGACGGCGGCGTGGTCGGGCGCTCCGCCCTCCTCCTGCCTGACGGCCACGGCGGAACGGGTCGCGACGACCAGTTTCGCCCGCCCCAGACGGTCGGAAGCCAGCCAGGAACGCACCAGCGCCAGGGTGTCGAGCAGGACGCGGCCCACGGCGGAGCCCGGGACGGCCCCTCCGTCACGGGAGGCCGGTTCGGAAACCCCGGCGTTCGCCGCCCCCGCGTTCGCCACCTCGGCCAGCACGAACTCCGGTACGGGGACGTCCTCCGAGGCCACGGCGACGTCCAGCGCGGCAAGGTCCTCGTGACCGTCGCCGCCGAGCACGACCCAGTCGTCGCCGTCGACGGCGGGCCCGGTCCCGGCCGCCGCCGGGATCCAGTCCAGCCGGTAGAGGGAGGGGGTACGGGACCGGTCGGCGGCGAACCGCGCGGCGTCCACCGGCGCGGACTCCACCGCCCGGACCGACAGCACGGGACGCCCGGTCTCCCCCGCCAGGGTCAGCGCGCTGCCGCCGCCTTCCGCCGGGGCGAGCCGCAGCCGCGAGACCTGCTCACCGCCCTCGTGGAGGGCGAGGTCGTTCCAGGTACGGGGCAGGAGCGGGGCGGTGGCTTCCTGGTCCTCGGGTCCGACAAGCCGGCTCAGCTGCACACCGGCCTCCAGCGCGGCCGGGTGCACGACCAGCCCCACCGCGTCGGTCGCCGCCGCCCCGGCCGCGTCCTCCGCGTCGACCGCCCCGACGGATCCGACCGCGTCGACCGGGTCGACCGGGTCGATCTCGGCGAACAGCTCCTCGCCACGCTGCCAAGCGGCGCGCAGTCGCTGGAAGACGGGGCCGTACCCGTGTCCGCGCGCGAACAGCCGCTCGTACGCGTCCTCCACGCCGAGCGGGACAGCGCCGGGCGGCGGCCACGCGGCGAGGTCGGCGGGGACCGCCACCGGGCCCGGGGCCGCGGTAGCCGTGGCGTGCCGGGTCCATTCCCGGTCGCCGTCCGCCGTGCGCGTGTGGATGGCGACGGACCGCTGCCCGCCGTCCCGGGGCGCACCGACGACGACGCGGAGGGCCAGTGCGTCCTGCTCCGGCACGACGAGCGGCGCCTCGGCGACCAGCTCCCGCACCACGTCACAGCCCGCCGCACGGGCGGCGTACAGCGCAAGCTCGGCCAGCGCCCCGCCGGGAAGCACCGGTGTGCCCAGCAGGTCGTACTCGCTCAGCCAGGAACAGGTGTCGGTGGACAGCAGGCCGGTGAGGACCAGCTCCTCGTGGCCGGCGCCGCCCGGCACCGCCACGAGCGCGCCCAGGAGGGGATGGTCGGCGCCCTCGAGCCCCGCCGAGGCGACGCCCCCGCCGACCGGGAGGGCGTTCACCCAGTAGCGTCGCCGCTGGAAGGCGTAGGTGGGGAGGTCGACGCGGTGGGCGCCCCTCCCGGCGAAGTACGCCGTCCAGTCGACGGCCGCGCCGGAGGCGTGGAGGCGTGCCAGGGCCGTGACCACGGCTGTCGGCTCGTCCTGGGAGCGGCGCAGGGCCGGGATCACGTGGTCGGAGTCGATGAGGGGGGTGAGTACGGCGTCGGGGCCGATCTCCAGGAAGGTGGTGACGCCCTGGGCGGTGAGGGTGGTGACGGCGTCGGCGAAGCGCACCGCGTCACGGACCTGCCGCACCCAGTACGCCGGTGCATCCAGCTCCTTGCCGACCTCACCGGTGACGGTCGAGACGACCGGGATACGGGCGGAGCCATACGCCAGCCCGTCCAGGACCGTACGGAACTCCTCCAGCATCGGCTCCATCAACACCGAGTGGAACGCGTGCGAGACCTTCAGCCGCGAAGTACGAACACCCTGCTCGGCGAAATGCTCGGCGATCCGCAGGACTTCGCCCTCGACACCCGAAACAACCACCGACGACGGCCCGTTGACCGCCGCAATACCGACGCCATCCGTCAGCAGAGGAAGGACGTCGATCTCCGGGGCCGCGACGGCGACCATCGCGCCGCCCTCCGGCAGCGCCTGCATCAACCGCCCACGCGCCGCCACCAACACCGAGGCATCCGCCAGAGACAACAC
>NZ_JBFAXU010000048.1:0-13360 GCF_040680975.1 Streptomyces sp. NPDC051921
CATCAGCGTGCTCTTCGCGATGCTCCGCGACGGCACCTTCTACGAACCCAGAACCCCACGCCTCGCTTGACGAAAGACATAGAGGCACCCCCCCGACGTCCCCCTACGTCCCGGGGAAGACGGGGAAGACGGGGGAGACGGGGGAGACGGGGGAGACGGGGGAGACGGGGGAGACGTACCGGCTCCGCCCGTCGGCCCACCCGAGCGCGAAGGGGCCGACGGGCTCGCCGTCCTCCCTCCGGGCCCGGAGCGGGCCGGCCGGACCCGTCGTCCTTCCCAGACGACGGCGGCCGGGGAACCACAGGTCAGAAAAGGTCGCTGTCCGCGGTGGGCAGGACCTGTTCGGCCCAGATGACCTTGCCCTCCGGGGTGTACCGGGTGCCCCAGTGCTCGCTGAGCTGCGCCACCAGGAAGAGTCCGCGGCCGCCCTCGTCCATGGTGGCGGCGTACCGCAGGTGCGGGGCCGTGCTGCTGCCGTCCCACACCTCACAGGTCAGGGTGCGGTCGTGCAGCAGGCGGACGCGAACGGGTGCCGCGCCGTACCGCAGGGCGTTGGTGACGAGCTCGCTGAGGATCAGTTCCGTGGTGAAGGCGAGGTCCTGCAGGCCCCACTCCTCCAGCTGCTCGGCCGCCCGGGCGCGCACGGCGCCGACCTCGCTCGGGTCGAAGGGCACGTCCCACTGCGCGACCCGCCCGGGGCCCAGCGTCCTGGTCCGGGCGATGAGCAGCGCGATGTCGTCGGCCGGCCGGCTGGGGAGCAGTGCGTCGAGTACGGCGCGGCGGCTGGCGTGCGGGTTCCGATCGGGGTGGCTCAGTGCCGTACGCAGCCTTTCCACGCCCTCGGCGATGTCCCGGCTCCGCTCCTCCACCAGTCCGTCGGTGTACAGCACGAGCTGACTGCCCTCCGCCAGGTGCATTTCCATGGTCTCGAACGGCATGCCACCCAGCCCCAGCGGTGGGCCGGCCGGAAGTTCCGAGATCGTCGTCGTGCCGTCCGGGGCGACCACCAGCGGGGGCATGTGGCCCGCCCGTGCCATGGCGCAGCTCTGGGATACCGGGTCGTAGACGGCGTACAGGCAGGTCGCGCCCAGGACGCCGCCGTTCGGGTCGGAGCCGTCGCCTTCCTGGTCCATGCGCTGGACGAGGTTGTCCAGACGGGCGAGGAGCTCGTCGGGCGGCAGGTCCAGGGAGGAGAAGTTGTGCACGGCCGTGCGCAGCCGCCCCATGGTGGCGGCGGCGTGCAGACCGTGCCCGACGACGTCTCCGACGACGAGCCCGACGCGACTGCCCGGGAGCGGGATCACGTCGAACCAGTCCCCGCCCACCCCGGACTGGGCGGGCTGGTAGAAGTGCGCGACGTCCACGGCGCTCTGCTCCGGCAGGTCCTGCGGCAGCAGGCTGCGCTGGAGCGTCACGGCGAGGTGGTGCTCGCGGGTGTAGCGGCGGGCGTTGTCCATGGTGACCGCGGCCCGGCCGACGAGCTCCTCGGCCAGCGACAGGTCGTCCTCGTCGAACGGTTCCGGTTTCTGCGACCGCCAGAAGTTGACCACCCCGAGCACGACCCCCCTCGCCTTCAGCGGAGCCGCGATGAGCGAATGGATCCCGTAGTCGAGGATCGCCGACGTCCGCGGCGGGTCCTGGGCGTGCCAGCCCGGCGCGTCATGGAGATCGGGAACGAGTTCGGCCGCGCCCGTGCCGTACCCGCGGGCCTGCGGCGTGGACGGCAGGAAGTCGATCAGGCTGCCGAGCGGGTACAGCGGGTGATCGGAGCGGATGCCGCTGACCGCCGTGCGCCGCATGTCGGCGCCCGGGCCGGGCTCGTCGCCGTGCAGCACGGGGTCCGCCAGGTCGACGGTGACGAAGTCCGCGAACCGGGGAACGGCGACGTCGGCCAGCTCCTGCGAGGTGCGCACCACGTCGAGCGAGGTGCCGATGTCACCTCCGGCGTCGTAGAGCAGCTTGAGCCGTCTGCGGGCCGTCTCCGCCCGGCTGCTCAGGAGCTGCATCTCGGTCGAGTCGCGGATGGTGACCGCCGATCCCTCCGGCCGGCCCCGGGGGTGGGTGGGCCGTTGGTTGACCACGAGCAGCCGGTCCCCGGCCTCCAGCACCTCGTCCGTGGCCACCCGACCGGACAGCAGCAGTTCCGCCATGCGGCGATCCATGCCGACCTCGTCGACAGGGCGTCCCTCGGCGTCGTCCGGCAGGCCGAGCAGCCGTCTGGCCTCGTCGTTCGCCAGGAGCAACCGTCCCTCGCCGTCGGTGATCAGCACCCCTTCGCGCACGGCATGGAGCACCGCGTCATGGTGCTCGTACATGCGGGTCATCTCCTGCGTGCCGAGCCCGTGGGTCTGACGGCGCAGCCTGCGGCTGATCAGTGCCGTGCCGACGGTGGCCAGCGCCAGGCCGCCGGCGATGGCCAGGAGGATGACCGGGAGCTGGCGGTCGGCGATGCCGCTCACGCTGTCCACCGTCAGACCGGCCGACACGAGGCCGACGACCTCGCCCTGGGGCGAGGTGACCGGCACGATCGCCTGGATCTCCTTGCCGAGCGGCCCCTGCACGCTCTCGGTGTGCACCTCGCCGGCGAGCGAGGGCTCTATCGTGCCGACGAAGCGTTCACCGATACGTTCGGGCTGAGGGTGGCTGTAGCGGATGCCGTGGGTGTCCATCACCACGATGAAGTCCACCCCCGCGGCCTTGCGCGTGTCCTCGGCGGCGGGCTGCAGGACCGCGGACGGGTCCGGCGACTTCAGCGCCTCCTGCATGCCCAGGGACTTCGCGAAGGTCTGCGCGACCGAGACCGAGCGGTCGCGCGCCTCACGGTCGATGTCGTGCCGCGACTGCAGCACCAGGGCCAG
The DNA here is from genome assembly GCF_040680975.1 of Streptomyces sp. NPDC051921. Taxonomy (NCBI): domain Bacteria; kingdom Bacillati; phylum Actinomycetota; class Actinomycetes; order Kitasatosporales; family Streptomycetaceae; genus Streptomyces; species Streptomyces sp. NPDC051921. The sequence continues at coordinate 2,859 of NZ_JBFAXU010000048.1, forward strand.
CAGGGACCCGGCGGCGAGCAGCACCACGATCGCCACCTGAAGGACGAAGACCTGTCCGGCGACGCTTCCGAATCTTCTGCCTAGGCTCGACCGCACCGGGACGGGGGGCACGAGAGACGGGACGGGGTCACAAACCCAGTTGTAGCACTTTCCTTCGCCGCCCCCCGGCTCAAGGCCCCCGGCCGGACGGTCTCCGGGTGGCCGTCCGGTTCCCGGCCGGACGGTCTCCGGGGGCCGCGGCCCGGCGGGTTCCGGCGGTGGCGCCGCCGTCGAGGGGGGAGCGACCAGGCGGCTCCGCTCCCGTGCAGGACCGAACGCCCGGCTCCCGGGCCGCTGCACGCTCCGTGACCCCCTGGACGAGGACGGTGAGTCCCCCGCGAGGTCCGGAGGACAGGCCCTGGCTAGGGGCGGCTAGGGGTACCGGGGCCGGGCAGGTCTGACAGCCTACGGTTGCGCATTTCGTGCGGCGGCGAGAAGCCGGGCACGGGCGGGGCCGGCCTGGCACGGGGCCCGGGGTGCCGCCACGACCTCTGCTGGGACGGGTGAGGATGAACCGCGGAAACCTGCTGGCCATCAGCGATCTCCACATCGCTCACGAGGAGAACCGGAAGATCGTCGAAGGCCTGCGTCCCCGGACCGACCGGGACTGGCTCCTCGTCGCCGGGGACATCGGCGAGCTCGTCGAGGACATCGAGTGGGCCCTGCGCACCCTGCGTGAGCACTTCGCCCACGTCGTCTGGGCCCCCGGCAACCACGAACTCTGGACCCCCCGGCAGGACCCGGTCCGGCTCCGCGGCGTCGAACGGTACGACCACCTCGTGGCCCTCTGCCGCGAGCTGGGCGTCACCACCCCCGAGGACCCGTACCCCCTCTGGGAAGGACCACGGGGACCCGTCGCGGTCGCCCCGCTCTTCCTGCTCTACGACTACACCTTCCGCACCCACCCCCGGCTGACCCGGGAAGAGGCCCTCGCCGCCGCCCACGAGAAGGGGATCGTGTGCGTCGACGAGTTCTTCCTCTTCCCCGACCCGTACGCCAGCCGTCAGGAGTGGTGCGAGCACCGGGTACGGGAGACGGAGAAGCGGCTGGACGCCCTCGACCCCGCGCTGCCGCTCGTCCTCGTCAACCACTACCCCCTCGTCCGCGAACCCACCCGGATCCTCCGCCACCCGGAGTTCGCCCTGTGGTGCGGCACCGAACGCACCGCCGACTGGCACCTCCGCTTCCCCGTCGAGGCCGTCGTCTACGGGCACCTCCACATCCCCCGCACCACCTGGCACGACGGCGTGCGCTTCGAAGAGGTCTCCCTCGGATACCCGCGCGAATGGCGTCAGCCCTGGCACCGCCCCACCGTGCCGCCCCGCGTCGTCCTGTCCCGCCAGGGCCCGTACGGCGATCAGGGCGCGGCCCGGTCATGATCCGCCGCAGAGGCCCGAGCGGACGCCCCGCCCGCGCCGCCCCCCGAACCGAAGGACACCCCGTGCTCCAGCGGATCCTGCCGCACTGCGTCGCCGTCGCCGAAGCCCGCGACGACCCGCCGGAGGCCCGGCTGTACCCCGAGGAAGCCGCCCTCGTCAGCAGGGCGGAGGACGGCCGGCGCCGCGAGTTCACCACCGTCCGGCACTGCGCCCGCCAGGCCATGGCACGGCTCGGGGTGCCCACCGGCCCCGTCCTGCCCGGCCGGCACGGCGCCCCCCGATGGCCCGGCCGCACCGTCGGCAGCCTCACCCACTGCGACGGGTACCGGGGCGCCGCCCTCGCCAGGGACACCGACGTCCTCATGCTCGGCATCGACGCCGAACGCCACGCACCCCTGCCCCCCGGCATCCTGGAGGCCATCGCGCTGCCCCAGGAGCTGCGCCGGGTCTCGGACCACCGGGCCCGGCACGGCGCAGTGCACTGGGACCGGCTCCTGTTCAGTGCCAAGGAAGCGGTCTACAAGGCCTGGAACCCGCACACCGGCCAGCGCCTGGAGTTCGAGGAGGCCGACATCGCCTTCGACCCGGACGCCGGGACGTTCACGGCACGGCTGCTCGCCCCGCCCCCGGCCCAGCTCCTCGCCCCGCCCCCGGCCCAGCTCCCCGCCCCGCCGACGGGCGCTCCGGCCCTCCCGGACCGGCTCGACGGACGGTGGACCGTCGACGAGGGCCTGATCCTCACGGCCATCGCCGTCCCCACCCCGCGGTGACCCACGGGCGGGGCGGCGCAGAACAGGGGGCGCGGGCGTCAATAGGGGCCGACAGGGCTGGCGGGCCCTGCCCCGACGGCGCTTGCATGGCAAGCCGGGCGACGGCGCGCACCCGGCACGGTCCCGTCTGGAAGGAAGAATTTCATGTCCGCTGACGAACTGACGGACAGTTTCCGGCAGGCCATGGCCTCCTTCCCCAGCGGGGTGACCATCGTCACCACCGTGGACGAGGAGGGAACCTGGTGGGGGTTCACCGCCACCTCGTTCTGCTCGCTCTCCCTGAACCCACCCCTGGTCCTGGTGTGCCTGGCCACCAACGCCCAGTGCCACCCCGCCTTCTCGGCCGCCTCGTCCTGGGTCGTCCACATCCTGCCGAGCCGACACCACGAGCTCGCCCTCTGGTTCTCCACCAAGGGCGTCGACAAGTTCTCGCGCGGCGACTTCACCACGAACGCCCAGGGCCACCCCGTCCTCGACGGCGTCAGCGCCGTCCTGGAATGCGAGGCCAGCGCCCGCCACGACGCCGGCGACCACACCATCCTCGTCGGCAGCGTGACCTCGGCCCGGGTCTCCGACGAGGACCCCACGGTCTACTTCCGGCGCGGATTCCACACGCTCACCCCGCTGCCGGCCACCACCGCCGCCCGCTGAACCCGGCCCCGCCCCCTACCCGAACCGCCTGGCAGGGGTGGTCTACGGGTAGTGGCGCGACCGGCGCGGCAGCAGTATCGAACTCTCAGTCACGGCGCCCCGTTCGAGGCATCGAGGCGCCCGAGAACACGGTGGGCGGGGGCAGGACACGGCCTCGCGCCCCGGAACCGTCGACGAAACGGAGGCGCGAGGCGCCATGACCCATGTGCCCGATCACGCCGTCCTCACCGGTACCGCGCAGCCGGAGGCGATCGCCGTCATCGGCATGGCCTGCCGACTCCCGCAGGCAGCCGACCCCGCGGCCTTCTGGCGACTCCTCAGGGACGGCAGCAGCGCCATCACCCGGGCACCGCAGGGACGTTGGGACACGGCCGCCTCCGCACACCCGGCCGACGGTACGGACGGCGGCGCGGGCGACGGCCCGGCCGACGGCACGGGCGGCGCGGGCGGGGCGGGCGGCGCCGCGCAGCCGGTGGCCGAGCTGCGCCACGGCGGCTTCCTCGACCGGGTCGACACCTTCGACGGCGCGTTCTTCGGCATCTCCCCCCGCGAAGCACTCGAAATGGACCCGCAGCAGCGGCTCCTGCTCGAACTGAGCTGGGAGGCCCTGGAACAGGCCGGCATCGTCCCCGGAACCCTGCACGGCAGCGACACCGGAGTCTTCGTCGGCGCCATGTCGAACGACTACGCCGACCTCCTGCGCCAGGACCCGGCCCACGGCGCCACCCCGCACACCCTCGCCGGCAGCCAGCGCGCCATCATCGCGAACCGCGTCTCCTACACGCTCGGCCTGCACGGCCCCAGCATGACCGTCGACGCCGCCCAGGCTTCCTCCCTCGTCGCCGTCCACCTCGCCGTGGAGAGCCTGCGCCGCGGCGAGAGCACCCTCGCGCTCGCCGGCGGCGTCAACCTCAACCTCTCCGCCGAGACCGCCGCGACCGTCGCCCGGTTCGGCGGACTCTCGCCCGACGGCCGCTGCCACACCTTCGACGCGCGGGCCAACGGCTACGTACGGGGCGAAGGCGGCGGACTCGTCCTCCTGAAGCCGCTCGCCCGCGCCCAGGCCGACGGCGACCCCGTCCTCGGCGTGATCCTCGGCAGCGCCGTCAACAACGACGGCGCCACCGACGGCCTGACCGTGCCCGGCGCGGCGACCCAGAGCGCGGTCCTCCGCCAGGCCTGCCGCGACGCCGGCGTGGACCCGGTCGAGGTCCAGTACGTCGAGCTCCACGGCACCGGCACCAGGGTCGGCGACCCGATCGAGGCGGCCGGCGTCGGCGACGCCTACGGCACCGCCGCCCGCGCCCACGGCACCCCGCTGCGCGTCGGCTCGGCCAAGACCAACATCGGGCACCTGGAGGCGGCCTCCGGCATCGCCGGACTCATCAAGACCGTCCTCAGCATCCGGCACCGCCGGCTCCCCGCCAGCCTCAACTTCGAGACGCCCCACCCCGACATCGACCTCGACGCCCTCAACCTGGACGTCCAGCGCGAACTCGGCGACTGGCCGCGTCCCGACCGGACGCTGCTCGCCGGCGTGAGCTCCTTCGGCATGGGCGGCACCAACTGCCACGTCCTCGTCTCGGAGCCGCCCGCCCCCGCCGCCGCACCGCCGCACACCCCCGAACCGGCCGTGCGCGCGCAGCCCGTTCCCTGGATCCTGTCCGGCCGCAGCGAAGCAGCGCTCCGCGCCCAGGCGGAACGGCTCCTCGCCCACGCGACCGCCGCCCCGCACCACACGGCCGCCGACCTCGGCCGCTCCCTGGCCGCCCACCGCACGGCCTTCGAGCACCGCGCGGTCGTCCTCGGCCACGACCGCGAGGAACTCCTCGGCGGACTGGCCGCACTGGCGGCCCACGAGCCCGCCGCCGGACTGGTCCGCGGCCGCGTCCGCCAGACCGCCGGCCTCGCCTTCCTCTTCACCGGCCAGGGCAGCCAGTACGCCGGCATGGGCCGGGAACTGTACGACGCCTGCCCCGTCTTCGCCGAGACCCTCGACACCGCCTGCGGCCACCTCGACCGTCACCTGGCGGGCCACGTCGAACACGAGCTGCGCGACGTGCTGTTCGCCTCCGCCGGCACGCCCGAGGCGGCCCTGCTCGACGAGACGGTGTACACCCAGACCGCGCTGTTCGCCGTCGAGATCGCGCTCTTCCGCCAGTTCGACCACTGGGGGCTGCGCCCGGACTTCGTCGTCGGCCACTCCATCGGCGAACTGGCCGCCGCATGCGCCGCCGGCGTCCTCAGCCTGGAGGACGCCTGCGCCCTGGCCGCCGCCCGAGGCCGCCTCATGCAGGGGCTGCCCGCCGGGGGAGCCATGGGTGCGATCGAGGCGACCGAGGCGGAGGTCCTCGGCAGTCTCGCCGCCCACGGCGACCGGGTGTCGATCGCCGCCGTCAACGGCCCCGCCTCCGTCGTGGTCTCCGGCGACGAGGCCGCGGTCACCGGGATCCTGGACCACTGGAGCGGGCAGAACCGCCGGGTCAGCCGGCTGCGCGTCAGCCATGCCTTCCACTCCGCGCTCATGGAACCGGTCCTGGCGGAACTGAGGACCGTGGCGGAAGGCCTCACCTTCGCGCCGCCCACGACCCCGATCATCAGCAACGTCACCGGCCGGCAGGTCACGGCCGAGGAGATCTGCTCGGCCGACTACTGGGTGCGGCACGCCCGGCAGGCCGTGCGCTTCCACGACGGGCTGCACACCCTGTGGTCCCAGGGGGCCACCGTCTTCGTCGAGCTGGGCCCGGGCGGTGTCCTCGCGGGCATGGCCCGTGACGCCCTCGACGGCTTCGCCGACGAAGGGGGTCACCCCCCGGTCCTCGTCCCCGTGCTCCACCCCCGGCGGCCCGAGGCCCCCGCGGCGCTCGCCGCGCTCGCCTCGGCCCACGCCCACGGTGCCGCCGTGAACTGGCGGACCGTCCTGGCACCCCACGGCGGCACGCGCGTCGAGCTGCCGACGTACGCCTTCCAGCGCGAGCGGTACTGGCCGGAGGGGGGCGGTACGGCGCGGCTCGCGGCAGGTCCCGCGCCGGCCGGTGGGACGGTCGGCGCGTCGGGCGGTGGGCCGGCCCACGCAGCGGGCGGCGGGACGGTTCACGCGACGGGCGGTGGGGCGTCGGACGGCGGACCGGTGCCGGGGCGGACGGGCGCGGAGCACGTGCCCGGCCCTCGGCGGGACCTGGACGTGGCGCGGCTGGTCCGCGGCCATGTCGCCGCGGTCCTGGGCCGGAACGACGCGGACGGCATCGACACCGGGCTGGCGTTCCGGGAGCTCGGATTCGACTCGCTCATGGCCGTCGAACTGCGGGACCGGCTCGGCGCCGCGACCGGGCTCGGGCTCCAGAGCACGGTGCTGTTCGACCACCCGACCCCGGCGGCGCTGACGAGGTACCTTCGCGACGCGCTGGACACGGACGCCCGGGCCGACCACGGAGTCGCCGCCGTCCTGCCCGGGTACCTGGGTGCGGGCGCCGGTGCCGGTGCGGGTGCCGGTGCGGGAGTGAGCACCGAGGACGACCCCGTGGTGATCGTCGGCATGGCCTGCCGGTACCCCGGTGACGTGAGGTCGCCGGAGGACCTGTGGCGGCTGGTCGCCGAGGGCCAGGACGCCCTCTCCGCGTTCCCCGTCGACCGCGGATGGGACGTCGAGGCCACCGGCCCGTCCGGCCGGGGCGGGTTCCTGCACGATGCGGCGGAGTTCGACGCCGGGTTCTTCGGGATCTCCCCGCGCGAGGCGCTCGCGATGGACCCCCAGCAGCGGCTGCTGCTGGAGGTCGCGTGGGAGGCGCTGGAACAGGCCGGCATCCGGCCCGAGACCCTGCGCGGCAGTCGCACCGGCGTCTACGCCGGGGCCGTCGGACAGGAATACGTCTCGCTCACCCACGCGGGCCCCGAGGACGTCACGGGCCACCTGCTGACGGGAAGCACCCCGAGCCTCGCGTCCGGCCGCGTCTCGTACACGTTCGGGTTCGAGGGCCCGGCGATCACGGTCGACACCGCCTGCTCGTCGTCGCTGGTGGCGATGCACCTCGCCGCACAGGCGCTGCGCAACGGTGAGTGCACGATGGCCCTCGCCGGCGGCGTGACCGTCATGGCGACGCCGGGCATGTTCGTCGAGTTCGGCCGCCAGGGCGGGTTGTCGCCGGACGGGCGGTGCAAGGCGTTCGCGGATGCGGCGGACGGGACCGGCTGGAGCGAGGGCGTGGGTCTGCTGGTGCTTGAGCGGCTGTCGGACGCGCGTCGGAACGGGCACACGGTCCTGGCCGTGGTGCGGGGTTCCGCGGTCAATCAGGACGGTGCGTCGAACGGCCTGACGGCCCCCAGCGGTTCGGCCCAGCAGCGGGTGATCCGGCAGGCGCTGGCGAGTGCCGGTCTGTCGGCGGCCGACGTGGATGCGGTGGAGGCGCACGGGACGGGCACGAAGCTCGGCGACCCGATCGAGGCCCACGCCCTCCTGGCGACGTACGGGCAGGGGCGCACGGACGAACGGCCTTTGTGGCTGGGGTCGTTGAAGTCGAACATCGGACACAGCCAGGCGGCTGCCGGTGTCGGTGGTGTGATCAAGATGGTCCAGGCGATGCGGCACGGGGTGCTGCCCCGGACGCTGCACGTGGACGAGCCGTCGCGGCACGTGGACTGGTCCTCCGGTGCGGTGGAGCTGCTGACGGAGTCGGTGGAGTGGCCGGCGGGGGAGCGGGTCCGCAGGGCGGGTGTCTCCTCGTTCGGTATCAGCGGGACGAACGCGCACGTGATCATCGAGCAGGCCCCGGAGGCGGAGGCGGCCGATCCCGTGGCCGATCCCTCGGGCGGTGCGCTGCCGGTGGTGCCGTGGGTGGTGTCGGCGCGGTCGGCGGAGGGGCTGGCGGCTCAGGTGGAGCGCCTGGCCGACTTCATGGACGAGCGGCCGGAGCTGTCGCCGGTGGACGTCGGCTTCTCGCTGGCGACGGGTCGTGCGGCGCTGGAGCACCGGGCTGTGGTGGTGGGTGCGGGTCGTGAGGAGCTGCTCGCGCAGCTCGGCTCGGTTCAGCCGGTGCAGGCGCGGAGCGACGGCGGTACTGCCTTCGTGTTCTCGGGTCAGGGTGCTCAGCGTCTGGGGATGGGGCGTGAGCTGTATGCGTCATTCCCGGTGTTCGCTGAGGCGTTGGACACGGTGGTGGCGGAGCTTGATGTGCATCTTGAGCGTCCGTTGCGGGAGGTGATGTGGGGTGAGGACGCCGGTCTGCTGAATCAGACGGTGTTCGCGCAGGCCGCACTCTTCGCGGTCGAGGTGGCGCTGTTCCGGCTGGTGGAGTCGTGGGGTGTCCGACCGGATGCTCTCGCCGGTCACTCGGTGGGGGAGATCGCTGCCGCGCACGTGTCCGGGGTGTTGTCTCTGGCGGATGCGGCGGTGTTGGTGGCGGCGCGTGGGCGGTTGATGCAGGCGCTGCCGGAGGGCGGCGCGATGGTCGCCGTCGGCGCCTCCGAGGCCGACGTCCTTCCTCTGCTGACGGATGGCGTCGGTATTGCGGCGGTCAACAGCCCGTCGTCGGTGGTCGTTTCGGGTGTCGAGGATGAAGTCCTGCGGATCGCCGAGCATTTCGCCGAGCGGGGTGTTCGTACGTCGCGGTTGAAGGTTTCGCACGCGTTCCACTCGGTGTTGATGGAGCCGATGCTGGAGGAGTTCCGCACGGTCCTGGACGGGCTGGCGTACGGTTCCGCCCGTATCCCGGTCGTGTCGACCGTCACGGGTGAGACGGCTGCGGAGCTGGACTCGCCCGCGTACTGGGTGCGGCAGGTGCGTGACGCGGTCCGCTTCGCCGACGCCGTCACCACCCTCACCGCCCAGGGCGTGACCCGTTTCCTGGAGATCGGCCCCGACGCCGTACTCACCCCGCTCATCGACTCCGACCACGCGGTCCCGGCCCTGCGCCGGACGCTGGACGAGCCCACCGCGCTCGTCACCGCCCTGGCGCGCCTCCACGCCACCGGCGCCGCAGTCGACTGGACGGCGTACTTCGGCGGGACGGGTGCGCGGCGGGTCGAGCTGCCCACGTACGCGTTCGAGCACGAGCGGTACTGGCTGGCCGCGCCCGTCGCGGCCGGTGATGCGGCCGGTCTGGGGCTCGAGGCGGCGGTGCACCCGTTGCTGGCGACGGCGACGGAACTGCCGGACGGGAGTCATCTGTTCACGGGGCGGATGTCGCTGCGTGAGTACCCGTGGCTCGCGGACCATGCGATCGCGGGGGCGACGATCCTGCCCGGTACGGCCTTCGTCGAGCTGGCGCTGTACGCGGCCGAGGTCACGGGGTGCGACGAGATCGAGGAACTCGTCCTGCACGCACCCCTCGTCCTCACCGGCTCGGACGGCGTCCACTTCCAGCTGACCGCCGGCGCACCCGACGCCTCCGGACGCAGGGAGTTCACGGTCCACGGCCGGTCCGACGCGGGTGGTCTCGGCGTCGCTTCGGCCGAAGAGGTCCCGTGGATCCGCCACGCCTCCGGAACGATGACGGTGGCGGTCGCCGGGCGTGTGGGGGCGCAGGAGGGTGCCTGGCCGCCGGTGGGTGCCTCCGCCGTCGAGATCACCGACCTGTACGACCGGCTGGACGCCCAGGGGTACTCGTACGGTCCCGCGTTCCAGGGGCTGCGGGCCGTCTGGACGAAGGGCGAGGACACCTTCGCCGAGGTGGTCCTGCCCGCCGGGCCCGCGGCCGACGCCGAGCGCTTCGCCGTCCACCCGGCCCTGCTGGACGCCGTGCTGCACGCGATCGTCCTCGACGACTACGAGGGGCGGGACGAAGGCCGACTGCTGCCGTTCTCGTGGTCCGGCATCCGGCTGAGCGGTGCGGGCGCCTCGGTCCTGCGGGCCCGGCTGACCCGTACGGGCGAGCGTTCCCTGTCCCTCTTCCTGAGCGACGTGTCCGGCGCCCCGGTGGCGTCCGTCGAGTCCCTCGTCCTGCTGCCCACCACCGGCGAGCGGGCGCCCGAGGCGGGCGGCACCCGGCACGCGTCGCTGCTGGGGATCGACTGGCGTGCGGTGACGCCCGGTCCCGAGAACGCCGCGCGGTGGGCCGTCCTGGGTGACGACACGCACGACACCTTCGGCGCCGTGGAGATCCCGGGCGCCGAGGCCGGGACCCACGCCGACGTGGCCGCGCTCGGCCGGGCCATGGACGCGGGAGCCGCGGCTCCGGACGTCGTCGTGGTGCCGGTCGTGACGGGCGAGGACGCGCCGGAACCCTCCGCCGCGCGGCTGACCGCGCACCGGGTGCTCGACGTGGTCCAGAACTGGCTCGCGGACGACCGTCTGGCCGCCGCCCGCCTGGTGTTCCTCACGCGCGGGGCCGTCGCGGTCGACTCCCCGGCGGAGGTCACCGACCCCGCCTCGGCCGTGGTGTGGGGCCTGGTGCGCTCCGCCCAGTCCGAGAACCCCGGCCGGTTCGTCCTCCTCGATGTCGACGCGGTCCCCGCGTCCGCGCGGGCCTTGCCGTCGGCCCTGGCCACCGGCGAGCCGCAGCTGGCGGTACGCCAGGGCGTCTGCCGCGTTCCCGCCCTCACCCGCTCCGTCCTCGCACCCGAGGCGGACGGTCTCCTTCCGTCGTTCGGTGGGGAGGGGACGGTGTTGGTGACGGGGGCGACGGGTGCGTTGGGTGGTTTGGTGGCTCGGCATTTGGTGTCGAGGTGG
>NZ_JBFAXU010000049.1:0-10388 GCF_040680975.1 Streptomyces sp. NPDC051921
GGCACGACGAATCGATGCCGTCAGGCTCTGGTGCTTCTTGCGGAATCGCTGTCCGGGGCCGACCGGGGCCGGTGCTCACGTCGGACAACTCGGAGGACACTACAGACCACCCGCCCCCGTGTCAACATCGGTCCTGAAGCGCACCCGCCGGGCACGCTCTCGACGCCTCGGGCGAGGCCACAGGGGCTGCCCCGCCGGCATCGGGTCACACGACAGGAGGCACGAACTGCCTCGTGGCGGTGGAGGCCAGCCGGGAGAAGAGGGTGCCGGAGAAGCCGAACAGCAGAGCGAAGGCAAGTGCAAGCGGCTGCGTGGGGGCGTCCCAGGAGTTGTCGAGGAAGACCTGGCCGAGAAGGTTGAGGTCCGGATCGGCGAGCATGCGGACCAGCAGGAGGCCCCCCACCGCGGCGAGAGCACCCCCGACCGGGGCCAGCACCAGAGCCCCCCATGACCTGGGACGTTCGGGCTGCGGCCGCAGGACACCGATGACGGGCGACAGGAACCCTCCGAAGGCACCCAGCAGCATCGTGAGCTGGTGGTCGAGGGCCAGGCCCAGGGCGAGGACCGCGCCGACGCCCGTCGTGGCCAGCCAGAGAGCAATGCGTTGTTGTTCGAACTCTGCCTCGGTTGCGGCTTCCTCGCGCGCGTGGAGGCGTTCCCACGAGGCGATGAGCAGGGGCCGTGTCTCCGGACCGGAGGCGGGAGCGCCCGTCAGCACGTCGGAGAGCTCGTTGTCGACCGGGCGGCCGGAGGCCCCCAGTTCCAGGCGCAGGGACTGCAACAGCACGGCCACCTCCCCGTCGCTCTCCAGCCGCAGCAACCTGCGTTCGGCGGCGTGCAGGACACGCCAGGCGGAAGCGAGCTTCGACAGGGGAATGGCGACGACACCGGCATGCGGCAGCAGCTTCCAGGCCACTGTGCCGAGTCGTTCGAGGTCGTCCAGGCGTTGCATCACCGCGGTGAGGGTCGCCGTCGCGACCGGACCGTCGTTGTCCGCAGCAAGGGTCTCGGCCCTTGCACGGCAGTCACGTATCCGGCCCGACAGATCCCGGTAGCGCGGCGCCGCGATCAGGCCCCGGCTGGTGACGAACACGATGCCCAAATAGATGGCACAGGCCAGTACCAACGCCTGGTTGCCGCTCTCCATCAGCTGTTCCGGCACTTCGAGTCCCCTCTCCCCATCGGCCGACCGCCCCGAGTGCCGGCCGACCGTGCTGAATCTCGTCCGACATCGTGCGTTCGTGGGCCACGGGCCCGATCTGAGCTAGCCGGTCACTCGTATCTCCGGCAGGTTGATGACCACCAGCCCCTCCGGGCAGGCGACCGCCACCCGGCCGTCGGCCGTGCAGAGGCCGTGGACCGCCACACCGATGGGCACGACCGAGGACGCCGCGAGGCCGAGCGGATCCCAGATCCGCAGATCGCGGTCCCAGCTGCCGCTGATCAGTCGGGGACCGTCTGGGCCGGTCCTGGCCCAGGTAATCGCCGTGACGGGCTTGGAGTGCCCTCTGAGGACGCTCTCCTGAACGCCAGTGGCCGGGTCGATGATGCGGATGGCGCGATCTTTGCCACCGACGGCCAGCAGCCACCGGCCGTCGGTCTGGAAGGCGCAGAGAGAAAGAGCGGCGGCGGGAAGGCGGACGGGCTCGCGAGCCATGGTCCGATGGTGCGCGTCCCACACCCGGAGCGTCCGGTCGTCGCCCACGGTGGCGAGCATGACACGCTTGCTCTTCGTCTCGGGGAACCACGTCATCGCTGCGACCCTCTTCTCGTGCGCGACGAACTCGGCCCCGAAGGTGGTGTGGGCGACCGGGTCCCACAACCGGACGTGGCGGCCGTAGGCACCGGCGAGCAGGACGGTCTTCTTGCCCGGCCCCGGGAACGAGGCCAAGGCGGTCACCCGGCCGCGGGCGATCAGGGGGAGTCCGATGCGGCGGCTGTCGGCGGGGTCCCAGATCCATACGCGTCCGCCGTTGCCCGCGGTGGCGAGGAGTTGAGCCCGGCCACCTCTCTGAACCGCCGTCACCGCGTGGACCGACCGGGGGTGGAGTAGCGTCCCGATCGATCGGGGTTGGGCGGGGTCCCACAACCGGGCCGTCCGGTCGCTGCTCACCGTCGCGAAGCTGACCCGGCTGTCCTGCCGGCGGTAGGGGCTGACCGCATGGACGGAACCGCCGTGGCGCAGCGTGCCGTCGTCCAGGAAGGCCGGGCGGGCAGCAGGATCCCAGGTCTTCACCCTGCCGTCCTGGCCCCCGGTGGCGAGCATCGTTCGCTGATCGGGCCCCGTGAAGACGTGGAGGGCGCGGACGCCTTTGGTGTGCCCTGTGGTCCACGGCTCGCCGATCCGGTTCCCGGTGAACGGATTCCAGAGGCAGAGGGTGCCGTCGTCGCCGGCGGAGGCCAGCATCGTCCCCCCGTCGGGCCCGGCGAAGACGGCAAGATCGTTCACCCACTTGGTGTGGCCGGTGAGTTCCGGCCGTACCTGTGTGCCCGTGGCCGGATCCCAGATGCGTATGGTCCTGTCCTCGCCGCACGACGCGAGCAGAGGCTTGCCACCGTGTCCCGTGAAGCTCCTCACCACGCCGATGCGGCCGTGCCGGGCGTCCCACTCGGAGACCGGGGCATTGCCCGCCGATTCCGCGAGCGGGTCCCAGATCCGGATCCTGCCGTCCTGCCCGGCCGTGACCAGCCGAGGCAGTGGTCTGCTCCCCGGAGCGGCCTGCTCGGTGAACGTCGTCATGGCGCGCACCCAGTGACGCCTCCCTGCTCCGGGCCGCCTTCGGTACCGGGACGCACTCTCGCCCTGCGGCTCGGACGCGGTGCTGAACGACCCGGACAACGAAGCGGTCGTGGGATCCCAGAGCCGTACGACGCCGTCGTCGCCCCCTGAGGCAAGCAGCACCCGTCCATCCGCGACCAGGACAGTCAGCGAACGCACTCCACCAGGATGCTCGAGCGAAGGCAGCACCTGTGCCCCTTGTCCCCGGACCGCCCAGACACGGATGGCATCGCCGCTGCCTCCGGCGGCCAGCAGAGTCCGCCCGTCGGGCCCCGAGAACGCCTCGACCGCCCGCACCTCCCTCCCCCGTGGACCGGGCAGAACGTCCACGCGCTCTCCGGTGGGGCTCCAGACGCGCACGGTGCCGTCCGCGCCGCCGGCAGCCAGCAGATCGGTGCCACGACGGCCGGCGTACGAAGTCAGCGCATTGAGCCCCAGGCGGCCCCGGCCGTCCATCGTGGTGTGCGGACTCTGGTGGCGCAACCAGGCCTGGTGCACGGTCCAGGACGCGTCGCCGCTCCCCCGAGAGGGAGGGGCGGGGAACTCGGTCGTTCCTGCCTGCTGCGCCATGGCGATCTCGCGGATGCCCCGCCGGTCGCGCGCGTGCGCGTTCACGAGACGGTGCCGCGCGCCGATGACCCCGGCGATCTCGACCGGCGTGTCGGGCCTGCCCAAGGCGCTGCGCACCGCGTCGGCACCGAGCGACCGGGCGTCCAGCCGGTCCAGTACATCGGTGCGTGCCCCCAGGTCCCGCCAACCGTCTACGCCCGCCACGGCCGCGTGCCCAGAGAGGTACCGGAACACGTAGGGATGCAGCGGGCCTGCGGATCCCTTCCGTACGAGGCCCAACAGCGCCCGGACGATGCGGCCGTGGCCGGCCCGGACTTCGGCTTCGCCGTCCGCGGCGAGGAAGTACTCCTGGAACGTGTGATGGGCCAGTCGGTATACCGTCACTCCGTCGTCGTCCAGGCTGATGTACGGCGAGGCGGTTCGGGTCAGTCTTTCGAACTCCGCGTGGGAAGGTGCGGGTTCGCCTGACAGCGCTTCGACCACGGTGGTCCAGATGCCGCCCGTGAGCGGCAGTCCTCCACCCTGGGCGTAGGCGAGTGCGCGCAGCATCCGGCCGTACGCAGGTTCCGCGGCGCTCATCCTGTCGACGGCCGTGCCGAACAGGCGTCGGGGGTCGGCGTCGGCCAACAGCTGCTTCAGCCGGCCGGGGTCGTCAAGCAGCCGGGGGCGGGCGAGGATCTCGTGGACGGCGAGGCGCGCGAACAGGAAGCCCCAGCCGTCCGGCTCGACCATGTTGCGGATCTGTCGGTGAGCCCTGCTGGGCAGTCCCTCGCCCAGGGCCGCGGCCAGCCGGTCCAACACGTAGGCCACGACGTCGTCGGGCTCGGCCGTCAGCGTGACCAGCCGGGTCCGGTCAAGCGGAGCTCCAGCGCCACCCGAGGGGAGGGGGGCGGCGCCGAGCGCTTCGAGGATGTCGAGGACGCGCCGGGGACCCGTACCCGAATCCCGCGGCACAGGATCGTCCGACCGGCTTTCGGCTTCCGTGGACGGCCGCGTCCCCACGACCAGCCGCACCCCGGGGAGGGCGGCCAGGGCGCGCAGCACGCTGTCGGCGATCTCCAAAGGGTCCTGTGCCTCGTCCAGTCCGTCGAGCAGCAGGGTGAGCCGCAGCCCACTCGTGCGCACGCGATGGACGAGCCACCGGGCGGGCTGTCGCAGGTCTCGTGGGGACCAGGGCCTGCCCAGCCCGCAGGCGTTCGCGATCGCCGACACGGCAGCGGCCGTGCTCAGGTTGCGCAGCGTCAGCGCCGCCGTGAACACGTCGTCCGGCGGGCGCTTTTCTTCCTCCTCCTCGATGACCAGTTCCAGGGCATCCAGCACCGCGCGCAATGCGGGCTGGGACTGCGCCCACAGCCACCCGAGGAAGGCCGACTTGCCGGCTCCCGGCTCTCCGGTGACGACGAGCATTCCCGCGTGGGACTCGCGCAGCCACCCCACCACCTGTGATCGTTCCGCTCGGCGCCCCGTGAAGTGCCATGTCACATCTCCGTACTGGGCGTTCTGGGCGTCCCGGACACTTTCGGTGAGCTCCTCGATCCGTTCGCGGGTGAGGGCCCGCAAGGAGGCGTCGAGCCGGTCCATCATGTCGAGCGGGCCGCGGACCGACAGCCAAGGATCTCGGCGGACGAGGCGCGCGGCGGTCATTCCGGACGGTTCGCTGAAGTCACTCCCGTGCAGGAGCTCCCTCAGCCGCGCCGCCAGCTCCTGGAGGGGGATCACGGCACGCCCGCGGAAGTCGGTGCCCACCGCCTGCTCCAAAGCGGTGCCGAACTCCCCGAGCCGGGTGGTGCCGGAGCCGGACACACCGAAGAGCAACACGCTGTGCTGCCCCTTCTCCGCTCTCAGGACACTGCTGGTCTGTTCGATGAACGTCCTCGAATGGCAGGCGTCGATGACGACGAAGGTCCAGGGAGGTTCGGAGCTGGAGTGCGTACGGTCACTCAGTGCGTCGGCGAAGTCCTCGGGCCGCATGCTGCTGGAAGCGTCCCAGGTCAGCAGTCTGGCCCGCCGGTTGGCCAGTTCGCCGTGGCCGATCCAGTACAGGATCGTGTCGCTCTCGTCGGCGCGGCGGCTCCAGTCCGCCAGCCTGTCCGTGACCGCGGCGTGGCCGCGGCCCTCCATGGGGACGTCCCAGGCCTCGTCCTCCACCCCGAAGAGCGCGAAGACCGCGCGGACCCGGGCGAGTTCGGCCTCGACCTGGGGGAGGCGCTCCGTTCCTTCACGCGAGTACGCGCCGATGGCGAAGGACAGCATCCCCGGCGGCTTCTCGGGCTCAGTCATCGTTCACCGGGTCGGCCGCGAGGACGAGCTGGCTGATCGGTGCTCCTTCGGGCGGCTGGAACGTCACGCGGTGGAGCCCGGGACGTTCGAGCGTGATCGGCGCGTGCAGTTCGCCGTCGCGCCGCTCGATCCGGAAGGTGTCCTCCCACCTCCGGCGCGCGCCGACCGACTCGACCGTACAAAAGGCGTCGGGGCGGTTCTCCGCTCCGGTGACGACAGCGGTCCAGGTCTTTCCGGGGAGTACCGCGCCGTCCGGCGTATCGAGCCCTGCCTGTCCGGCTTCCGCTCCCATCGGGGGCCCGAGCGTCCCGATGTCCCCGTCCCGCAGGATTCTGGCCACCAGGCGGACGACCTCGTCCGCCATCCCCAGACCGGAATGCGACTGGAACAAGCGGGCCACCGGCCGCACACCCGGTACCTCCGCGGAAAAGCCCGGGACGGTGCCGTCGCCCCGTTCGTCCTCACGGCTGGGCGCCTCGTCCGTACCTCGCAGCGACGTGAAGAGCGGAGTGACGACGCCGTTGTCGATGCGCATGCTCTGCATCGTCCGCTGGGCGGTCCCCATCAGCAGCTGGTGGTCCGGCAGCGCGGGGAGGCCCGTCACCTGCCGGTCCGTCCACGCCTTGGCCTGAACTCGGTCTCCGCCAAGTCCTACGACGTCGGCGGACGTGAGGCGCCGCCCGGCACCGCCGTCGTCGAGACAGCGGTAGGCGGGTAACAGGTCGTACACGCCGGGAAGGACGGCCGCGAGAGCGCGAAGGCCGTCGTCAGGGTCGCGCCGGCCGATGGCCGAGGCGGGGCGCTTCGCGGGAAGCAGCGGGACACCGCGGCCTGAGTTCAGGAGGACCGCCGCTTTCGGAGTGCCGTGAAAGGGGGTGCCCAGGGTGACGCAGGTTCTGATGAAAGGCCTGATTTCGGGGTCCAGCGCCAGGTGGCGCACCAGCAGACCGCCCATGGAGTGTGCGACGAAGACGAGCTTCGCCGGTTCCTGGGGCTGTACGGGATGCCGTCGCCTGGCCCGGTCGTGGGCGTCGTTCGCGCGCCATCGTTCCAGGTGCTTCAGCGCGTCCCTGGCGAGCAGCCTCGCGTTGTGGGCCACGGGGAGCCGCCAGTCGTAGGGGAACTCGCGCACGGCGTCCGGGTCGGCCACGGCGCTGTGAACTCCGCGGAGCAGCTCGCGGTAGCGCTCGATGCCGCGGAAGCCCGGGAACCAGGCCGCATACCTCAGGAGCGTGTCAGGGACGATGCGTCCGTACCGCCCCTCCAATTCGTCCGCGTCGAGCCGCAGCCTGCGCAGCGAGGCCCCCGTGAACCAGGACGCGACGACGGGCCCGTCCCCCCACACCTTCTTCCCCGTGTGGCGGTCCACCAGCACGCTTCCCATGATTCCGGGGATGACGACCACTGCGTCGTGGGTGGCGTACGGACGCGGTACCTCGCTGCTGGCCGACCGCCTGGCGCTCATGGGGCAGACGATAATCGCCCGCGCGATCATCTTGGGGCGTTATGCCGAGACCGGCGGAGCGGGATCGAGGATGGCCTCACGCATGGCGTGGTGCTGCGACGGCGAGCCCCTCAGTGCGCTGTCCCACGCCGGGAATCTGGCGCAACCGGTAGGGGCCCGCTTCGAGAACACGGCCCACTGTGCACAGGCCACTCTTCGCTACGTTCCCCAGCCGCATGCGTCCTTCGGTGACGTCCTGCAGCCGGGCGGCGGGGTGGCGTCGAGCTCCCGCGTGACCGCCGCGTCGGGAATCGGCTTGAGCACCGCCCGCACCGCCTCGACCGCCCTGGCGTGGTCACCGGCCACTGCCTGCGGCGCCTCGTGGAGTCGCCCTCCTCTCGCGACCGTGACCCGTTCGCCACGCCCCACGCGTCCCGCCCCTCTCCGGCCCTCCCCGCATCTTCCCACCGCCCCCACCGGGCCTCGCCGGGCATTCGCAGCTCGCTGCGGATCAACCGAACCTCGGGGCGGTCATTCACACCCCCTGACTTACGACCGCCGGTAGGATTGGCACCATGAGCGGTAGTAGGAAGTATTCGATCAGCCTGCCCGAGGATCTCGCCGAGGCCGTACGCGCCCATGTCGGACCCGGCGGTTTCTCCGCCTACGTCGCCGAGGCTCTCGAACAGAGGGTCGCCATGGACCAGCTCCGCGAGATCGTCGCCGACTTCGAGACCGACAACGAAGCCCTCACCCGCGAGGAGGTCGAGGCCGCCCGGGCGCTGCTGCGTCACGACCACCGACAGGCCGGCGGTGCCGCCGCCTGATGCCCGGCACGCTCCTGCTCGACAGCGAAGGACTCTCGAAGCTCTACCGCAAGGACCGCACCGTCGTGGCTCTGGTCCAAGCGGCATCGGAAGAGGGTGTCCGCGTCGCCACCAGTGCCATGACCACCCTCGAGGCCGACTACGAGCGCATCCATCCCGCCCGCATCAAGTGGGTCCTCTCCCGCGTCGACGTTCACGACGTCACCAAGGAGGTCACCGACCAGGCCGCCGCGCTTCTGCGCGCCCATCACCTCCGCGGCCACAAGCACGCCATCGATGCCGCCTTCGCCGTCATCGCCCGCAACGCACCCCGGCCGGTCACCGTCCTCACGTCCGACCCCGAGGACCTGACGCTCCTGTGCGGCCCTTCCGTGGAAGTCGTCAAGGTCTGAGGCAGCCTGACGCCGACCAGACCTGCCGCCGCCCCACGTCACAGGGCAAGGACTCCACGCGGACAGACGCCTGTGCCCGACCTGCCAACAGGCGGGTCGGGCACAGCTCTTGACGAGACGTCACACGTTGAAGCGGAACTCCACCACGTCGCCGTCCTGCATCACGTACTCCTTGCCCTCCATGCGGGCCTTGCCCTTGGCGCGGGCGTCGGCGACCGAGCCCGTCTCGACGAGGTCCGCGAAGGAGATGACCTCGGCCTTGATGAAGCCCTTCTGGAAGTCGGTGTGGATCACACCGGCCGCCTCGGGGGCCGTGGCGCCCTTCTTGATGGTCCAGGCGCGGGACTCCTTCGGGCCGGCCGTCAGGTAGGTCTGGAGGCCGAGGGTGTCGAAGCCGACGCGGGCGAGGGTGGCGAGGCCGGGCTCCTCGGCGCCGACGGACTGGAGGAGCTCCATGGCGTCCGCCTCGTCGAGCTCGGCGAGGTCCTGCTCCAGCTTGGCGTTGAGGAAGATCGCCTCGGCCGGGGCGACCAGGGCGCGCTGCTCGTCCTTGAAGGCGTCGTCGGTCAGCTCGTCCTCGTCGACGTTGAAGACGTAGAGGAAGGGCTTGGTCGTCAGGAGGTGGAGGTCGTGGAGGAGCTCCGCCTTCTCCGAGCCCTGGACGATGCCCGCCGAGAAGAGCGTGTCGCCCTTCTCCAGGATCTCCTTGGCCGCCTCGACGGCCACGACCTTCGGAGCCACGTCCTTCTTGATCCGGGACTCCTTCTGGAGTCGCGGCAGGACCTTCTCGATGGTCTGCAGGTCGGCGAGGATCAGCTCGGTGTTGATCGTCTCGATGTCGTCCTTCGGCGAGACCTTGCCGTCGACGTGCACGACGTTCTCGTCCTTGAAGGCGCGGATGACCTGGCAGATCGCGTCCGACTCGCGGATGTTCGCCAGGAACTTGTTGCCCAGGCCCTCGCCCTCGCTCGCGCCGCGCACGATGCCGGCGATGTCGACGAAGTCGACGGTGGCCGGAAGGATCCGCTGCGAGCCGAAGATCTCGGCCAGCTTGTCCAGGCGGGCGTCCGGGACGCCGACGACGCCGACGTTCGGCTCGATCGTGGCGAACGGGTAGTTGGCCGCCAGCACGTCGTTCTTGGTCAGGGCGTTGAACAGGGTCGACTTGCCGACGTTCGGCAGGCCGACGATTCCGATCGTGAGCGACACGGTGGCGACTTCCCTAGGAGGAGTGGAGGTGGGGCGATCCCCCAGTTTACGGGGGCACCCGAGCGGGCCCGACCGGGCGAAGACCCCCTCTTCCCGCCAAGGTCACCCAAAGGGCGTGTCCCGCAGGGGGTTCCCGGCCCCTTCCGACCTACGTTGGTGGTGTGGAGCAGCACAGGACACGCAAGCCGCAGCCCCGCCGCCCCGCCGAGGGTCGGCCGCAGGCCCCTCTGACGCCGCCCGGCGCCCTGGTCGAGGGCGCCGCGGTCTACCGCGTCGCCTCCCGGCCGCGCCCGGGCCGGCCACGCGTCGAGCGCACGGCGCCGCCCGTCGTCATGGCGCTGCGCCGGCTGCCCAATCCCCGGCTGACCGGTCTGGGCGCCGGGCTCTTCGCCTCCGCCGTGATGCTGGTGATCGGCTTCCTCGACTGGCTGCTGTTCGACAGCTCCCCGGTCGTCTTCGGGCTGCTCTTCCTCCCCGTGAGCGCCCTGACCGCGCTCTGGGTGCGCACCGCCGACCTGGTCACGGCGCCCATCTCCGTGCCGATCGCCTTCGCCGTCGGCATCGTGCCGATCTCCGGCGGTACGGGTGGGGTCGGCGGCCAGGCCATGGCCCTGGTCACCGCCCTGGCCGTGCACGCCGGCTGGCTGTACGGCGGCACCCTCGTCGCCGGCCTCATCGCCAGCGTCCGGAAGGTACGCGACATGGGGCGCCGTCAGCGGGCCGCGGGCGCCCCGGGCAAACCCGTACGACCGGTCCGCCGCCCTGCTCCGGAACGCGGCTAGGACGACGGCGAGGAGGGGTCCGGGGCCGGAGCGGGGGAGGGGGTGTCCGGACGTTTCAGGCGACCTCCACGAGCGGAGCGAAGTGGAGCTCGCAGTCCGGACACC
>NZ_JBFAXU010000050.1:0-9487 GCF_040680975.1 Streptomyces sp. NPDC051921
CCCGTCGAGCGCATGATGCGCGACGCCAAGATCACCCAGATCTACGAGGGCACCAACCAGGTCCAGCGCATCGTCATGGCCCGCAACCTCCCGTAGTCCCCCCACGGGAACAGGCAGCCCCCGGCACGACGGTGCCGGGGGCTGTCGGTCTCCCGTGGGCCGAGGAGGCCCTCACTTCTCCTTGAAGCAGGCGGATTCGACGGTGACTTCTATGAGCTCCGGAGCGTTTTCGGCCTTGTTCGCCCTGTGCAGGCGCACATCGACCGCGAATTCGCCCTCGCTCGATTCCGCGACGATCTGGGGGCTTTTCGCCACGCTGCCGTCCACGCCGTCCTTCACGATCCGCCAGCCGTTCTTGGGGAGCTCGTCCCGCAGGTGGTCGAAGGCCTTCTGCATGTCGGCGAAGGGGACCCCGTAGACACTCCACGGGTGGTGGGCGCGGTATACATGCTCCTCGTCCTCGTAGTCGGAGCACGGCGCGATCATCGCTCCCGCTTCGGTGACCTTTCCCTTGAGTGCCAGCATTTCGAGGACTCGACTGGACGTCTTCTCGACGTCGTCCTGCACCGTGGTGCTGTCACGCACGTCCACTTTCGCCTCCTTTCCACTCGAGCACGCCACAGCCAGCGCGCAAGTTGCCACAACAGACACGAAAACTGAAAGTCGCCTACTCAAGTTCAACCTTGCTGTAATGGCCGGCTATGACGGCTGCCTGGTTTCGAAGGCTCAGGGATTCGGCCTCGAAGAACTTCGTGTGCCCACCCGCGTCGCTCTTCATGATGTTGCCGCCGAACGATTCGTCGGTCGGAATGGTCCAGTTGTCACCGAGGCCCATCAGGCGCCCACCCTGCCGCACCACCTGATCATCCCAGGGGGCACCCATCGCCCACACGTGGTCGGCCCCGACCCCGAGGTCCGCGGCGTGGTCCGCCTGAACGCCGGGGCTGCCCGCGAAGACGAAGTCGTCGATCGCCTCCGGGTCCTTCCAGCTGCCGGACTGGGCCGAGACACCGACCACCGTGCTGCCGTAGCTGTGGCCGATGACCGTCGTGTGGGCCCGTGAGCCGTCGGCGCCCTCCTGGGCCACGCGGTTGCCCTGGAGGAAGTCGTACAGCCGGGGTCCGCCCTCCTCGGCGTACTGGCCACGCGTGGCCTGCGGAACGATGCTGTCCGGGGCGTTGTAGTCGAGCCAGGTGATCGTGGAGACGTTCTGCCCCGGTACGAGTTTGCTGCTCTCGGCCCAGAGCCGTTCCCCGCGGCCGAGGTCGCCGTGGTCCTTCCCGTCGCCGCCTATCGACTCGATGCCCGCGAAGGTACCCGGGACGTACACGCTGACATGATCGGCCTTGTCCGGGTTCCCGTTGGCCAGGATGATCTTCCCGTCCCCGATCCCCTTGAGGTCGTAGCCGAGCAGGTACGCCTCGGGAAGCCCGTGCTCACCCGTCCGGTCGAAGCGCGACTGGATCGCGTTGATGCCCTTCATGGACGTCTCGAGCTCCCGGTACCGGTCCCCGTACTTCCTGTCCCACGCCATCCACTCGTCGGTGTGCACCTTGGCCGGGTACATGCCGGCCGTGATCCAGGTCCACTCGTTGGCGGGCGGCTTGGGGATGGAGTTCAGCTCCATCTGGACCTTGGCCTGCTGCTCCGCGAAGACCACCCGGTTCCCCTCGTCGCGGATGTCCGACGGCAGTCCGTTCATCGCCCCGACCGCGCCCGGATGCATGGCGAGATAGTCGGCGCGCTGCTCCGGGGTGAGGCCCTTCCACCACTCGGCGTTCTGGTCCGGAGTGCCGTCCTTGGGTGGGGGCTTGATGCTGTGCAGATAGGCATCCGCGCCCTGGAGCACGCCGTCCGAGTCGGACTTCACGTCCGTCCAGTCCCGGTCGGTGACCTTCAGGTCGTCGTCGGCCTTCAGGGCGCGCAGCTTCGGCGCCCACTTGGCGTCCGCCTCGGTGGCTTCCTTCAGCGTGTCGGCGACCCGGTTCGCGAACTCGATCGCCTTGCCGTAGTGCGGGTTGGGATGGATGTTGATGGCCTGGCGCTCGATGGCGTTCGCCGTGGGGTCGGTCATCCCGGCGCTCCCGCTCACCGTGCCGCCGTCGGCGGTCTTCTCCGCGCCGGGCTTGGCACCGGCCGGGAAGCTGACCGAGCCGTCCGGGTTCACCGTGCAGCCGGCGGCCTGGGCATCGGCGATCGCCGCGTCCAGCTTCCGCTTGGCGGCACCGACGTCGAAGGCGAAACCATTCAGCGCAGTGCTGACGAGACCGCACTCGGTCTGCGCGTAGTGGAAGTTCCTCGACAGCTCTTTGAGCTCGCCCAGGGCGGCCTCCGCCGCCTTGCCCTTCAGCTCGCCGCGGATGCCCGCGGAGATCTTGGTGTCGATCGTGTCCTTGGCCGTCATGGCCATGGTGCCGACGGCCCGGTAACCGTCCGCGGCCTCCTCGTACTCGGCCTGCTTGAAGGCCCGTAGCGTCTCCAGATCCATGGCGCGGTCACTTCTCCTTCGCCTGGCCGCCGACGGCCTCGGTGTCCGCGTACTTCTTCGCGTGGGCCTCGAGCTCCCCGAGCAGCGTCTCGTCGGGCTTCGACAGATCGTGGCCGGAGGTCCGCAACAGCCCGCCCAGCGCCTCACAGCGCCCGCTCACGTCGCCCACGTACTTCTTCCAGGAGTCGTACAACTCCTTCTGCGCCGCCGCGCTCTGGATCCCCTGGCCGTCGCCCAGTCCCGCCTGGCCGGAGTCGAGACCGGTCAGCGCCTTGGTGACCTCGCCCTTCAGGCCCGAGACGCCCTCGCCGGCCTTCACCCAGGCCCGCTTGTCCGTCTTCAGGTCCTCCGAGTACCCCCCGCCCCCCGGATCGGCCGGCAGCTGGTTGAGCCGCATCGAGGTGGACCGGTGCTCCGTCGCCTCGGCCTTGAGTTGCTCCCATTCGTCCCACGGCATCCGTGAAACCTCCCCGTGTCCCCGTCCCCGGGCGCCCCCGGGCCGAGTGGCCATCCTCCAGGGCAACGACAGCCGAAATCAAACCTCCTGCAAACGCGCGTACGGGTTACTCCCGCAAAACCCCCCGGCGGTACGGTGTGTCACGGGCCGTCGGCCCGGGCGTTCCGGGGCGGCCGCACCCGTGTCCGCCCAACCCGTAGTAAGGCCACCACCGATGACCGGCGAGTCCGCCACGCTCCACGCGCCCGCGCGTCCGTTCGTCCCGTTCGCCGGGGGCCGGCTCCTCACCGCGCTGCGCGGGGCGAACCTGCTGCTCGCGGCCGGGGCGGTCCTGATGATCGTGCGGCTGCCGTGGATAGGCGACATGGGCGTGCACGCCGCCACCGTCGAACGCCTGCGGCACGACCTGTTCCACCCGGGCAACCCGATGGTCGACTCGCCCACGGACAGCCCCTACTACTCGCCCTGGACGGTGTGCCTGGCGCTGTTCGCGAGGGCGACCGGACTCGACACGTTCGACGTGCTGCGCTGCGCCGCCGTCGTCGGCCTGATCGTCCTGGCCACCGGCGTACGGCGGTTCGTCCGCACCCTCAGCGCCCACCCGGCCGCGCCCCTGCTCGCCGTGCTGTGCCTGCTGCTCCTGTGGGGCGTGCGCCCGTTCATCTGGAGCGGCTTCCTCGGCCTCACGTCCCTGTCGGCGAACGCCTCGTACCCGAGCACCTTCGCCTCCGGCCTCGGCTTCCACCTCCTCGCGCTGCTCACCCAGGTCCTGCGGCGGCCCGCAGGGGCGGGGTCGCTCTCGTACGCCGGGTCCGCGGGACTGGGCCTGCTGTGGGCGTTCCTGATGCTCAGTCATCAGTTCACCGGCGTCGTCTTCACGTTCGGTGCCCTCGGTGTCCTCGTCGCCGCCTCCGGACGGCCCACCCGGGCCGTCCTGCTGCGGCTCGGCGCCGCCCTCGCCGTGGGCCTCGCGGTCCTCGCCGCGTGGCCGTACTACTCCTTCTTCGCGCTGCTCGGCGCGGGCGGCCTGGAGGAGATCCACCAGCCGCTCTACCGGAAGCCGGGGGCGCTGTTCACCCTCGTCCCGCTCGGGGTGCTCGCCCTTGCCGTAAGGTTTCGCCGCGACCGCCGCGACCCGCTCGTGGTCTGGTTCCTGCTCGGCCTCGTGACGGTGGGCGCCG
The DNA here is from genome assembly GCF_040680975.1 of Streptomyces sp. NPDC051921. Lineage (NCBI taxonomy): Bacteria > Bacillati > Actinomycetota > Actinomycetes > Kitasatosporales > Streptomycetaceae > Streptomyces > Streptomyces sp. NPDC051921. The sequence continues at coordinate 4,127 of NZ_JBFAXU010000050.1, forward strand.
GCGCGGTCCTCGACAAGTGGTCCCTGGGCCGGACCGAGCCCGCGGTCGTCATGCCCGCCCAGATCGCCGCCGCGCTCCTCGTCCTGGACGGCGGCGCCCGTCGGCTGCGCGCCGCCTTCGCCGCCGTCCTCGCCGCCGCCCTCGCGGCGGGCCTGTGGGCGCAGCGGGACGCGCTGACCTTCGTCATGAGGGCGGACGCGCTGCCGACGGCCGTCACCCGGGACGCGTGGAAGGTCTGGCAGACCCCGGGCTGGACGAAGCGCTACACGGCGTACGGGGACGTCTTCATGACCGGGGACCGCGGTGCCGCCATCACCCTGCCCGCGTACGGGGGCTACACCGTGGAGGCCGGTTACCCGGACTTCTTCCTGCCCGACGAGAAGCAGCGCGCCGCCGACACCGCGCGCTACTTCGCCCCCGGCACCCCCCGCGCGGAACGGCTCGCGGTGCTGCGCAAGTACGACGTGAAGTGGGTGCTCCAGCGGCCGTCGCGGGGCGGGCTCCCGGCCGGGGACCCGGCCCTGCGCGAGGTGCGGAAGGGCCCGGACGGCCGGGTGCTCTACGAGGTGCTCGCCCGGGGGTGACGGCCCGAGGGCGCCCGCCGGCGGGCGCCCGTCAGCGGTCCGAGGTGACGGTGACCGGCTGGTCGTTGCGGATCTGCTCGACCAGCTGCTTCACCTTGGGCATGTCCCACTTCAGGGAGCCCTGCGGCGCCGTGCCGTTGATCGGCATGTTCATCGACTTGCCGTCGCCGCCACTGATGCCCTTCATCGCGAAGAACATCTTCCCGAGGTCGTAGAGCGACATGTCCTTGTCCACGATCAGCGTGTCCAGGCCGGCGCCGAGGGTCGGGTACAGCTTGAACGGGTTGAGGATCGTGCCCGGCGTCGCCGCCTGGTTGGCCAGGGCGGACAGGAACTTCTGCTGGTTCTTGGTCCGCGCCAGGTCCGACTCGGCGAACGCGTAGCGGGTGCGCACGAAGGCCAGGGCCTGCTGGCCGTCGAGGGTCTGGGTGCCGGCCTGGAAGTCGGCCCCGGACTTCTTGTCCTTGAAGCCCTTCTCGATGTTCAGCTCGACACCGCCGAGCGCGTCGACGATGTTCGCGAAGCCGGCGAAGCCGATCTCCGCGTAGTGGTCGATGCGCAGGCCGGTGTTGTACTCGACCGTGCGGACCAGCAGCTCGGGGCCGTCCATCGCGTAGGCGGCGTTCAGCTTGGAGCCGCCGCGGGCCTGGTACTTCTTGCCGGACTCCGAGCCCACGAAGGACGGGATCGTCACCCAGGAGTCGCGCGGCAGCGAGATCATCGTGTTCCCGCTGGAGCAGGCCGCGAGGATCATCATCGAGTCGGTCCGCTTGCCCTCGGCGGAACCGGTGTGCAGCTTCTTCTTCTCCTCGTCCGACATGCCCTCGCGGCTGTCCGAACCGACGATCAGATACGTGGTGCAGTCGCCCTCGGACGGGCGCTCGATCACCTTGGCGAGGTCGACCTCGTTGCGCATCCGGGAGCTGGCCCAGGCGTACGTGCCGACGCTCCAGCCGACCACGGCGACGGCGAGGACGATCGAACCGATCTTGATCCGGCGGCGCCAGTCGGGCGCGGGCCGACCGCCGCCCTGGCGGGGGTCGTACTGCGGGGGAACGGTCCCGCGGCCTCCGCCCTGCGGTCCGCCGTAGACCTGGCCGCTGCTGTACCCGGAGTCGTAGCCGCTGCCCTGGGCCTGCGTGAAGCTCGGGTTGTACTCCTGGTCGTAGCCCTGGTCGTACCCCTGGCCCTGCCCCTGGCCGTACTGCTGCTGCCGCTGCTGCCGGTACTGCGGCTGCTGCGGCTGCTGCGGCGGGACCTGCGGGCGCTGCACGTGGCGCATCCGGCGAGGTCCCTCGGGCTGGGCGTCGGGCCAGTCATTCATGCGGACCAGTGTGCCGTCAGGCCCGGCGCGGCCGACAGGGCGGGTGGGGAATCGGGTCGGCGCTGTTGCCAAGCTGATGCAAAGCGGACCGTGCGGGGACCGCCGCACAGGCCGGGCATAAGGTGGAGGGCATGACAGATCAGGGCGACATCCCGGGCAAGCCCACCTCGGCGTCCCGCACCACGCTGAGCCACATCATGACGAGCCACGACACCAACCTCCTCGGCACGGTGCACGGCGGCGTGATCATGAAGCTGGTGGACGACGCCGCGGGCGCGGTCGCGGGCCGGCACTCGGGCGGCCCCGCCGTCACGGCCTCCATGGACGAGATGGCGTTCCTGGAGCCGGTGCGGGTCGGCGACCTGCTCCATGTGAAGGCCCAGGTCAACTGGACCGGCCGGTCCTCCATGGAGGTCGGCGTCCGGGTCATGGCCGAGCGCTGGAACGAGTCCACGCCCGCCACCCAGGTCGGCTCCGCCTACCTCGTCTTCGCGGCCGTCGACGGCGACGGCAAGCCCCGCCCGGTCCCGCCGGTCATCCCGGAGACGGAGCGCGACAAGCGGCGCTACCAGGAAGCCCAGATCCGCCGCACCCACCGCCTGGCCCGCCGCCGCGCGATCAGGGAACTCCGCGAACAGCGCGCGGCCGAGGGCTACGAGGACTAGCTCCTGGTACCGGTGGTCCGCTCGCCGTGCCGCGACCTGCGCCCGCCTACGGGCAGACCACCTGGTCCCCGCGTACCGCCTCGAACTGGCCCGACTGGCGCTCCCGCTCCCGTACCGGTGTGACCGCCCTGTAGTCGGATCCGACGGTCACCCTCAGGGTCCCGCCCTGGCCGGGAACGGGCTTCAGCTCGGCGCCCGGCAGGGCCGCCGCCAGGGACTTCGCCGACCGGTCCCAGCGCGGGTCGTAGGAGACGACCGTGCGCGCGACCTCCTGCCCCGTCCCGGTCCGCGGCTCGCGCGTCGTGTCGAAGCCCACACCCCGCAGTGCCGCGTCGACCCGGCCGCCGAGCCCGTCCGTGCGGGTCCCGTTGTAGACCTGGACCCGGATCGTCTTCGGCGCGACGTCCACGTCGACCGGCCGCGGCCCCTTCGGGGCGGCCGGCCGGGCGGGGGAGAGGGGACGGTCCTCGCGCAGCGACTGGAACAGCTTCTGCGCCTTCGGCGCGTCCCACTTCACCGTCGAGCCGATCCCCTTCACCGGGAAGCTCATGTCGCCGAGCGGCACGGACACGAACTCCGACGAGGCCGGGCCGAAGCCCTGCATCGCCTTCGCGAGGGACAGCATCTGCTCCGTGCCGAAGCCCTGGTCCGCCCGCACCGAGCTCAGCATGGTCGTCGCGACCTCCCGGAACCGCACCGGGTTGAGCAGCACCCCGCCGCCGGTCACCCGGTCGATCAGCGCGGCCAGGAACCTCTGCTGGCGCTGCATGCGGCCGAGGTCGGAGGCCCCGTCGACATGGCGGGCGCGCACGTACTGCAGCGCCTGCCCGCCGTCCAGCTCGTGCGGTCCGGCGGCCAGGTCGAGCCCGGTGTAGGAGTCCTTCAGCGGCTTGGGAGTGCAGATCTGCACCCCGCCGACCGCGTCGACGGTCTTCATGAAGCTCGTGAAGTCGACCTCCAGGTAGTGGTCGATCTTCACCCCGGTCATCGACTCGACCGTCCGTACGGTGAGTCCCGGCCCGCCCTCCGCGTACGCCGCGTTCAGCTTCACCGGGTGCGCGTGGTGCCTGCGGCCGGTGGTGAGGTCGGTGTGCTCCGGCATCTCGGCGTACGAGTCGCGGGGCAGCGACACCACGCTCGCCCGCTCCCGGTCCGCGGAGATGTGGACGAGCATCACGGTGTCCGTGCAGTGGCAGGGCGCGCCGCCGAGCCGGTACCTGCGGCGCTCCTCCTCGGTGATCCTGTCGCGGCCGTCGGTGCCGACGAGCAGGACGTTCATGCCGTGCCCGGCCCGCGGGCGGTTCTTCATGTCCTTGAACGGGTCGATCCGGTTGATGCCGGTGTCCAGGCTCGTCACGACCGCGTGCCCGATCCCCCCGGCGGCCAGCACGCCCACCGAGAGCGTGGTCGCCATCCGCATCCCCCACCGCGACCGTCTGGGGCGGCGCCGCCTGCGGACCGGTGCGGGTCGGGCGGCGGGCCGGGGCGGTCGGGGCGGTCGGGGCGGTGTGGGCACCGGGGGACACCTCCGCGGGTGCGACAGGGGGACCGTGAGCACCGTAGGCCCATACGACGATCGCAAGGGCCCACCGCCGCCGGCGGCGCGCGACCGTGTCCCCCATTCGCGGTAACGTGGCACGCGATGAACGCCAAGCCCCCCGTCTCCGTGATCATGCCGGTCCTCAATGAGGAGCGGCATCTGCGCAACGCGGTCCGTCACATCCTGGAGCAGGAGTACGACGGCGAGATGGAGGTGGTGATCGCGCTCGGCCCGTCCACGGACCGTACCGACGAGATCGCCGCCGAGCTCGTCCGCGAGACCGCATCGAACGAACGCGCCCGCGTCCACACCGTGCCGAACCCCACCGGTCGCACCCCGGCCGCCCTCAACGCGGCGATCAAGGCCTCGCGCCACCCGATCGTGGTCCGCGTCGACGGTCACGGCATGCTGTCGCCGAACTACATCGCGACGGCCGTGCGTCTCCTGGAGGAGACCGGGGCGCAGAACGTCGGCGGCATCATGCACGCCGAGGGCGAGAACGCCTGGGAGGACGCCGTCGCCGCCGCCATGACCTCCAAGGTCGGCGTCGGCAACGCGGCCTTCCACACCGGCGGCGCGGCCGGCCCGGCCGAGACCGTCTACCTGGGCGTGTTCCGCCGTGAGGCGCTGGAGCGGCAGGGCGGCTACAACGTGGAGTTCATCCGCGCCCAGGACTGGGAGCTGAACTTCCGCATCCGTGAGGCGGGCGGCCTGATCTGGTTCTCGCCGGACCTGCGCGTCCAGTACCGCCCGCGGCCCTCGGTCCGCGCGCTCGCGAAGCAGTACAAGGACTACGGCAAGTGGCGGCACGTCGTGGCCCGGTACCACGCCGGCTCCATCAACCTGCGCTACCTGGCTCCGCCGGCCGCCGTCTGCGCGATCGCCGCGGGCATCGTCGTGGGCGCCTTCCTCACCCCGCTGGGCTTCGTGGTCCCGGCCGGCTACCTGGCCGCCATCACCGCGGGCTCCGTCCCGGCGGGCAAGGGCCTGTCCCTGAAGGCGCGGCTGCAGATCCCGGTGGCCCTGGCGACCATGCACATGTCGTGGGGCTTCGGCTTCCTCACCAGCCCCCGCTCGCTGGCCAGGAAGGTCATCGCGAGCAAGCGCCCGGCGGTGACGGCGGACGAGGCCGGGACGACCGTCTGAGCCCGCGCACCGAGCTCCGGAACGGCGGTGGCCGGTCGACCGGGTCGAGCAGGTGGTTCCGCATGAACTTGAGGATCAGCGCGAGGTTGACGTGGACCGTGC
>NZ_JBFAXU010000051.1:0-7313 GCF_040680975.1 Streptomyces sp. NPDC051921
CCACCCCCCACCCCCACCTCATCCCCCTCAAAACCAACCCCACCACCCTCCACAACCAACCCCACCACACCACCCCACCCCTCCTCCGCAAGCTCACCCGCACCCCCGTCCGCCGGGCCGTGCGCGCCGGAGCCGCGTCGGCCTCCGCTTTCGCGGACCAGATGGCGGCACTGCCGGCGGCCGAGCGTGAGCGGACACTGACCGAGCTCGTACGGGGCAAGGTCGCCGCGGTCCTCGGCCACGCGTCGGCCGACGCGGTGGAGCCCGACCGCGCGTTCCGCGACCTCGGCTTCGACTCGCTGAGCGCCGTTGAGCTGCGCAACCAGCTCAACGAGGCCACCGGCATGCGGCTCCCCGCGACGCTGGTCTTCGACCACCCCAGCGCACAGGCGGTGGTGGAGCATCTGAAGGAGCTGCTCGGCACCGCCGAGGGGGACACGCGAAGCGCTCGGCCCGCCGGGCCCGCTCCCACAGCGGGGGCCGGGGCCGGGAACGACCCGATCGTCATCGTCGGCATGGCGTGCCGCTACCCGGGCGGGGTCACCACGCCCGAAGGGCTGTGGCGGCTCGTGTCGGAGGGAGTGGACGCGGTCTCCGACTTCCCCGTCGACCGGGGTTGGGACATCGACCGGCTCTACGACCCGACAGGGCAGCGGCCGAACACCACCTACGCGCGCGAAGGCGGATTCCTCTACGACGCCGCGGACTTCGATCCGGGGTTCTTCGGGATCAGCCCGAACGAGGCACTGGTGATGGATCCACAGCAGCGGTTGCTGCTGGAGTGCTCGTGGGAGGCGCTGGAGCGGGCCGGACTGGACCCGATGTCACTGAAGGGCAGCGCGACCGGTGTGTTCGCCGGCCTGATGTACCACGACTACGGCATCGGCCCCGAGGCCGCCACCACCAGCGGCGGCAGCCTGGTGTCGGGCCGCGTGGCCTACACCCTGGGCCTTGAGGGTCCGGCGATGACGGTGGACACGGCCTGCTCGTCCTCTCTGGTGACCCTGCACCTCGCCGCCCAGGCGCTGCGCAGCGGCGAGTGCTCGCTCGCGCTGGCCGGCGGTGTGGCGGTGATGTCGATGCCGGGCATGTTCGTGGACTTCTCCCGTCAGCGCGGCATGGCCGCGGACGGGCGCTGCAAGTCCTACGCCGACTCCGCCGACGGAACCGGATGGGGCGAGGGCGTCGGCATGCTGGTCCTGGAGCGCCTGTCGGACGCCCGGCGCAACGGGCACGAGGTCCTGGCCGTCGTACGGGGCAGTGCGGTCAACCAGGACGGCGCGTCGAACGGCTTCTCCGCCCCCAACGGTCCCTCGCAGCAGCGGGTGATCCGGCAGGCGCTGGCGAGTGCCGGTCTGTCGGTGACGGACGTGGACGTGGTGGAGGGGCACGGGACGGGGACGACGCTGGGTGACCCGATCGAGGCGCAGGCCTTGATCGCCACGTACGGCCAGGAGCGCACAGACGGACACCCCCTCTGGTTGGGGTCGTTGAAGTCGAACATCGGGCACACGCAGGCCGCCGCCGGTGTCGGCGGCGTGATCAAGATGGTGATGGCCCTGCAGGAGGGGGTCATGCCGCAGACGCTGCATGTCGATGCGCCGTCGTCCCAGGTGGACTGGGAGGCGGGCGCGGTCGAGCTGCTGCGGGAGAACCGTCCGTGGCCGGCCGGCGAGCGGCCCCGCCGGGCCGGCGTGTCGTCGTTCGGTCTGAGCGGCACGAACGCGCACGTGATCATCGAGCAGGCCCCGGAGCCCGAGTCGGCGCCTCCTTCCGGTGATGCGCCGACGGTGGTGCCGTGGGTGATCTCGGCGCGGAGCGAGACCGCCTTGCGCGCCCAGGCGGAGCGCCTGGCCGACTTCATGGACGAGCGGCCGGAGCTGTCGCCGGTGGACGTCGGCTACTCGCTGGCGACCGGTCGCGCGGCCCTGGACCACCGGGTGAGCGTGGTCGCTGACAGTCGGGAGGAACTCATCGCTCAGCTGCGGGCGTTGAGCTCGGCGACGTCAGCGACGGCGGCGGCGTCGGCGCGGAAGGACGGCCGGACCGGGTTCGTGTTCTCGGGTCAGGGTGCTCAGCGGCTGGGCATGGGTCGGGAACTCCATTCCTCCTTCCCGGTGTTCGCCGAAGCGCTGGGCGAGGTGGTTGCTGAGCTTGATACGCATCTTGAACGGCCGTTGCGGGAGGTGATGTGGGGTGAGGACGCCGGTCTGCTGAATCAGACGGTGTTCGCGCAGGCCGCACTCTTCGCGGTCGAGGTGGCGCTGTTCCGGCTGGTGGAGTCGTGGGGTGTCCGACCGGACGCTCTTGCCGGTCACTCCGTGGGTGAGATCGCTGCCGCGCACGTGTCCGGGGTGCTGTCCCTGGCGGATGCGGCGACGTTGGTGGCGGCGCGTGGGCGGTTGATGCAGGCGCTGCCGGAGGGCGGCGCGATGGTCGCCGTCGCGGCACCCGAAGCGGATGTCCTCCCGCACCTGTCCGACGGCGTCGGTATCGCGGCGGTCAACGGGCCGTCCTCGGTGGTCGTTTCGGGTGTCGAGGGCGAAGTCCTGCGGATCGCGGCGCACTTCACGGAGCAGGGTGTTCGTACGTCGCGGTTGAAGGTTTCGCATGCGTTCCACTCGGTGTTGATGGAGCCGATGCTGGAGGAGTTCCGCACGGTCCTGGACGGGCTCACGTACGGCTCCGCCCGTATCCCGGTCATCTCGACCGTCACGGGTGAGACGGCTCAGGAGCTGGACTCGCCCGCGTACTGGGTGCGGCAGGTCCGTGACGCGGTGCGCTTCGCCGACGCCGTCACCACCCTCACCGCCCAGGGGGTCACCCGTTTCCTGGAGATCGGCCCCGACGCCGTACTCACCCCCCTCATCGACTCCGACCACGCGATCCCGGCCCTGCGCCGAAACCAGGAGGAGCCCACCGCGCTCGTCACCGCGCTGGGCCGGCTCCACGCCACCGGCGCCGCAGTCGACTGGACGGCCTTCTTCACCGGCTCGGGTACGGGTGTACGGCGCGTCGACCTGCCCACGTACGCGTTCCAGCGTCAGCGCTACTGGGTGAACGCGCTCGCCCATGCCGCCGATGCCTCCGACATGGGGCAGGACGCAGCCGAGCACCCGCTGCTGGGGGCGATCGTGCACCTGCCCGAGACCGGGGGCGTCACCCTCACCGGGCGGCTGTCCGCCGCTACCCAGTCCTGGCTCGCCGACCATGTCGTGGGCGATTCGGTCCTGTTCCCCGGGACCGGCTTCGTGGAGCTGGTGCTCCGCGCGGGCGACGAGGTCGGTTACGACGTCGTCGAAGAGCTGACGTTGCACGCTCCGCTGCTGCTGGGCGTGGGCGGTGCCGTCCAGGTGCAGGTGAGCGTGGGGGCCGACGACGGTTCGGGCGCGCGCCCCGTCACCGTGTACGCGCGGGTCGAGGGGGCCGAGGAGGAGTGGACCCTGCACGCGCAGGGCTTCCTCGCCAAGGGTTCGTCCGACGGGCGGGCCGCCGACCTCGCCGTCTGGCCGCCGACGGGTGCCGAGGCCGTCGCGGTCGAGGGCGCGTATGACCTGCTGGACACCCGGGGCTACGCCTACGGGCCGGTGTTCCGGGGGCTCGAACGTGCCTGGCGGCGCGGTGACGAGCTGTTCGCCGAGGTGGCCCTGCCGGACGGCGTCCCGGTGGAGGGTTTCGGGCTCCATCCCGCTCTGCTGGACGCCTGCCTGCACCTGGGCGTCGTCACGGCCATGACGGGTGAGCGGGAGGACGGGGCGGCCGGCCCGACGACCGGGACGCTGCTGCCCTTCTCCTGGGAGGGTGTGGAGCTGCACGCCACCGGTGCCTCGCGGGTGCGGGTGCGGGTGGCGGCCGTGGCGGAGGACACGGTGTCCCTGCTTCTGGCCGACACCGACGGCGCTCCCGTCGCTTCGGTGCGGGCCCTGGTGTCCCGGCCGGTCAGCGAGGAGGGGCTCGCCTCGCTCAGGGTGGCCTTCCACGACTCGCTCTTCCAGCTGGACTGGTCTCCGCAGCCGCTCCCGGCGGGCACCGCGGTGCAGGAAGACTGGTCGCCGTGGGAGGAGGCGGCGGACGCCGAGCCGGCCCCGCGCGTGGTCGTGTACCGGTCCGAGCCCGGCAACACCGCGGACGAGGTGCGTGCACGGACGCACCAGATGCTCGCGGCGCTCCAGTCCTGGCTGGCCGACGACCGGTTCGCCGAGTCGCGGCTCGTGGTCGTGACCCGTGGCGCCGTCGCGCTGCCGGGTGAGGACGTGACCGACCTGGCAGGTGCGGCGGTGTGGGGTCTGGTGCGCGCGGCGCAGCTCGCCCACCCGGGTGCGTTCCAGCTGGTGGACGTCGTCGAGGAGGCGGGCATCGGAGTGGCGTCGGTGTCCGGGGAGCCGCAGGTGGCCGTCCGCGCCGGCACGCCGTACGCCGCCCGGCTGGCCCGCGTACCCGTACCGGCCCAGCCGGTCGACGCCTCCGCCCGCTTCGACGGCGAGGGCACGACGCTCCTCACCGGAGCGACGGGCCGGCTCGGCCGCATGGTGGCCCGCCACCTCGTCACCGAGCACGGCGCACGGAGTCTGCTGCTGACCAGCCGACGAGGTGAGGACGCCGACGGCATGCCGGAGCTGAGGGACGAGCTGACGGCGCTGGGCGCACGGGTGGAGGTGGCCGCGTGCGACGTGTCGGACCGGGCGGCCCTGGCCGGGCTGCTGGCCCGGCACCCCGTCACGGCGGTGGTGCACCTCGCCGGTGTGCTGGACGACGGTGCCATCACGTCCCTGACACCCGCCCGTATGGACGTCGTCCTGCGTCCCAAGGTGGACGCCGCTCTGAACCTGCACGAGCTGACGGCCGGGACGGACCTGACCGCATTCGTGGTCTTCTCCTCGGCGGCCGGCACGCTCGGCAACGCGGGGCAGGGCAACTACGCGGCGGCCAACGCCTTCCTGGACGCCTTGGCGGCCCACCGGAGGGCGAACGGTCTGGTGGCGCAGTCGCTGGCCTGGGGCCTGTGGAGCACGGACGACGGCATGGCCGGCGAGATGGGGGACGTGGACCTGCGGCGCATGCGGCGGGCCGGCATCGTTCCGATCGGTGCGCCCCAGGGCCTGGCGCTCTTCGACACGGCCGTCGCGCTCGACGCGCCGGCGCTGGTGCCGATGCGCCTGGACCTGAAGGGCCTGGCGGAGACCGGGGACGAACTGCCTCCGGTCTTCGGCGGGTTGGTCCGCGGGCGTCGGGGGAGGCGGACCGTCGCCGCCGCGGGGGCCCAGCCGCTGCGGGAAAGGCTGGTCGGGCTGCCCCGGCCGGAGCGTGCCGCGGCGGTGCTCGACCTGGTCCGCGGCCTCGCCGGAGCGATGCTCGGGCACGACGGGCCGCAGGAGGTGGCCCCGGAACGGGCGTTCAAGGACCTGGGCTTCGACTCGGTGACCGCGGTCGAGTTCCGCAACCAGCTCAACAAGGAGACCGGCCTGCGGCTGCCGCCGACGCTCGTCTTCGACTTCCCGAGTGCCCGGGTCCTGGCCGATCACGTGCTGGCGGAGCTGGCTCCGGAGGACACCGCGGGCACGGCCGGTGGCGCTCACGAGGAGGACCGGATCCGCACGGCGCTCCAGCGGATCCCGATGAGCGCGTTGCGCGAGGCCGGCGTCATGGACGTCCTGCTCGCCCTGGCCGAAGGAGCCGGGAGCGGACCGGGCGCGACGAGCGCCGACGGCGGCCGTGCTCTCGACGTCGACCTCGGCATCGAGCTCGACCTCGACGAGATGGATGCCGAGAGCCTGATCAACCTGGTGCTGGGCGAGGATGCGGAGCTGGGCACGGAGCCGGACGGGAACCCGGACGGGAACCCGGACGCGGACGTGGACGGAGGTGCCGCCGAGTAGGTCCCGCCGCCGCCCTGCCGGCGGCGGCCCCGTTCCCCTGAGAACGACGAGAGGCAGGCCCCGGAAGGGGGCCTGCCTCTCGTCGTTCCGCCGGTCAGGCGCCGAGCCACTCCTCGATGACCCGAGCCGTCAGTTCGGCCTTCTCCTCCAGCATGCTGAAGTGGCTCGCCGCAACGGTCCGCACCGTCGCGTCGCCCCAGGGCTGAGCCTGCCAGTCACCGGGCTCCGCCGGCACGTCGCCGTCGGGAGAGAACAGTTCGGTGCACTGGACAAACAGCACGGGCGCCTTCACCTCGCCGGGATCCAGCCGGGGCACGAGCTCGACGAACCGGCCCATCGTGGAGAGCCGCGCCACGTCGAAGCCGCCGAAGGCGGCTTCCTTGGAGAGCATGGCGAGGACCAGTTCCTCGTCCTGCTCGCCCGGCTCCGTCTCGGCGCGGTAGCTGTCCAGCATCACCAGGCCTGCCGGCTCGATGCCGTGCACGTCCTCCAGATGGCGGGCGGTGACCCGGGCGAGGATGCCGCCCGCCGAGTAGCCGACGAGTGCGAACGGTTCCCCCTCGGCCGCCTCCACGGCACTCGCCGCGAGGGCCTCGATGGCCGCGTCCGTGGTGGCGGGCAGACTCTCACCCGTGGCGAATCCGGGCAGCGGAAGGCCCATCACCGTGCGCGTGCCCCGGAAGTGGGAGGCCAGACGGGCGAGTTGGTAGGGCCCGCCGGTGACCATCGGCGTGCTGACGCAGATCAGGCGGGGCGTAATGGTCCCGCCGGGCGCCAGTTTCACCGGCGCCGGTACGTATCCGAGTTCCTCGACCGAGGAGAAGCTCGGCCGGACGTTCGCGACCGCGCCCAGGAGCGCGAATGCGCTCTTCATCCGGCCGGCATGCACGGCCTCGCGGAACACGGCGCTGAGCGTCTGCGACCGGAGGGCTTCGCCCGACCCTTCGGCGGAAGCACCGGCCGCGGGCTCTCCCGCGGCCGGGGAGGAAGCGGGAGACACGGCCTGTGCGAGGCGTCCGGCGAGTTCGGAACGGACGAACCGGGCCAGCTCGGCGGGGGTCTTGTGGTCGAACACCGCCATCGCGGGCAGCCGCAGCCCGGTGGCCTCGTTGAGCTGGTTGCGCAGCTCCATCGCGCTGAGCGAGTCGAAGCCGGACTCCAGGAAGTCGCGGGCGGGGTCGATCTGTTCGGCTCCGCCGAATCCCAGTAGCCGGGCGGAGAAGCGCTGCACCAGTTCCTCCAGCACCTGCTCCTGTTCCTCCGCCGTCATTCCGGCCATGCGTCGCAGCACGGCGCCGGCCTCGGCGGCGGCGTCGCTCGTCGCGCGGAGCCGGGCAGGGACGAGCTTGCGGAGGAGGGGTGGGGTGGTGTGGTGGGGTTGGTTGTGGAGGGTGGTGGGGTTGGTTTTGAGGGGGATGAGGTGGGGGTGGGGGGTGG
>NZ_JBFAXU010000052.1:0-6107 GCF_040680975.1 Streptomyces sp. NPDC051921
GCGGGAGGGGACGAGATGTCGTCCCCTCCCGCGGCTCCGGGGTTTCCGCGTCCCCGCCCGCGGCGCCGGGGCTTCCACGTCCCCGCCCGCGGCTCCGGGGTTTCCGCGTCCCCTGTCCGGCACCCGGCACCCGGCCCTAGGCTCCCTCCATGGGACACCCTGTGCGCACCCACGACGGCCGGCTTCTGGTGGCCGAGGAATGGGGGAACCCCTCGGGAAGCCCCGTGCTGCTCTTCCACGGGACGCCGGGCACCCGCCTCGGCACCCTGTTGCCCGGGCTCGCCGAGGAGCATCCCGGCTTCCGGTTCCTCGCCTACGACCGCCCCGGCTACGGGGAGTCGGAGCGCGCCCCGGGCCGCCGGGTCGCCGATGCCGCCGCGGACGCGGCCGCGGTCGCCGACGCCTTCGGCGTGGGCCGCTTCGCGGTGGTCGGCCGGTCCGGCGGGGCTCCGCACGCGCTCGCCTGCGCGGCGTTGCTGCCGGAGCGGGTCCGGGCGGCCGCCGTACTGGTGGGGCTCGCTCCCCCGGACGCCGCCGGCCTGGACTGGCACGCCGGCATGACCCCGTTCAACGTCCGCGAGTACGGCCTGGCCCGCGCCCACCTGGACGGGCGGGACCCCGACGGGCTCGAACGGGACCTCGTCGCCCGGGCCGCCGTCATCCGGCGGGACCCGGTCCGTCTCCTCGACGACCTGCGTGCCGAGCTCTCCCCCCATGACCTGCCGGTCGTCGAGGACCCGCGCGTGCGCACGGTGCTGCTGCGCACCTACCGGGAGGCGCTGCGGGTCTCGCACCACGGCTGGCTGGACGACTGTCTGGCCTTCGTCGTCCCGTGGGGCTTCGACACCGCTTCCGTCACGGCGCCCGTGCTGCTGTGGCACGGCCTCGACGACGCCTTCTCCCCCGTGGCGCACACCCGTTGGCTGGCCGGCCGCATCCCCGGCGCCGAGCCCGTCCTCGTACCGGAGGCCGGGCACTTCGCCGCGCAGTACGCGCTGCCCGAGGTGCTGCGCTGGCTGGACGGTCAGGGCAGCGGGCGCTGATACGAGGTCGAGCGGGCGCCCTTGAGGGCGTCGAGGATCCGTTCGTGGCTGTCCCCGACGACGTCGACCACGCGGACCCTCAGGTACAGGGCCTCCACCTCGTCGACGAAGCGCTGGGAGAAGGCCCCGAGCATGGTCGTCTCGTACGAGCCGGTGCCCACCAGCGGGAAGTTCCCCATGGTGACGAGCTGGAAGTCCTCCCCGACGGTGAGGCCGGCTCCGGTCAGCGCCGCCGCCGCGCCCTGGACGTCCGTCCACGGGGCGGCCTCCTGCGCCGTGTCGTCCCGCAGCACGACCCGGCACGCGTACTCCTCCACCACCACCGTGTGCGACCCGCCGTTCAGCAGCCCGACCTGCCACTCGGGCACGCCGCCCCGCAGGTGCCCGGTCTTCCAGTCGGCACGCCAGCCGAGCAACGGGCGTACGGTGCGGGCGTACTGGGCCCGGGCGAGGACCGCGCCGGCCGCGACCGCGAGCAGGCTGCCGAGCGGTTCCATGTCGAGGAGCTGGAGCCGCCACGGCCAGGCGGCCCGCGCCGCCTCCGTCATGTTGGCCCGGACGATCTCCCAGCCGAGCACCCCCGTCAGCAGCACGAGCAGCATGATCGGCACGGTGAAGAGCAACGGGCTGCGTCGCACCCTCCGTTGCGCGTCCGCCTCGAATATCGGCCCACGTCGCCTGAACCTGCCCACTGCCACTCCCCCGGGTTCGCGAACGAGGGTCCCCGGCAGGTTGCCCGGCCGGGGACCACGACCGGGCTCATGGTGCCCGAAGCAGGGCGGGACCGACCAGTGCCGGTCCGATCACGCTCCTCCGGAACCGGGGCGGGCCCCCGAGAACGTGACCGCGCGGGGCCGGATGAGGTACGAAGGGTCCGTGAGTGATCAGTCCACCGACGCGACCATCCGCGTGTTCATCGCCCTCGCCCCGCCCGACGACGCGAAGGACGAGCTGGCGGCGGCGCTGCGCCCCGCCTACGAGGCGTATCCCGCCCTGCGCTGGAACCGCATCGAGGACTGGCACATCACCCTGGCCTTCCTCGGCGAGCTGCCGGTCAGGGCCGTGCCGCCGCTGCGGGACCCCCTCGCCGCCCTCGCCGCGAGCCGTCGCCCCCTGGAGCTGGGGCTGCGGGGCGGCGGTCATTTCGACGAGCGCGTGCTGTGGAGCGGCATCGACGGCGACGTCGAAGGGCTGCACCTCCTGGCGACGCGCGTCCGCACCCTCGTGACGGAGTGCGGTATCCCCTTCGAGGGCCGACCGCTGCGCCCGCACCTGACCCTGGCCCGCGCCCGCCGGGGCGCCGAGTCGGCCATAGCCGACTCGGCGGCGGGCCTGGCCGGCTTCTCCGGGCGGCCCTGGCCCGCGGCGCGCCTGCACCTGGTCGGCAGCAACTTCGGCCGGGGCCCCGGGCCGATCCGCTACCAGGACATCGAGTCGTGGCCGTTCGAGGGGGCGGGCGACTGAGGAGGGGCGTGCCTCCGCTCCTCCTCCTCGCGGCGCCCGCCCGTCACCCGCCCACGGCGATGTCGAAGATCCTCAGCGCCGTGCCGGACGTGAGGGCGCCCTGCGGCAGGGTGACCGCATCGAGCGTCTTGCCGGCCGGCAAGGGGATCGTCTGGGCCCACACCGACGCCGTGTGGGCGTACCGCGCGGTGCCTCCGTTGTACGGCGAGGTGTGCTGGTTCTGGTAGGTCGCCCGCGCGACCAGCACGTTGCCGGTCACGGGGGTGGTGTCCCACCAGTCGGTGAGCCCGAGGGTGAAGGGCTGCGTGCTGCCGTCGCGGAAGCGGAGGGTGCCCGTGCCCGCCGGCGCGTGCGAGGTGCTGAAGCCGAGGAGGCCGAGCTTGCTTCCGGTGCCGGTGACCTGCACGGTCTGCCCGGCGGCGACGACGTGGTCCGGGGAGCCGAGGGCGCCGCGGTGGAAGGTGAAGGTGACGCCGCCCGAGGTGACCTGCTGCCCCGGGGCGAGTCCCGCCGCCGCGAGCGCCTCCGCGGAGAAGGAGCGGCCGGAGTGGGTGGCGGAGGACAGTCC
The DNA here is from genome assembly GCF_040680975.1 of Streptomyces sp. NPDC051921. Taxonomy (NCBI): domain Bacteria; kingdom Bacillati; phylum Actinomycetota; class Actinomycetes; order Kitasatosporales; family Streptomycetaceae; genus Streptomyces; species Streptomyces sp. NPDC051921. The sequence continues at coordinate 3,076 of NZ_JBFAXU010000052.1, forward strand.
GCCCGCGCTGGGGTTGGCGTCGGCCGTCACGCCGACCTGGTTGTACGCCGCCGAGAGCGGCAGGGCTGCCGGGGTGACGCCGGGGCCGTTGTACGCGCCGCGGTTCGGGCTCGCGCTCGCGGACACCGGGTTGCCGAAGTAGTCACGGCCGCCGTTGGCGGCGACGACCGCGCCGGAGCCGAGTGCCGGGGAACCGGTCCGGAGGCGGTATCCGGTCACTTCGGCCAGACCTTCGCCGCCGCTGCCGGGTGCCACGAGCCCGGGGTCGGAGGTGATCGCCCGGCTGTCGCCGGGTGCCGGGGCGATGCCGCCGAAGTAGGCGTTGGAGTCGTAGCTGACGCCGGTCCCGGTGGCGAAGCTGCCGCCGGGCGCGACGAAGACGTTGTTGGTCACGCGCTTGTTGGCGCTGATCGTGTCCTCCATCGGCCGGGAAGGGCAGATGAAGGTGTTGTTGTAGATGTGGGTGATGCCGGTGCCGCCCGTGGTGACGACCATGCGGCAGTCGTCCTGGGAGACGTTGTAGCGCAGGACGGCGTCGGTGGCGGTGGAACCGCCGCAGTTGCCCAGGCAGTTGAGGTACCAGCCGCCGGCGTTGCCGAAGGAGTAGTTGTACTGGAACAGACAGGTGCCGGTGGTCGCGATGTCACAGTCCCACGCGGTCGAGTCGAAGGTGGACGGCCGGCTGCGGCCGACGACGTTGAACTGGAAGGTCGGGTTGTGACTGTTGTACGGCCACATGCCGGCGAAGTTGCCTGCGACGAAGGGGTAGTTGCCCAGACCTAGGTCGAGTGCCGTGTTGTGTTCGACGAGGGGCGCGACGGCGTTGTGCACGACGATGCCGTCGCCGCCGGCCTCGCGGATCGTGTTGCCGGCGATGTGGACGGCGGTGCTGCGGCTCGCCCCGTCACCGCTGATCTTGACGGCGCCGCCACCGGTGTCGTGCACCTGGTTGCCGGTCACGGTGATCCCGTCGAACGGCCCGGCGGTGCCGGAGGCGTGGCGGACCATGATGCCGGCCGAGTAGACGTACCAGGGCGCGTTGGTCCCGGTCTTGTCGCCCCAACCGGCGGTGTCGTGCACCTCGTTACCCGTGATGACGATGCCGGCCTTGGGCACGGCGGACACGGAGTCCACCTGGATCCCGGTCCGTTGGGCGCGGGCCGGGGAGGGGTTGGTCACGCGCAGGCCGCGGATGGTCCAGTGGCTCTGGTCGGTGAGGTGCACGGCGTACGGGGCGCCGTTGCCGTTCACGACGGGCGCCGGGCCGCTTCCGTACGCCCCGAGCGTGATCGGCGCGTCCTCCGCCCCCGAGCCCCGCGGCGCCAGCGTGCCCGTGCACGTCGTGCCGGCGCGCAGTGCGAGGCTGTCCCCGGGGCCGAAGACATGCCCGTTGGGCCCGGCGAGGGTGTTCCACGGCGCGGCGGCGGAGCCGTCTCCGGCCGCCGGGGCGGAACAGTCGACGTAGTAGGCGCCGCCCACGGCGGCGGTCGCCGCCGGCGCGAGGGTGGTGAGCCCGGCGACGCTCACGAAGGCGCCGACGGCCGCGAGGGTGGCGCGGACCCTTGATCTCACTGACATACCTGCCTCTGGTGACGGGGCCGACGAGGTGCTGGGGGTGGAGAGGGGACGCGCTGTGAATCTCGGGGCCGAACAACCGAATGTCAAGAAGTTCGGACAGAAAAACCCAGATTCAAACAGAAAGGCAACACGGACCCGGCCGGCAGGGCGCTCCCGCCGGAGGCACGTAGCGTGGTCGACACCACCGCGCCGTGGACCACCGGACGGAGAGGAGGCGCGGCGATGGCCGAGCGCGTCGTCGAGGCCGACGGCATCGAGCTGTGCACGGAACCCTTCGGCGACCCCTCGGATGCGCCGGTCCTGCTCGTCATGGGCACGGGGGCGTCCATGCTCTGGTGGGAGGAGGGCTTCTGCCGGATGCTGGCCGGGGGCGCGCGCTTCGTGATCCGCTACGACCACCGCGACACCGGCCGGTCCGTCACCTACGAACCGGGGCACCCGGGATACACCGGCATGGACCTCGTCGAGGACGCCGTGCGGGTGCTCGACGCCTACGGGCTCCCGGCCGCCCACGTCGTGGGGGTCTCGGCCGGAGGGGCGCTCGCGCAGCTGCTCGCGCTCGGTCATCCGGCTCGGGTGCTGTCGCTCGTCCTGATCAGCACGTCCGCCGCGGTGCCGGGCGGCGACCGCGAACTCCCCCCGCCGACGCAGGAGTTCCTGCGGTTCGCCTCGGACGCGCGCGTCGACCGGTCGGACGCCGACTCGATGATCGCCTACCAGGTCGCGTACGCGCGCGTGCTCTCCGGGGGGCGCCGTCCGTTCGACGAGGACGCCGCCCGGCGCCTGGCGCGCCGCGACGTCGGACGCGCGCGCGACGTCGCGGCCCTGCGCAACCACGACTCGCTCCCCGAGGGGGAGCCGCCGCAGGCCCCGCTCTCGTCGGTCGGCGTGCCCACGCTGGTGATCCACGGATCCGCCGATCCGCTGTTCCCCCTCGCGCACGGCGAGGCACTCGCGGAACGGATCCCCGGCGCAAGGCTGCTGGTCCTGGACGGCGCGGGACACGGCGTCGAGCGGGCCGACTGGGAAGTGATCGTCCCGGCGATCCTCGCTCTGACCACCGCGGGCGGAGCCGGGCGAGGAAAGTCCCGGGAGGGTTCAGGACGGGACCGGTCCGTGCGGGACCGGTCAGGATGGGACCGGTCCGTGCGGGACCGGTCAGGATGGGACCGGTCCGTGCGGGACCGGTCAGGAATGGAGAAGCCCCGGCCGCCCCGCGCCCCCTAGCGTGATGGTCATGGCAACCACCACTTCCTCCGCAGCCGTCACGTCCCTCGCGTCCGTCACCTTTGAGGTGGCCGCCCTCGAAGCCGCGCGCCGCGCAACGCCGCCCTGACTCCCGGCCCTGCCCCAGCGACCGACCGGCGAACATCCGCCGGTGCGACAGCCGGGCCCTGCCCCGGACGACCGGCAAGCACACCTCTACAGCGCAAGGAGCACAGCATGAAGGCGCA
>NZ_JBFAXU010000053.1:0-5008 GCF_040680975.1 Streptomyces sp. NPDC051921
AGGCGCTCCGCCTGGGCCCGCAGAGCGGTCTCACTCCGCGCCGAGATCACCCACGGCACCACCGGCAACGAACCACCCACCGAAGCGGCCGGCTCGACGGAGTCGGCGGGATCGGCCGGCTCCGGCTCCGGGGCCTGCTCGATGATCACGTGCGCGTTCGTACCGCTCAACCCGAACGAGGAGATACCCGCCCGGCGGGGCCGATCCCCCGCCGGCCACGGACGGTTCTCCCGCAGGAGCTCGACCGCGCCCGCCTCCCAGTCCACCTGGGACGACGGCTCGTCCACGTGCAGCGTCCGGGGCAGGACACCGTGCCGCATCGCCTGGACCATCTTGATCACACCACCGACACCGGCAGCCGCCTGCGTGTGCCCGATGTTCGACTTCAACGACCCCAGCCACAACGGCCGGCCCTCGTCCCGCCCCTGTCCGTACGTGGCGATCAGCGCCTGCGCCTCGATCGGGTCACCCAGCGTCGTGCCCGTCCCGTGCCCCTCCACCACGTCCACGTCCGTCACCGAGAGGCGAGCGCTCGACAGTGCCTGGCGGATCACCCGCTGCTGCGAGGGACCGTTGGGGGCCGAGAAACTGCTGCTGGCGCCGTCCTGGTTGACCGCGCTGCCGCGGACGACCGCCAGGACCTCGTGGCCGTTGCGCTTGGCGTCGGACAGGCGTTCCAGGACCAGCACGCCGGCCCCTTCGGAGATGCCGACGCCGTCGGCGGCCGACGCGAACGACTTGCACCGACCGTCGCGGGCGATGCCTCGCTGGGAGGAGAAGTAGACGAACATGTCGGGGGTGGACATCACCGTGACGCCGCCCGCCAGTGCCAGGGTGCAATCGCCTCGGCCGAGTGCCTGGGCGGCCAGGTGCAGGGTCACCAGCGAGGACGAGCAGGCCGTGTCCACCGTCATCGCCGGACCCTCAAGGCCCAGGGTGTAGGCCACGCGGCCCGACACGAGGCTTCCCGCGCTGGTGCTGCCGGCCCCCTGCCCGATGCCGTAGTCGTGGTACATGAGGCCGGCGAAGACGCCGGTCCGGCTGCCACGCAGTGCCACCGGGTCGAGCCCGGCCCGTTCGAGCGCCTCCCAGGAGCACTCCAGGAGCAGCCGCTGCTGGGGGTCCATGACCAGTGCCTCGTTCGGGCTGATCCCGAAGAACGCGGGATCGAACTCCCCTGCGTCGTGCAGGAAGCCGCCTTCGCGGGTGTGCGTCCTGGTCGCGCCTTCGGAGTGCGGATCGTAGATCCCGTCGGTGTCCCAGCCACGGTCGGTGGGAAAGCCGGAGACCGCGTCCACGCCTTCCGACACGAGCTGCCACAGCCCCTCGGGGGAGGTCACCCCGCCGGGGTAGCGGCACGCCATACCGACGATCGCGATCGCCTCGTCGTCCGGCTTCCGGGCCGCCTCGTCCAGGCACCTGCGTGCCTCACGCAGGTCGGCGAGCGTCCGCTTGAGATACTGCATGAGCTTTTCTTCGTTGCTCACCGGTGGCTCCCTAGACGGGTCGAGGCACTCGTACGCGAGGGCCTCACGGCCGGTGACGAACCGGCCGGGAAACCCCCTGGTCATTCAATCGGCGGCAGCCGGAGGGGCTCCAGGGCCGCGACCCCCTAAGGTCGGCCGCGGCCCCCTAAATCACCTGCCGGGAACGCCTATTCCGGAGTCTCCAGCTCCGCGTCGAGGAGCTCGAAGAGTTCGTCGGCGGTGATCGACACGAGGTCCTCGTCGATTCCCTTCGGCGCCTTCTCGAAGAGCTCGTCCTCGAAATAGGCGGCCAGAGCGGAGGGCGACGGGTAGTCGAACAGAAGCATCGGAATGAGGCGTCGTCCCGTCGCGGCGCACATCCGGTTCCGCATTTCCAGCGCGCTGAGCGAATCGAATCCCATGTCGAGGAATCCGCGGTCGCTGTCGACGGACGCGGGGTCGTCGTGGCCGAGCACGATCGCGGCATGGGTACGGATCATCGTCAGGAGTTCGCGTACCCGCTCCTCGGACGGCAGCTCGGCCAGGCGCGCGACGAGTTCGCCGCCGCCGGAGGCGGGGGCCTCGGCCCGGGTCTGCCGCCGGCCGGCCGGCGCCGTCCGGGCCAGTCCCCGCAGCAGGGCCGGGAGGTCTTCTCCCCTGTCCCGCAGTGCCGCCCGGTCCAGTCGGGTCGGCACGATCACCGGAGAGTCGGTCCGCAGCGCCGCGTCGAACACGTCCAGGGCCTCGTCCGCCGTGAAGGCCGGGAGTCCCTGGCGCTTGAGACGCTGGAGGTCCGCTTCGCTGAGCCAGCTGCTCATCCCCTTGTCGAGGGCCCAGGCACCCCAGGCCATCGACAGGGCGGGCAGCCCCTCGGAGCGGCGCCTCACGGCCAGGGCGTCCAGGAAGACGTTGGCCGCCGCGTAACCCGCCTGGCCCGCGGCCAGTACCAGGCCGCCCGCCGAGGAGAACATGACGAACGCGGAGAGGCCGAGGTCGCGGGTGAGCTCGTGGAGGTGCCAGGCGGCGTCGGCCTTGGGGGCGAGCCCCTCGTCGACGAGCCCGGGAGTCCAGGAGTCGATCAGCCCGTTGTGGACGACGCCGGCGACGTGCACCACACCGGTCAGCGGGTGCTCGTCCGGCACGCGCGCGAGCAGCGCCTTCAGGGCGTCGCGGTCGGAGACGTCGCACGCGTCGACCGCGACGTCGGCGCCGAGACCGGACAGTTCGGTGACGAGCTCGTCCACACCCTCCGCCCGCGCGCCGCTGCGGCTGACCAGCAGCAGCCGCCGTGCGCCGTGCTCGGTGACCAGATGGCGGGCGACCAGGGCGCCGATGCCGCCGGTGCCGCCGGTGATCAGCACGGTGCCCGGCCCGTCGAAGACCGCTCCGTCCGTCCCGGCCGGGGCCGGCCCCTCCGACACGGGCGCTCCGACGAGCCGGGGCACCCGCAGCGACCCGTCACGCAGGGCCGCCTCGGGCTCGCCGGAGGCGACCACCGCCGACAGCGCGGGAAGCATCCCGCCCAGATCAGCGGCAGCGGCGTCCCCCCGGGTGGGAAGGGCCGTGCCGACGTCGACCAGGACGATCCGGCCGGGGTTCTCCGCCTGCGCGGCACGGACCAGACCCCACACGGGCGCCTGCTCCAGTGCCGGGACCTCGCCCGGGTGCGCGGCCACCGCGCCGCGGGTCACCACGACCAGCCGCGTCACCGCGGACCGCTCGTCGGCCAGCCACTTCTGCACGGCGTCGAGCACCCGGTGCGCGACCGACCGCGCGGCCGTCGGCACGTCACCCGCCGCGGAACCGCAGTCCAGGACGACGGCGTCCGGCGCATCGTCGCCGGCGACGAACTCGTCCCAGGTGGCGACCTCCGCCGGCGCCGCCCCCGCCAGGGGCACGTCCGTCCACTCCACCTGGAACAGCGAACCGTGGGGCGCGGACGCGGCGGCCTTCAGCTGGGCCGCCGAGACGGGGCGGAAACTCAGCGCCTCGACGGAGAGCACGGGGGCACCGCTCATGTCGGCCATCGCCATGGAGACGGCGTTGTCCCGGGTCCAGGAAAGCCGCACCCGCAGGCTACCGGCACCGCGCGCGTGCGCGGAGACGCCCGCCCACGAGAACGGCAGCATGGTCCGCTCACCGGCCGGGTCGTCATCGGCCACGGTCAGCACGTGCATGGCCGCGTCCAGCAGCGCCGGATGGACGCCGTACCGCTGCGCGTCGCCCCGGGCCCCTTCCGGCAGGGCCACCTCGGCGAAGAGCTCGTCCCCGCGTCGCCAGGCCGCCCTCAACCCCTGGAACGCCGGCCCGTACCCGTACCCGCGCTCGTCCAGGTACACGTACGCGCCGTCCACGTCCATCGCGGTCGCTCCCGCGGGGGGCCACTGGGACAGTTCGAACGCGGCCGGAACCGGCCGGTGGGACAGCAGGCCCTCGGCGTGCAGGATCCACGGCCGATCCTCCTCCGGGGCGTCCTGGCCACGGGAGTACACGCTGATCTCGCGCGTCCCGTCGGCGGCGGGCGCGGCCACGGCGACGTGGAGCCTCACGGCTCCGTGTTCGGGGACGACGAGCGGCGCCTGGAGGTTCAGCTCCTCCACGACCTCACAGCCGACCAGCTCGGCCGCGCGGGCGGCCAGCTCGACGAAGCCCGTACCGGGCAGGACGGTGCTGCCCAGCACCTGGTGGTCGACCAGCCAGGGCAGCTTCTGCGCCGAGAGCCGCGCGGTGAGCACGACCTGTGCGGAGTCGGGGAACTCCACGGCCGCCCCCAGCATCGGGTGGTCGACCGCATCCAGCCCGGCCGATTCCGCGTCGCCGGACTCGGGTTGGGGGTCCGTCCAGTAGCGCTGGCGCTGGAAGGCGTACGTGGGCAGGTCCACCCGCCGTGCACCCGTACCGGAACCGGTGAAGAAGGCCGTCCAGTCGACGGCGGCGCCGGTGGCGTGGAGCCGGCCCAGCGCGCTGACGAGCGCGGTGGGCTCCTCCTGATTTCGACGCAGGGCCGGGATCGCATGGTCGGAGTCGATGAGCGGGGTGAGTACGGCGTCGGGGCCGATCTCCAGGAAACGGGTCACACCCTGGGCGGTGAGGGTGGTGACGGCGTCGGCGAAGCGGACCGCGTCACGGACCTGCCGCACCCAGTACGCCGGTGCATCCAGCTCCTTGCCGACCTCACCGGTGACGGTCGACACGACCGGAATACGGGCGGAGCCGTACGTGAGCCCGTCCAGGACCGTGCGGAACTCCTCCAGCATCGGCTCCATGAGGACGGAGTGGAAGGCGTGCGAGACCTTCAGGCGGGTCGTACGAACGCCGGCCTGCGCGAAGTGCTCCGCGACCCGCAGCACTTCGGACTCCGCACCCGAGACCACGACCGACCGCGGCCCGTTGACCGCCGCGATGCCGACGCCGTCGGCCAGCAGAGGGAGGACATCCGTCTCCGGGGCCGCGACGGCGACCATCGCGCCGCCCTCCGGCAGCGCCTGCATCAACCGCCCACGCGCCGCCACCAACACCGAGGCATCCGCCAGGGACAACAC
>NZ_JBFAXU010000054.1:0-3828 GCF_040680975.1 Streptomyces sp. NPDC051921
ACGAAGCCGGAGGAGTACCCGACCGACGTCTACGTGCTGCCGAAGCACCTCGACGAGAAGGTCGCCCGCCTCCACCTCGACGCCCTCGGCGTCAAGCTGACGACCCTCCGCCCGGAGCAGGCCGAGTACATCGGCGTCAAGGTCGAGGGCCCGTTCAAGCCGGACCACTACCGCTACTGATCCCATGACCGGCGGGTGACGGCACACACACCGGCACCCGCCCGTCACGGAAACCCGGAGCGGAACAGGCAGGCCCCCGCACCCCCGTGCCGGGGGCCTGCCCCGTCCCGACTACCGCCCCAGGACGCACCCCGAGGACCCATGCCCCGCGGCCGCTATTCGCTCCATGATCCGCACGATCACACCCCCCTCGGCGAAGAGCACTTCCACTGCGCGCCCGGCCCCTCCGGCTGGCGCTACGTCGCACGGACCACCACCCCCTCCGGTGACCCGAGCGGCTCCGTCGACCTGGCCGTCGACGACCTGGGCCGCCCCATTCGCCTCGAACTCCACGCCGCCGACTGGCAGGTCCGCGGCGCCGCTCTCGACGGCGTCACCTGGGTCCGTACCGACCCCACCGGAACCCACGCCACCGAAGGCAATGTGCGCGCCCACGCCTTCACCGGCACGTCCCCGGCGTTCCTCGTCGCGATCTCCCGACTCCTGCGCCTCACCCCCGATTCCCCGGAGACCCGCGTCCGGCTCGTCGCCTTCACGGATCCCGTGCTCGCCCCCCTGACGGTCGACCAGTCCTGGGCCCTGGTGAAGAGTGAAGCGCACGCCACTGACAACGGCCCCCTGATCGTGGACGAGTACCAGGTCAGCGCCCTGGACACGGGCGAGCGGCACACCGTTCACATCGCCGGCGACGTGGTCCTCTCGGCCCCCGGTGTCGAGCTCGAAGAGCTCGACACCCCGCCCAACACCTTCTGACGCCGCCGGGCGAAACGGGCCGGCGCAGCGAGCCGGTGACTCGGACTGGTGACTCGGACTGGTGACTCGGACCAGTGACTCGGGCCGGTGACTCAGGCCGGCGGAGCGAACCCGGTCGCGCGCGATCCGTTCCCGCCCATGTCCCCGTTCGCGTCCCTGTCCCCGTTCCCGCCCCTGTCCCCGTTCCCGTTCCCGTTCCCGTCCCTGTGCCCCTTCCCGCTGCCCTCCGCCGGGAGAGGACGAGGCGCGGGTGCCGATGGAGGAAGGGGCATGACGGGAGACGCCGGAGCCACCGGCGCCACCGGCGCAGGAGTCGACGGCACGGCCGCCCCCGCCGACGGCGCATGGGACGCAGCCGGGGCGAACGCCCGTCGTGCCTCTCGGGCCTGCCGCTCGGCCACGACACCCGCCAGGTAGGCGGCAGCTGGTACGCCAGGCGGCGGAGGGGTGCCGGTCCGGGCCACCAGCTCGTCGGCCAGGCGCTCGGCGAGCCGCCGCCCGATCGCCGGATCCAGCTGCCCCATGCGCGTCAGGTACTGGCGCGCCTCCAGCCACAGGGCGTCGGGAACGGCGGACAGATCGAGCCCGGAGAACCGCCCCACCAGCCACGGCGGCGGGGGCGGCACCACCATGGCGGACGCGGGAGCCACCCGCTCCCGCACGACGAGGGTCCCGGCGAACACGTCTCCGATCCGCCGCCCCCGCTCCGACACCAGCGAGGCGACGCATGCGACGACCCCGAACGTCATGAGGATCTCGACGACCCCCATCGCCCCGCGCATCAGCGCGTGCCGGAACCGGATCGGCCCGCCGTCCTCGCGCACGACCCGCAACCCGCACGCCATCTTCCCGAGCGACCGCCCGTGGGACAGCGTCTCCACGGCTATCGGCCCACCGACCAGGACCAGCAGGAAGGAAGCGATCGACAGCGCCATCGCCGCCGCCTCGTCCAACGAGGCCGTGGCGATCGCGATCCCCACGCTGATCAGCAGGTACGCGGCCCACACCACCACCAGGTCGAGCAGCAGGGCCAGCGCCCTGCTCGGCAACCGCGCAGGCTGAAGCCCCAGATAGACGGCATCCCCCGTCACGACCCCGCTCACCGTGCCCACCCTTCGTCGGCCTGCCGATCCCCGTCCGAACGCCAGTCTGCCAAGCTGACCCGCAGCGCGCCGCAGTAGTACGGACCCGTACGCACCCAGTGCCTGGAGCAGCAGCCGATCATGGACCTCGACGTCTTCGTCACCGCCCACCGAGCCGAGTGGGACCGCCTCGACCACCTGCTGCGCCGCGGCCGGAGCCTCACCGGCGCCGAGGCCGACGAACTCGTCGCCCTCTACCAGCGCACGGCCACCCACCTCTCCCTCATCCGGTCCAGCGCCCCGGACCCGATGCTCACCGCCCGGCTCACCCAGCTCGTCGCCCGGGCTCGCGCCACGGTCACCGGAACCCGCCGCGCCTCCTGGCGCGACGCGGCCGCCTTCCTGACCGCGGGCTTCCCGGCCGCGGTCTACCGCTCACGCCGCTGGTGGATACCGACCGCGATCCTCTCCACCCTGCTCGCGGCCCTCATCGGCTGGTGGATCGGGACGCACCCCGAGGTCCAGTCGGCGATGGGCGCCCCGGCCGAGCTCCGCGAGATGACCCGCCCGGGCGGCCAGTACGAGACCTACTACTCCAGCCATCCGGCGGCCTCCTTCGCGGCCCAGGTCTGGACGAACAACGCCCAGGCCGCCGCCGTGTGCCTTGTCCTCGGCGCGTTCCTGGGGATCCCGGTGCTGTTCGTCCTCTTCGCCAACATGCTCAACCTCGGCGTCGGCATCGGCCTCATGGCGTCCGCCGGCCGCCTCGACGTCTTCCTGGGCCTGGTCCTCCCGCACGGCCTTCTCGAGCTGACCGCGGTCTTCGTCGCCGCCGGCACCGGCCTCCGCCTCGGCTGGACCGTCATCGAGCCGGGCCCCATGACCCGTCGCGCCGCCCTCGCCCAGCAGGGCCGATCGGCCATCGGCATGGCCATCGGTCTGGCCCTGGTCCTTTTCGTCTCGGGCCTGATCGAAGGCTTCGTGACCCCCTCGGGCCTACCGACCTGGGCCCGCATCACGATCGGCGTCGTCGCTGAACTGGTATTCCTCGCGTACGTCTATGTCCTGGGCGGCCGCGCGGCCCGCGCCGGCGACACGGGCGACGTCGAGGAAGCGGACCGGACCGCCGAGCTCCCCACCGCCGCCTGATGTGCGGAGCACCCCGCTGACCTGCTAGTCTCCTCTCCGCCCACAAAACCCGTTGACACGGATGGCGTGGGGAGGTAGATTCAAACGGTTGCCTGGAGCTGGACAAGCTCGGGGCTGACAAGTTAGACTCTTTCTCGCTCCGGTCGGAGATCCACATGGACGACGGAGCCACTCCGATTCCTTATTCGAATCACGAAGTCACCGATTAGGTCGACGGAAATGGTTCTGATAAAGTCGGAACCGCCGGAAGGGCCCGAAAAGACGAAAGTCAAAAAGGGACCGGAAAGCACCGAGGAAATCGGATCGGAAAGATCTGATAGAGTCGGAAACGAAGGAAGCGCCCGGAGGAAAGCCCGCGAGGGTCGGTACGAAGGAAGCGTCCGCACCTTGAGAACTCAACAGCGTGCCAAAAATCAACGCCAGATTAGTTGATACCCCGTCCATCTTCGGATGGTCGAGGTTCCTTTGAAAAAGTCCACCCCTCGTGGGTGGCACACAGCGAGGACGCTGTGAACCGGGGAGACTATTCCTCTTCCTGGTTCCGCTCAACGCGAGTGTAGAACCGGATCACCGGTAAACATTCACGGAGAGTTTGATCCTGGCTCAGGACGAACGCTGGCGGCGTGCTTAACACATGCAAGTCGAACGATGAAGCCCTTCGGGG
>NZ_JBFAXU010000055.1:0-3370 GCF_040680975.1 Streptomyces sp. NPDC051921
GTCGGACGCGCGTCGGAACGGGCACACGGTCCTGGCCGTGGTGCGGGGTTCCGCGGTCAATCAGGACGGTGCGTCGAACGGCCTGACGGCCCCCAACGGCCCCTCGCAGCAGCGGGTCATCCGGCAGGCGCTGGCGAGTGCCGGTCTGTCGGCGGCCGACGTGGATGCGGTGGAGGCGCACGGGACGGGCACGAAGCTCGGTGACCCGATCGAGGCGCAGGCCCTGATCGCCACATACGGGCAGGGGCGTGCGGACGAACGGCCTTTGTGGCTCGGGTCGTTGAAGTCGAACATCGGGCACACGCAGGCGGCCGCCGGTGTCGGTGGTGTGATCAAGATGGTCCAGGCGATGCGGCACGGGGTGCTGCCCCGAACCCTGCACGTGGACGAGCCGTCGCGGCACGTGGACTGGTCCTCCGGTGCGGTGGAGCTGCTGACGGAGTCGGTGGAGTGGCCGGCGGAGGAGCGGCCTCGACGCGCGGGTGTGTCGTCGTTCGGACTGAGTGGCACGAACGCGCACGTGATCATCGAGCAGGCCCCGGAGGTGGAGCCGGCGGCTGTCGGCTCGACGAGTGGCGGCTCGCTGCCGGTGGTGCCGTGGGTGGTCTCGGCGCGTTCCGCGGAAGGACTGGCGGCTCAGGTGGAGCGGCTGGCCGGATTCGTGGCCGCCAACCCGGACCTGGACCCGGTCGATGTCGGCTACTCGCTGGCCGCGGGGCGCGCGGCGCTGGAGCACCGCGCGTTCGCCGTCGCGAGCGACCGGGACGCCCTCCTCACCCAACTGCGCACCTTGTCCACCGCGCAAACCCGGACCGGGGGCCGCACCGCTTTCGTGTTCTCGGGTCAGGGTGCTCAGCGGCTGGGGATGGGGCGTGAGCTGTATGCGTCGTTCCCGGTGTTCGCGGAGGCTTTGGACGCGGTGGTGGCTGAGCTTGATGTGCATCTTGAGCGTCCGTTGCGGGAGGTGATGTGGGGTGAGGACGCCGGTCTGCTGAACCGGACGGTGTTCGCGCAGGCCGCGTTGTTCGCGGTCGAGGTGGCGTTGTTCCGGCTGGTGGAGTCGTGGGGTGTCCGGCCGGATGCTCTCGCCGGTCACTCGGTGGGGGAGATCGCTGCCGCGCACGTGTCGGGGGTGTTGTCTCTGGCGGATGCCTCGGTGTTGGTGGCGGCGCGTGGGCGGTTGATGCAGGCGCTGCCGGAGGGCGGCGCGATGGTCGCCGTCGCGGCTCCGGAGATCGACGTCCTTCCTCTGCTGACGGATGGCGTCGGAGTCGCGGCGGTCAACGGGCCTGCTGCAGTGGTCGTTTCAGGGGTTGAGGCCGAAGTGCTGCGGATTGCGGCGCACTTCACGGAGCAGGGTGTTCGCACGTCGCGGCTGAAGGTCTCACACGCGTTCCACTCGGTGTTGATGGAGCCGATGCTGGAGGAGTTCCGCACGGTCCTGGACGGGCTCACGTACGGCTCCGCCCGTATCCCGGTCGTCTCGACCGTCACCGGTGAGGCAGCTGAAGGGCTGGACTCGCCCGAGTACTGGGTGCGGCAGGTGCGTGAGGCGGTGCGCTTCGCCGACGCCGTCACCACCCTCACCGCCCAGGGCGTGACCCGTTTCCTGGAGATCGGCCCCGACGCCGTACTCACCCCGCTCGTCGACTCCGACCACGCGGTACCGGCCCTGCGCCGTTCCCAGGACGAGCCGACGGCCGTGGTCACGGCCCTGGCGCGCCTCCACGCCTCCGGCGCGGCCGTCGACTGGACGGCGTACTTCGGCGGGACGGGTGCGCGGCGGGTCGACCTGCCCACGTACGCGTTCGAGCACGAGCGGTACTGGCTCGCTCCCGCCGTGTCGTCCCACGACATCGCGGCAGCCGGGCTGACGGACGCCGGTCACCCTCTGCTCGGCGCCGCGCTGGTGCCGGCCGAAGGGGACGGTCTCGTACTGTCCGGGCGGATCTCGCTCCGTACGCACCCCTGGCTGGCCGACCACGCCCTCGCGGGAACGGTCGTCCTGCCGGGTACGGCCTACGCCGAACTCGCCCTGCACGCAGGTCAGTCGCTGGGCACCCAGCGGATCGACGAGCTCATGCTGGCGCAGCCCCTGGTCCTGCCGGCGGAAGGATCGGTGCAGGTCCAGGTCGTCGTCGAGTCCGCCGGGGACGACGGACGGCGAGGCGTCGGCGTCTACGCGCGACGGACCGAAGACGAGGAATGGACCCGGCACGCCCAGGGCGTTCTCGCCCGCGCCGTCGAGGAGGCCGTGACACCTTCGGACGGTGCCTGGCCCCCGGCGGGCGCGGTGCCCATCGATGTCGATCGGCTGCACGCCGACCTCTCCGAGCAGGGGTACCACTACGGTCCCCTGTTCCGGGGGGTGGCGGCCGTCTGGCAGCGGGGGGACGAGCTCTTCGCCGAGCTGGAGCTGCCGGACACCGCCGAAGCGGACCGGTACGGCATCCACCCGGCACTGCTCGACGCGGCGCTGCGTCCGCTCACGCTCGACAACGAGCCCGACCGGATGCGCGTGCCGTTCGCCTGGGCCGGGCTCACCCTGCACGCCGTCGGCGCTTCCGCGGCGCGGGTCCGGCTGACCCGCACGAGCGCCGACGCGGCCGAGCTGGTGCTCACCGACGGGACGGGCGCGCTGGTCGCGACCGTCGAGTCGATCACTCTCCGGGCGGCCGACGCGGCGCTCGCACACCGCAACTCCGCCCAGTACAAGCTGGCTTGGACTCGGCAGACTCCGCATGCTCCGCAGACTTCTCAGGGCGCTCAGGGCGAGGCCGGTTCGTGGACCCTCGCTGGTGACATCGGCGGCCTGGCGTCCGTACTGCGTGGTGCGGGTCTTGAGGTCCTGGACGAACGGCCCTGGTCCTCCGACCGGCTCCCGGCGGAGCCGGTGGACCCGGCCGACCCGGCCGCGGACACCGTCGTCGCCGACGCCCACGCCTGGAGCCACCACGTGTTGGCCCTCCTCCAGGAACGGCTCGCGGACGAGCGGCCGGACGCCCCGCAGCTCCTGGTCGTCACCCGTGGAGCGGTCGCCGTCTCGTCGGAGGCGGAGGTCACCGCCCCGGCCGCCGCAGCGGTGTGGGGACTCGTACGGACGGCCCAGTCCGAGCAGCCCGGCGGCGTGGTGCTCGTCGACCTCGACGACTCCCAGGACTCGCTCCGTGCCCTGGCTCCCGCCCTCGCCTCGGGTGAGCCGCAGCTCGCGCTGCGGGGCGGCGACGTCTTCGTCCCGCGCGTCCAGCGGGACACCGCCCCGTCCACAACTGATGTCCTTCCGTCGTTCGGTGGGGAGGGGACGGTGTTGGTGACGGGGGCGACGGGTGCGTTGGGTGGTTTGGTGGCTCGGCATTTGGTGTCGAGGTGG
>NZ_JBFAXU010000056.1:0-2934 GCF_040680975.1 Streptomyces sp. NPDC051921
ATGGAGGCGGAGCCGGCGTCGTCCTCGGTGATGCGGTGGGCGACGGTGAAGATCATCGACTCGGCCGGCGAGTAGCCGTTGACCAGCCGCACCTGAGGGAACTCCCGCACCAGGCGCATCACGTGCGGGATGGACGCGGCCTCGCCGCCGGTCATGACGTGGCGCAGTCCGGCGAAGACGCCCGGGTACTCGTCGAGGAGGAAGTTGAGCAGGCTCGCCGACACGTGCAGGGAGGTGACGGAGTGCTCGTGGATCAGCCGGGAGATGAGCGCGGGCTCCGGGCGCTGGCCCGGCTGCAGCACACAGGTCGCGCCGGTGAGCAGCGCCCCGAACAGCTCCAGGGCGAAGGCGTCCCACGAGACGGGGGCGCACTGAAGCCACACCTCGTCCGCGCCGACGGGGAGGGTGCGCTGGTTGGTGAGGGTGCCGACGACCGCGCGGTGCGGGGAGACGACGCCCTTGGGCGTGCCCGTCGAGCCGGAGGTGAACATGACGCAGGCCGCGTCCGCCGGGGTGGCGATCCGCTCCAGCGGGGAGACGTCCAGGGCGGCGATCACCGCGGCGTCCCGGTCGATCACGACCTCGGAGTAGCCGTCGAGGCGTCCGGACAGGGCGCTCTCGGTGACCACGAGCCGGGCGCCGGTCTGCCCGAGCACCACGGAGATGCGCTCCACCGGGAACTCCGGGTCCAGCATCGTGTACGTGCCGCCGGCCTTCAGGAGACCGAGGACCGCCACGACCAGGTCGACCGAGCGCGGCAGGTACACGCCGGCCACGTCGCCGCGCCGTACGCCGGACGCGATCAGGTGCCGGGCCATCCGGTTGGAGCGCTCCTCCAGCTCGCCGTAGCTGACCCGCCGGTCCTCGAAGACCAGGGCGGTCGCGTCGGGCGTGGCCGCCGCGCGCCGGGAGAACATCTCGTGCACGCACGACTCGGCCGGGAACTCGACGTCGTCGCCCGCCCAGTCGTCGAGGAGCGCGGTGCGCTCCGCGCCCGACAGGACGTCCCAGCGTCCCGCCGGCAGGTCCGGGTCGTCGAGCTGGGCCTCCATGAGGCGCTCGAGGCGGGCCACGAGCGCCTCGATGGACGCCCCGTCGAACAGGTCGGTGGCGTACTCGACGACGGTGAGGATGCCGGCGGGCTCGCGGTTCTCGTCGAAGGTCTCGGTGAAGCCGAAGGTGAGGTCGAACTTCGCGGAGCCGGTGAGGACCGGGTCGACTGCCACCTCGACGCCGGGCAGGGACAGCTTGGCCTCGGCGTTGTTCTGCACGACGAGCATGATCTGGAAGAGCGGGTGGCGGGCCAGCGAGCGCGGCGGGTTCAGCTCCTCCACCAGACGCTCGAAGGGCACGTCGGCGTGCGCGTACGCCTCCAGGTCGGTGGACCGGACCCGGGCCACCAGCTCGCGGAAGGTCGGGTCGCCCGACACGTCCGAGCGCAGCACGAGGGTGTTCACGAAGAAGCCGACCAGGTCGTCCAGGGCCTCGTCCGTGCGTCCCGCCACGGGGGTGCCCAGCGGCACGTCCGTGCCCGCGCCGAGCCGGGCGAGCAGGCCCGACACGGCCGCCTGGATCACCATGAAGACGGTCGCCTGGGACTCCCGCGCGAAGGCGAGCAGACGCCGGTGCAGGTCCTTGCCGAGCATGACCTCCGTTATCTCGCCCTGGTGGGAGGGCTCGGAGGGGCGGGGCCGGTCGACGGGGAGGGCGGTCTCCTCGGGGAGCCCGTCGAGGGCCTCCCGCCAGTAGTCGAGCTGGCGGGCGATCAGGCTGTCCGGGTCGGCGGGGTCGCCGAGCAGGTCCTGCTGCCAGAGGGTGTAGTCGACGTACTGCACGGGCAGCGGCTCCCAGATCGGGGCGTCGCCGGCGCTGCGGGCGGCGTAGGCGTAGGTCAGGTCGCGCAGGACCGGGCCCATGGACCAGCCGTCGCTGGCGATGTGGTGCATGACCAGGAGCAGGACGTGCTCGGTGGGGCTGACGACGAAGATGTCGGCGCGCACCGGCAGGGTCGTGCCGAGGTCGAAGGTGTAGCGGGAGGCCGTGTCGAGCGCGACCACCAGCCCGTCGGCCTCGACCTGGGTCACCTCGACGCTGACCCGCGCGTCGGCCGGTGGCAGGACCCGCTGGTGCGGCTCGCCCTCCAGCTCCACGAAGACCGTGCGCAGGGCCTCGTGCCGGGCCACCACGTCGACGATCGAGGTGCGCAGCGCCTCGACGTCCAGCGGGCCGCGCAGGCGGATCGCGAAGGCGACGTTGTACGTGCTGTTCGGCCCCTCCATCTTGTTGAGGAACCACAGCCTGCGCTGGGCGTAGGAGAGAGGGATGTCCTCGGGTCGGTCCATGACGCTGGAGCCCTTTCTCGCCTGGCGGGCATCGACGGTGCGCGCCGCGAAGTCGGAAACTGTGGGTGCCTCGAAGAGATCCGGTACGGCGAGTTCGACGCCGAGCGTGGAGCGGAGGCGGGTGATGAGCTTGGCGGCGAGGAGCGAATGGCCGCCCAGGTCGAAGAAGTTGTCGTCGATCGTGACGCTGTCGCGGCCGAGGAGTTCGGCGAAGAGCGCGCACAGCGCCTCCTCGCGCTCGTCGCGCGGGGCCCGGCCGCCGGCCCGCGAGACGTACGCCGGGGCGGGCAGGGCACGCCGGTCGAGCTTGCCGGTCGGGGTGAGCGGGAGGGCGTCGAGGACGACGTGACCGGCCGGGACCATGTACTCCGGCAGCCGGTCCGCCACGTGCGCGCGGAGCTCGGCCACCTCGGGCGGTGCCGCCGGGTCGGCGGGGACGACGTAGCCGACGAGGCGCTTGTCGCCGGGGGCGTCCTCGCGGACGACGACGGCGGCGCGGCCGACGGCCGGGTGGGTCGCGAGGACGTTCTGGATCTCGCCGGGCTCCACGCGGAAGCCGCGGATCTTCACCTGGTCGTCGGCGCGCCCGTGG
>NZ_JBFAXU010000057.1:0-2505 GCF_040680975.1 Streptomyces sp. NPDC051921
CTCGTGACTGCGTGCCTTTTGAAGAATGAGCCTGCGAGTTTGCGGTGTGTTGCGAGGTTAACCCGTGTGGGGAAGCCGTAGCGAAAGCGAGTCCGAATAGGGCGATTCAGTAGCACGCTCAAGACCCGAAGCGGAGTGATCTAGCCATGGGCAGGTTGAAGCGGAGGTAAGACTTCGTGGAGGACCGAACCCACCAGGGTTGAAAACCTGGGGGATGACCTGTGGTTAGGGGTGAAAGGCCAATCAAACTCCGTGATAGCTGGTTCTCCCCGAAATGCATTTAGGTGCAGCGTCGTGTGTTTCTTGCCGGAGGTAGAGCACTGGATAGGCGATGGGCCCTACCGGGTTACTGACCTTAGCCAAACTCCGAATGCCGGTAAGTGAGAGCACGGCAGTGAGACTGTGGGGGATAAGCTCCATGGTCGAGAGGGAAACAGCCCAGAGCATCGACTAAGGCCCCTAAGCGTACGCTAAGTGGGAAAGGATGTGGAGTCGCAGAGACAACCAGGAGGTTGGCTTAGAAGCAGCCACCCTTGAAAGAGTGCGTAATAGCTCACTGGTCAAGTGATTCCGCGCCGACAATGTAGCGGGGCTCAAGCGTACCGCCGAAGTCGTGTCATTGCAGCGTATAGCCCCAACGGGTGCTGTGATGGGTAGGGGAGCGTCGTGTGCCGGGTGAAGCAGCCGCGGAAGCGAGTTGTGGACGGTTCACGAGTGAGAATGCAGGCATGAGTAGCGATACACACGTGAGAAACGTGTGCGCCGATTGACTAAGGGTTCCTGGGTCAAGCTGATCTGCCCAGGGTAAGTCGGGACCTAAGGCGAGGCCGACAGGCGTAGTCGATGGACAACCGGTTGATATTCCGGTACCCGCTTTGAAACGCCCAATATCGAGCCCATTAATGCTAAGGCCGTGAAGCCGCCCCGGAGCCTTCGGGCAAAGGGGAGTGGTGGAGCCGCTGACCCAAGGTGGTAGTAGGTAAGCGATGGGGTGACGCAGGAAGGTAGTCCAGCCCGGGCGGTGGTTGTCCCGGGGTAAGGGTGTAGGCCGTGTGGTAGGCAAATCCGTCACACATTAAGGCTGAGACCTGATGCCGAGCCGATTGTGGTGAAGTGGATGATCCTATGCTGTCGAGAAAAGCCTCTAGCGAGTTTCATGGCGGCCCGTACCCTAAACCGACTCAGGTGGTCAGGTAGAGAATACCGAGGCGTTCGGGTGAACTATGGTTAAGGAACTCGGCAAAATGCCCCCGTAACTTCGGGAGAAGGGGGGCCACGCCTGGTGATGGGATTTACTCCCTGAGCTGGGGGTGGCCGCAGAGACCAGCGAGAAGCGACTGTTTACTAAAAACACAGGTCCGTGCGAAGCCGTAAGGCGATGTATACGGACTGACGCCTGCCCGGTGCTGGAACGTTAAGGGGACCGGTTAGCTCTGTTTCGACAGGGCGAAGCTGAGAACTTAAGCGCCAGTAAACGGCGGTGGTAACTATAACCATCCTAAGGTAGCGAAATTCCTTGTCGGGTAAGTTCCGACCTGCACGAATGGCGTAACGACTTCTCGACTGTCTCAACCATAGGCCCGGTGAAATTGCACTACGAGTAAAGATGCTCGTTTCGCGCAGCAGGACGGAAAGACCCCGGGACCTTTACTACAGTTTGATATTGGTGTTCGGTTCGGCTTGTGTAGGATAGGTGGGAGACTTTGAAGCAGCCACGCCAGTGGTTGTGGAGTCGCCGTTGAAATACCACTCTGGTCGTGCTGGATGTCTAACCTCGGTCCGTGATCCGGATCAGGGACAGTGTCTGATGGGTAGTTTAACTGGGGCGGTTGCCTCCCAAAGGGTAACGGAGGCGCCCAAAGGTTCCCTCAGCCTGGTTGGCAATCAGGTGTTGAGTGTAAGTGCACAAGGGAGCTTGACTGTGAGACCGACGGGTCGAGCAGGGACGAAAGTCGGGACTAGTGATCCGGCGGTGGCTTGTGGAAGCGCCGTCGCTCAACGGATAAAAGGTACCCCGGGGATAACAGGCTGATCTTCCCCAAGAGTCCATATCGACGGGATGGTTTGGCACCTCGATGTCGGCTCGTCGCATCCTGGGGCTGGAGTCGGTCCCAAGGGTTGGGCTGTTCGCCCATTAAAGCGGTACGCGAGCTGGGTTTAGAACGTCGTGAGACAGTTCGGTCCCTATCCGCTGTGCGCGTAGGAATATTGAGAAGGGCTGTCCCTAGTACGAGAGGACCGGGACGGACGAACCTCTGGTGTGCCAGTTGTCCTGCCAAGGGCATGGCTGGTTGGCTACGTTCGGGAGGGATAACCGCTGAAAGCATCTAAGCGGGAAGCCTGCTTCGAGATGAGTATTCCCACCTCCTTGAGAGGGTAAGGCTCCCAGTAGACGACTGGGTTGATAGGCCGGATGTGGAAGCCCAGTAATGGGTGGAGCTGACCGGTACTAATAGGCCGAGGGCTTGTCCTCAGTTGCTCGCGTCCACTGTGTTAGTTCTGAAG
>NZ_JBFAXU010000058.1:0-1460 GCF_040680975.1 Streptomyces sp. NPDC051921
GGGGGGTGCCTCTATGTCTTTCGTCAAGCGAGGCGTGGGGTTCTGGGTTCGTAGAAGGTGCCGTCGCGGAGCATCGCGAAGAGCACGCTGATGCGCTGCCGGGCGAGGCGGAGGAGGGCCTGGGTGTGGGTTTTGCCCCGGGTTCGGCATCGGTCGTAGTAGTCGCGAGAGGCGGGGTCGTGCAGGGCGGCGAACGCGGAGAGGAACATCGCGCGTTTGAGCTGCCGGTTCCCGCCTCGTGGCGCGTGCTCGCCGTGGATCGAGGTGCCCGACTGCTTTGTGGCAGGAGCGAGGCCGGCGTAGGAGGCGAGGTGGGCGGCGGTGGGGAAGCTGGTGCCGTCGCCGACGGTGACCAGCAGGACGGCGGTGGTCCTGACGCCGATGCCGGGCATCGACGTCAGGACCTGGGAAAGAGGGTGGGCCTCCAGTAGTTCGCTGATCTGAGCTTCCAGGGCCCGGCGTTGTTCGTGGACGGCCGCGAGCGAGCGGGCCAGGGATGGGATGACGATGTCGAGGGTGCCGGTGCCCGGGACCACGACAGTCTGCTCCTCGAGTGCGTCGAAGACGTCGTCGATCAGCCGCTGTGCCATGCGTGGGGCCTTGGGGCGGATCAGTTCGACGAGTCTGCGGCGGCCGGCTTTCCGCAGGGCGGCCGGGGATCCGTAGCGTTCCAGCAGCCAGGTGACGGCCTGGTGGTCTAGACGTGGGCCAAGGACGCGTTCCAGGCTGGGGTGGAACTGGGTGAGCAGGCCGCGTATCCGGTTGGAGGTGCGGGTGGCCTCGGCGGCGAGGTCTTGGTCGAAGCCGACCAGGACGGTGAGCTCGGCGGTGATTTCGTCGGTGAGTTCCAGCGTGCGCAGAGTGTGGGGCATGGTGCGGGCGGCGTCCGCGATCACCGCGGCGTCCTTCGCGTCGGTCTTGGCCTCGCCGGGGTAGAGGTCGGCGATCCGCCGCATGGCAAGGCCCGGCAGGTAGGCGACCTGGCAGCCGGTGTCGCGGGCGACGGTCAGCGGGAGGGCGCCGATGGAGGCGGGCTGGTCCACGATCACCAGGACGGTGCCGAACTTCGTGGACAGTTTCTCGAAGACGGCCCGCAGTTTCGGTTCGCTGTTGGGCAGGGGTTTGTCGAAGACCTTCTTGCCGGCCGGGGTCAGCCCGTGCCCGTGGTGTGTGCTCTTGCCGACGTCCAGGCCGAGGAAGACGCCCACGTCTTTGGTGTCGATCACCGTGCCCCCACTCGTTCGCTGCGGTGCTGACCTGGGCATCGGGGCCGTTCTCGCGCATCCACGTTATGCAGACCTGCCGCCCGCGGACGGCCGGGCATTGCGCCCGGCCAGGGCAGTGGTCGGACCTCTTATCAGCGTCTCCGACGGCACCCCTCGGGCCCGGTGACACCACCCCCCAGGTCATCCGTTCGACAGGGGGCAACAGTCATGCCGGGCCCGGAGGCCAGCGGCCCC
>NZ_JBFAXU010000059.1:0-1301 GCF_040680975.1 Streptomyces sp. NPDC051921
GCCTACGTGATCTTCACGTCGGGATCGACCGGCCAGCCCAAGGGCGTCATGATCGACCACCGCGGCGCCCGCAACACCATCCACGACATCAACCACCGCATCCACCTCACCCCCGAAGACCGCGTCCTCGCCATCTCCAGCCTCAGCTTCGACCTCTCCGTCTGGGACATCTTCGGCACCCTCACCGCCGGCGCCACCCTCGTCATCCCCCACCCCGGCACCCAACGCGACCCCCACCACTGGAACACCCTCATCCACCAACACCACATCACCACCTGGAACTCCGTCCCCGCCCTCTTCGAACTCCTCACCGAACACCGCCACCACACCCACGACCACACCCCCACCCTCCGCACCGCCCTCCTCTCCGGAGACTGGATCCCCCTCACCCTCCCCCCACGCGCCCACACCACCTTCCCCGACCTCACCCTCCACAGCCTCGGCGGCGCCACCGAAGCCTCCATCTGGTCCATCCACCACCCCATCACCACCATCAACCCCGAATGGACCAGCATCCCCTACGGAAAACCCCTCACCAACCAAACAATCCACATCCTCGACCACCACCAACGCCCCCGACCCCCCTACACCACCGGACACATCCACATCGGCGGAACCGGCACCGCACTCGGCTACTGGAAAGACCCCCACAAAACCAACAACGCCTTCACCACCAACCCCCACACCAACCAACGCCTCTACCGCACCGGAGACCTCGGCCGATACTGGCCCGACGGCACCATCGAATTCCTCGGCCGCGAAGACCACCAAGTCAAAATCAACGGCTACCGCATAGAACTCGGAGAAATCGACAACACCCTCACCACCCACCCCGACATCCACACCACACTCACCACCACCCACACCACCAACAACACCCGCCAACTCACCACCTACATCATCCCCACCAACCCCCAAACACCCCCCACCCACCAAGAAATACACAACTGGCTCACCCACAAACTCCCCCACTACATGATCCCCACCCACCTCATCACCCTCAACGAACTCCCCCTCACCCCCAACGGAAAAATCAACCACAAAGCACTCCCCCACCCCACCACCCAAAACAACACCACCCACTACACACCCCCCACCACCCCCACCGAACACACCCTCACCACCATCTGGACCCAACTCCTCAACCCACCCCACCCCCTCGGCACCACCCACAACCTCTTCCAACTCGGCGCCGACTCCCTCCTCGCCCTCCGCGCCACCGCCCAAGCCGACCAGAACGGCCTCCACCTCACCCTCCACGACATCTTCCAGAACCCCACCATCACCCAACAGGCACTGAC
>NZ_JBFAXU010000060.1:0-1293 GCF_040680975.1 Streptomyces sp. NPDC051921
CTGGCCGAGTACTGGCACGGCAGGGTCCGCGCCGAGTGGGGCATCGGCGGCGGCGACCCGGCCGGCATCGAGGGCATGCTCCGCACCGAGTACCAGGGCTGCCGGTACTCCCTCGGCTACCCGGCCTGCCCCGACCTGGAGGACCGGGCGAAGATCGCCGAGCTCCTGCGTCCCGAGCGCATCGGCGTCGAGCTGTCGGAGGAGTACCAGCTCCACCCCGAGCAGTCCACGGACGCCTTCGTCGTCCACCACCCGGAAGCCACCTACTTCAACGCGGGAGGACGCCGATGACCACCGTGCGCGAGGTCCTGGCGAGCGGGACCCGTTCCTTCTCCTTCGAGTTCTTCCCCCCGAAGACCGAGGCGG
Source organism: Streptomyces sp. NPDC051921 (assembly GCF_040680975.1). Taxonomy (NCBI): domain Bacteria; kingdom Bacillati; phylum Actinomycetota; class Actinomycetes; order Kitasatosporales; family Streptomycetaceae; genus Streptomyces; species Streptomyces sp. NPDC051921. The sequence goes on from NZ_JBFAXU010000060.1 coordinate 367, forward strand.
GCGCCCACACCCTGTGGAACGCCATCCGCCGGATCGAGCAGCTGTCGCCGACCTTCGTCTCCGTGACGTACGGCGCCGGCGGCTCCTCCCGGGACCGTACGGTCGAGGTGACCAAGCGCATCGCGACGGAGACCACCCTGCGGCCCGTGGCCCACCTCACCGCCGTCGGCCACTCGGTCGCCGAACTGCGCCACATCATCGGCCAGTACGCCGACGCGGGCGTGCGGGACGTCCTCGCCCTGCGGGGCGACCCGCCGGGCGATCCGAACGCCCCGTGGATGCGGCACCCCGAGGGTTTCACCCACGCCCATGAACTGGTCTCACTGGTAAGGGAACTGGGCGACTTCGGCATCGGCGTGGCGGCGTTCCCGGAGCAGCATCCGCGCTCGTACGACTGGGAGAGCGACATCAGGCACTTCGTCGCCAAGTGCAGGGCGGGCGCCGACTACGCGATCACCCAGATGTTCTTCGACCCGGAGGACTACCTGCGGCTGCGTGACCGCGTGGACGTGGCCGGGTGCGACACCCCGATCATCCCGGAGATCATGCCCGCCACCGACGTGCGCCAGATCCGCCGCTTCGCCGAGCTCAGCGGGGCGAGCTTCCCCGAGGACCTGGCCCACCGCCTGGAAGCGACCCGCGACAACCCGGCCGAAGGTCATCGCATCGGCGTCGACCACGCCACACGCATGGCCGAGCGCCTCCTCGCCGAGGGGGCGCCCGGCCTGCACTACATCACGCTCAACAAGTCCCTCGCGACGCTTGAGATCCACCAGAACATCCAGTCCGCCTTCGCCGCCCCCGGCACCCACAGCACTAGGAGCTTCGCACGTGTCTGAGTTCACCGATTTCAAGGTCGCCGACATCGGTCTGGCGGAGTTCGGCCGCAAGGAGATCACCCTCGCCGAGCACGAGATGCCCGGCCTC
>NZ_JBFAXU010000061.1:0-1269 GCF_040680975.1 Streptomyces sp. NPDC051921
GCAGGCGAACTATGCGGCGGCGAACGCGTTCCTGGACGCGTTGGCGGAGTTCCGTCGGGCTCAGGGGCTGCCGGCCACCAGCATCGCCTGGGGCCCCTGGGACCTGGGAATGACCGAGGAGCTCTCCGCCGCAGACCACGCGCGCTGGTCCCGCGCCGGAATGCTCCCGCTGCCGGCGGACGAGGCCCTGGACCTGCTGGATGAGGCCCTGCAGGGCGGCCGTCCGGTCAACGTGGCCGTCCGGCTGAACGCCGAGGCGCTGCGTACACCCGGCGGCGCCGTCTCCCCGATCATGCGCGGCCTGGTCCGGACCCGGGTGCCCCGGGCGGCGACCGCGGCCCTGGGTGCGGGCCGGGGCGCGGGTGCGGGCGCGGGATCCGCGCTGGCCGAGCGGCTTCGGGGGCTGCCCGACGCGGACCGGACGAGCGAGCTGCTCGACCTGGTCCTGAGGACGACCGCCAAGGTCCTGGGACACGCCCCCGGCAGCACCGTCGACAGCACGCGGGCCTTCAAGGACCTCGGCTTCGACTCCCTCACCTCGGTGGAGCTGCGCAACCAGCTCAATGCGGCGACGGGACTCAGGCTGCCCACCACCCTCCTCTTCGACCAGCCCACCCCCGACGGTGTCGCCGAGCTCCTTCGCGCCGAACTGCTGGGTGATGACGCACGGTTGGGCCTGGGTGCGGGGGCGGCCGTGTCGGTGCCGGTGGGGGTGGCGGTCGGTGACGATCCGGTGGTGATCGTCGGGATGGCGTGCCGGTATCCGGGTGATGTGCGGTCGCCGGAGGATCTGTGGCGGTTGGTGGTCGAGGGCGGGGACGCGGTCTCGGAGTTCCCCGGTGACCGGGGGTGGGATGTCGAGGGTCTCTTCGACCCGGACCCGGACCGGGTGGGCAAGTCGTACAGCCGGCACGGCGGGTTCCTGCACGACGCGGCGGAGTTCGACGCCGGCTTCTTCGGGATCTCCCCGCGCGAGGCGCTCGCGATCGATCCGCAGCAGCGGCTGCTGCTGGAGGTCGCGTGGGAGGCGCTGGAGCGTGGGGGGATCGATCCCGCCGGGCTGCGCGGTTCGTCGACGGGTGTGTTCGCCGGTGTGATGTACGACGACTACGGTGCCCGGCTGCGGCCCGCCCCCGAAGGTTTCGAGGGGTATGTGGGAAGCGGCAGCATGCCGAGCGTGGCGTCGGGTCGCGTGTCGTATTCGTTCGGGTTCGAGGGTCCGGCGATCACGGTGGACACGGCGTGCTCGTCGTCGCTGGTGGCGATGCA
>NZ_JBFAXU010000063.1:0-1245 GCF_040680975.1 Streptomyces sp. NPDC051921
GCAGGCGAACTATGCGGCGGCGAACGCGTTCCTGGACGCGTTGGCGGAGTTCCGTCGGGCTCAGGGGCTGCCGGCCACCAGCATCGCCTGGGGCCTGTGGGCCGAGGACAGCGCGATGACCACCCAGCTCGACCGCACCGCCCTGGCCCGCCTCCACCGGAACGGCATCGCGCCGCTCTCCACGGCCCAGGGCCTTGACCTCTTCGACGCGGCGCTCGTCGGCGACCGGCCCGTGGTCGTCGCGGCGGAGCTCGACCGCAAGGCGCTCCGGGCGCAGGCTGCCGACGGCACCCTGCCCCCCGTCTTCGCGGAACTCGTCCGCGCCTCGGTACGTCGCGTCACGGCAGGCGCGGCGGCGCGGCCCTTGGCACAACACCTGGCCGGACTGCCCGAGGGGGACCAGGAACGACTGCTCCTCGACCTGGTCCGCAAGCACGTCGCCTCCGTCCTGGCGCACTCCAGCCCCGAGAGCATCGACCCGCACCGGGGCTTCGGTGACGCCGGGTTCGACTCCCTCACGTCGATGGAGCTGCGCAACCAGCTCAACAACGCGACCGGACTGACGCTCCCCGCCACCCTCGTCTTCGACCACCCGACCCCGCAGGCGGTCGTCCAGCTCCTCAAGTCGGAGCTGCTCGGTGCGGACGACGGGTCGGATGCGGGGGCGGCCGTGTCGGTGCCGGTGGGGGTGGCGGTCGGTGACGATCCGGTGGTGATCGTCGGGATGGCGTGCCGGTATCCGGGTGATGTGCGGTCTCCGGAGGATCTGTGGCGGCTGGTGGTCGAGGGCGGGGACGCGGTCTCGGAGTTCCCCGGTGACCGGGGGTGGGATGTCGAGGGTCTCTTCGACCCGGACCCGGACCGGGTGGGCAAGTCCTACAGCCGGCACGGCGGGTTCCTGCACGACGCGGCGGAGTTCGACGCCGGCTTCTTCGGGATCTCTCCGCGCGAGGCGCTCGCGATCGATCCGCAGCAGCGGCTGCTGCTGGAGGTGGCGTGGGAGGCGCTGGAGCGTGGGGGGATCGATCCCGCGGGGCTGCGCGGTTCGTCGACGGGTGTGTTCGCCGGTGTGATGTACGACGACTACGGTGCCCGGCTGCGGCCCGCCCCCGAAGGATTCGAGGGCTACGTCAGCAGCGGCAGCATGGCCAGCGTGGCGTCGGGTCGCGTGTCGTATTCGTTCGGGTTCGAGGGTCCGGCGATCACGGTGGACACGGCGTGCTCGTCGTCGCTGGTGGCGATGCA
>NZ_JBFAXU010000064.1:0-1050 GCF_040680975.1 Streptomyces sp. NPDC051921
CTGTCGGAGGAGTACCAGCTCCACCCCGAGCAGTCCACGGACGCCTTCGTCGTCCACCACCCGGAAGCCACCTACTTCAACGCGGGAGGACGCCGCCTGTGACCCCCACCTACTCGTTCGAGTTCTTCCCGCCGAAGACCGACAAGGGCGAGCAGACCCTGTGGGACGCGATCCGGCGCGTGGAGGCGTTCGCACCGGACTTCGTCTCCGTGACGTACGGGGCGGGCGGCTCGTCCCGCGACCGGACGATCGACGTGACGAAGCGGATCGTGACGGAGACCACTATGCGACCGGTCGCGCACCTGACGGCCGTCGGGCATGCGGTCGCCGAGCTGCGGGCGATCATCGGCGCCTACGCGGACGCCGGCGTGCGCGACGTGCTCGTGCTGCGCGGCGACCCGCCGGGCGATCCCCGCGGCACCTGGACGCCGCACCCGCAGGGCTTCACGTACGCGTACGAACTCGTCGAGCTCGTACGGTCGTTGGGGGACTTTCGGATCGGCGTGGCGGCCTTCCCCGAGGGGCATCCGCGATCACCCGACGCGGCGAGCGACCTCGCCCACTTCATCGCCAAGTGCAGGGCGGGCGCCGACTACGCGATCACCCAGATGTTCTTCGACCCGGAGGACTACCTGCGGCTGCGCGACCGGGTCACCGCGGCCGGGTGCGACACCCCGATCATCCCGGAGATCATGCCCGCCACCGACGTGCGCCAGATCCGCCGCTTCGCCGAGCTGTCCGACGCGGCCTTCCCGGAGGACCTGGCGCACCGCCTGGAGGCGGCCAAGGACGACCCGGCGGCCGCGTACCGGATCGGGGTCGAGCACGCGACGGCCACGGGCCTGCGCCTGCTCGACGAGGGGGCGCCCGGCCTGCACTACATCACGCTCAACAAGTCCACGGCGGCCTTGGAAATCCACCGAAACATCGTCAGCGCAAGGAGAGTTGGGGCACATGTCTGAGTTCACCGATTTCAAGGTCGCCGACATCGGTCTGGCGGAGTTCGGCCGCAAGGAGATCACCCTCGCCGAGCACGAGATGCCCGGCCTC